>JANMVM010000176.1:0-23390 GCA_031392695.1 Rubrivivax sp.
CGGCGGCCTCGCGCATCTTCTCGGTCTTCGTCGTGCTGCTGGGTCTGGGGGTGCTGACACTGGCCACGGCGGCCATTGCCACGACCTGGATCGAGACCGAAGAGCGCCGCATCGAGCGCGAGATCCTGCATGACCTGCACCACCGCCTGGGCGCGCTGCACGACGAGATGCGGGCCGTGCGCGCCGAACTGCAGGCCCGCCCTGCCACGGCCCCGCCGGCCGGCAGCCACGCCGTACCAGCGCCGCCGGCCTGAGGTCACGGCGCTCGATAATGACCCATCCAGCGGCCCATCCAGCGGCCCGCCGCCTGCCGCAGCCGCCAACAACAAGAAGGGAACGCCCATGACCTCTTTGCCCCTGTTCATTGCGCCCAGCCGCCACAGCGACGCCGAATCAGCGCTGGCCCAGGTGCAGTTGATCTACCGCGGCAGCATCGACCACCTGCGCGGCGCGCTGCAGCGATTCGTCGCCGGCGAAGACGACGGCCAGCACGTGCGCGCCTGCTACCCCTTCGTGCGCGTGCGCACCGACACCGTGGCGCGCGCCGATTCGCGCCTGAGCTATGGCTTCGTCGCCGGCCCGGGGGTCTTCGAGACCACCGTCACACGCCCCGACCTCTTCGCCAACTACCTGCTCGAGCAGTTCCGGCTGCTGCTGCGCAATCACGGCGTGGCCATCGAAGTCGGCACCAGCGCCTTGCCGATCCCGGTGCACTTTTCGCTGGCCGAGCACGACCACCTCGAAGGCAGCATGCCGCCTGAACGCCGGCTGCTCATGCGTGACCGCTTCGACCTGCCCGACCTGGCCGCGATGGACGACGGCATCGCCAACGGCACCCACGATCCGGCCCCCGGTGCAGCGCACCCGCTGGCGCTCTTCACGGCACCGCGCACCGACTACTCGCTACACCGTCTGCGCCACTACACGGGCACGGTGCCCGAATGCTTCCAGAACTTCGTGCTCTTCACCAACTACCAGTTCTACATCGACGAGTTCATCAAGCTCGGCCACGCCCTGATGTCGGACCCGGCCTGCGAATACGAGGCCTTCATCGAGCCCGGCAACGTCGTCACGCGGCGCGCCGGCAGTGCCGCCCGTGCCGGCGACGAGTTCGGCGCGCCGCCGCCGCGCCTGCCGCAGATGCCGGCCTACCACCTCGTGCGCAGCGACAGCAGCGGCATCACGATGGTCAACATCGGCGTCGGCCCGGCCAACGCCAAGACCATCACCGACCACGTCGCCGTGCTGCGCCCGCACGCCTGGCTGATGCTCGGCCACTGCGCCGGCCTGCGCAACAGCCAGAAGCTCGGTGATTACGTGCTGGCCCACGCCTACATGCGCGAAGACCACGTGCTCGACGAGGACCTGCCGCTGTGGGTGCCGGTGCCGGCGCTGGCCGAAGTGCAGCTGGCGCTGGAGCAGTCGGTGGCCGAGGTCACCCAGTTGAGCGGTTATGCGCTCAAGAGCATCCTGCGCACCGGCACCGTGGTCAGCACCGACAACCGCAACTGGGAGCTGCTGCCCCCGAGCGGCCCCGAGCGCCGCTTCAGCCAGAGCCGCGCCGTGGCGCTGGACATGGAAAGCGCGACCATCGCGGCCAACGGCTTTCGCTTCCGCGTGCCCTACGGCACCTTGCTGTGCGTCAGCGACAAGCCGCTGCACGGCGAGATCAAGCTGCCCGGCATGGCCAACCACTTCTACCGCGAGCGCGTCGACCAGCACCTGCGCATCGGCATGCGCGCAGTGGAACTGCTGCGCCAGGAACGGCACGGCAGCCTGCACAGCCGCAAGCTGCGCAGCTTTGCCGAGGTGGCGTTTCAGTAGGGCTTCAGACTCTGCTGCGATGGCCCAGGAAATCCGCTTCGCACACGTGGCCTCGGGGGCCCGCATTGCCTGGGCTTCGCAGGGGCGTGGCACGCCGCTGCTGCGGGCGGCGCACTGGATGACGAACGTGGGCAACGATCCGGCTTCGCCGGTCTGGCAGCCGTGGCTCGCCCGGCTGGGCCGTGAGTTCCGCGTGCTGCGCTACGACGAACGGGGCTGCGGCATGTCGGGCCCCGACGAAACACCGCTGGACCTGGAAACTGCCGTCGAAGAAATCGAGGCCGTCGCCGACGACGCCGGCCTCGATCGTCTGGCACTGCTCGGCATGTCCGGCGGCGCAGCGCCGGCGATCGCCTACGCCGTGCGCCACCCCGAACGGGTGAGTCACCTGATACTGCTGGGTGCCTACGCCTGCGGGCCGCTGGCCGGAGAGCCCAGCGCCGACCTCTGGGCCTGGGTGCAGGCGACCGAACGGTTGATCGAACTGGGCTGGGGCCGGGCAGGTTCGCCGGTGCAGCAGTTTTTCACGTCCACGCTGATCCCTGACGGCACGCCCGAGCAGGTGCGCGCGCTCAACGAACAGCAGCGGCTGTGCTGTGGCCCGGCCCGTGCCGCGGCGCTGATGCGGGCACGGGTGCGGCTGGATGTGCGGGCCCTGCTGCCGCTGCTGCGCTGCCCGACCCTGGTGCTGCACGCCGAACACGACGCCACCGTCGGCATCGAAAGCGGCCGCCACCTGGCCGCCACCATTGCCGGTGCGCGGTTCATCACGCTGCCCAGCCGCAACCACATCCCGCTGGCTGGCGAGCCCGCGTTCGAGCAGTTCATCGAGGCCATGGCGGCTTTCATCCACGCGCCGCAACACACAGCGGCTGCCAGCGGATTCACGCCGCGTGAGCGTGCCTTGCTGCACCTGGTGGCAGCGGGTCGCGACAACCTGCAGATCGGCGCCGAACTGGGCCTGGCCGACAAGACCGTGCGCAATGGGCTGTCGCGCCTGTACCGGCGCCTGGATGTCGAAGGGCGGCCGCAAGCGGTGGTCAGAGCGCGCGAACTCGGCTTCGGCTGAGCGGCCCCCATCCGCTCCATGGAGGGCGACTGTCCCGGCCCAATGCGGCGCCACGCGCGCCAAAGGGACAGTCGCCCCGTGGCGGCGGATGGCTGCAGCGGGCTCAATCAAGGCTCTTCCAACACCGGAGCCCTTCATGGCCCACAACCTCCCCCACACCCTGGCCGCTGCCACCCTGGCAGCCACCTGCCTGGCTGCACCTGCCGCGCAAGCGCTGACCTTCCACATGGAGTCCAGCGGCACATCGCAGGTGGTCGCGGTGATCGATCCGCTGATCCCCATCCTGCGCTTTGCCACCCAGACCGAAGGCAGCGGCGGATTGGGCATCACCGGCTACCTGTCCACCGACGAGGTCAACATGGCCACCGGCCAAGGCAGCGGCAGCAATCGCTTCGTCGCCAGCAATGGTGACGAGCTGCTCGGCACCTTCACGGTGCAGGTCATTCCGACGGCCACGCCGGGCTCGCTGCGCATCGAGGGCTTGACGCACTTCCAGGGCGGCAGCGGCATCTTCGACGGCGCCACCGGCAGTGCCAGCTTCGTGGGCTTCGGCAACTTCATCAGCGACAGCCGGGCCCTGGTGTCCTTTGTGCACGACGGCAGTGTGAGCCTGGTGCCCGAGCCGGCGTCCGCGGCCTTGCTGCTGGGCGGCCTGGCCGCTGTTGCTGCCGCTGCCAGGCGGCGCCAGGCGCGCTGAGCGGGGCCAAGCTGGAGTGGGGATGGACGCCCGCCTCAGCGCGGCGCTGCCGCGGTCGCAGGCGCTGCCACCTGCGGGTTGATCGTCACGCCGCGTTTTTTCAGCTCGGCCACCAGCACGGCCGCACTGGCGTTGCCGGTGTCGGCCAGGCGCTGCGTGTCGGCGGCCAGTGCGTCGAGCGAAGCGCGCAACTTGCCGGCGTTGTCCACCGTCTGCTGCTGGCCGCCGTGCGCCGCCTGCAGGCCTTCGCGCTCGGCCAGCAGCTGGTAGCTCTGCCAGGCCAGGCCCAACAGCAGCGCCAGGGTGCCCAGCAGCATTGGCACGAAGGCGCTGTACGGCCTGCCCCGCGGGCGCAGCGCGGCCTGGGCCAGGCGCTCGCTCTGCGCCTCGGCGTCGGCGGGTGCCGGCATCGGCACCACGGTCTGGTTGTTCATGCGACGTCCTCCGGCCTTGGCTTCACTTGCGCACCGGCGCCGCCGGCGCCGCCAGCGCCGGACTGGCGGGGGCATTCACCGTGTAGCTGATGCCGTGGCGCTGCAGCAGCGCGCGCACGGCCTGGTCGTTGTTGCGCGCGCCCAGTTCGGCCAGGGCGCGGATGATCTCGCGGTACAGGCCTTCGAGCTGCACCGACTGCTGCACGTACTGCTGGCGCACGCCGATGTCGCCCTGCAGGCCGCGGTTGCTCGACGACAGCGCGACGTTGCTCGCGGCCAGCACCAGGCAGGCCGCCGCCAGCGCCGTCACGGCCCAGAACGGCAGCCGGTTCATTGCCCACTCACCCGGGCTGCGGCCCGGCGCCGCGCCAGCAAGCTGGCCGCGGCCGCGCCCAGCAGCAGCCACAGCGTGCCGGGCTCGGGCACCGTGCCACCGCCGCCGCCCTGGACCACGTTGGCGCGGATCAGGAGCTGCCGCGACTGCGCCAGGCCGGTCGGGTCCGACGCGTTGGTGCCGCGGCCGTTGAAGACGATGGTGTCGCTGAACAGGCCCAGCGCCCCAGCCAGCCAGTTGACGCTGAGTGCACCGCTGGCCTGCCCCGCGGTGAGGAAGGCGAGCGGGTTCCAGCCCCCGAGCGTGAAGTCGTCAGCCGCCGTGAGGTCGAACTGGCCCGACAGCTCGTCGGCCGGGCCGGCCACGTCGTTGTCCAGCTGCAGCAGCGACGACACGCTGCTGCCCAGCACCACGGTGCCCAGGTCGAGCACGTAGCTGGTGCCGGTCTGCGACAAGGTGCCCTGGCCCGAGACGAGGTCGAAATCGCCGTTGGCCAGGTTGTTGACCTGCGCGAACACGCTCAGTGCGGCGGCCGCGCCGGCCGACGTGTCGGCCATGTCGGCGTTGTGGCTCGTGAAGCCGACGCTGCCGGTCTGACTGAAGACGCCGGCATTCACCGTGCTCAGCCCCACCGCCAGCTGTCCGCTGGCCTGCGCTGCGATGCCGCTGACGCTGCCGTTGCCGCTGAGCGGGCCTGCCAGGCCCGTCAGATCGGCGCGCAGCGTGTCATTGAGCGCCGTGCTCGCGGCCGTGTTGTTGATGGTGATGTTGCGCGCGCTCACGGTGTCGCCGACGCGCACGACACCGAAATTCACCGCGCCCGTGGCGAGCTGGCCGACGGCCTGGGTGTAGACCTTGCCCGCGACGTTGACGACCTGCGACGCCAGGCTCAGCTGGCAGTTGGGCGCGCAGTTGCCGACGTTGTTGGCGTCGGAGACGAAGCTGATCGTTGCCGTGCCCGCGTTGCCGCCGGTGAAGTTGCCCGCGGTGCCGGTATTCAGGCCGACCAGCAAACTGCCGTTGTTGGTGGCACCCGGGACGAGGCCGCTGAAGCTGCCGCCGGCCGTCGCCGGCCCGCTGGTGGCCGCGATCGAGGCATTCAGCGCCGCCTGCGGCGGTGCGCTGGCCACGTTGGTCACGCTCACGGTGCCGCTGGGTGCGGCTGCGCCGACGCGCACCGCGCCCAGGTTGATGGTCGGGTTGTTGACCAGCGCGTTGGCCTGGTTGATGACGTTGCCCACGGCCTGGATGGTGCCGCTGACGGCGTAGTTCTCGCTGCCCACGGCCAGCGTGCCCAGACCGTTGCTGACCCCGCCCACGGCGCCGGCGCTGGTGTAGTTGACGGCGATGCCGCTGTTCAGCGCGCCGGCCGTGGTGGCATTGACGGTGACCGTCATGGTGCCGTTGGCCCCCGTGCTGTTGCTGCCGGCCGCGATGCCGCTCAGGCCGCCCGAGCCCGTGATCTGGCTGTTGCCCGAGGCGCCGAAAGCGGCATGCAGATCCTCGACGAAGCCGGCCGCACCCGTGGCCGTGTTGCGCACCACCAGGTTCTGGTTGATCGTCTGGCCCACCTGCACGGTGCCGAAGTTCAAGGGCCCCGTCTGCAGGCTGCCGCTGGCCGCCTGGTAGACATTGCCGTTGACGTTGATGACCTGCGGCGCATTGGCGCCGGCCACGCCCAGGCCGTTGCTGATGCCGCCCACGGTGCCATTGGTCTGGTAGTTGAGCGTCACGGTGCCGGTCTTGGCGCCCGAGGAGGTGGTGTTCACACCCACGCCCATCGAGCCGATGTTGCTGCCGCCGGCGACCACGCCGGCGATGTTGGCGGCGTTGTTCGTGGCGGCACCGGTGTTGGCGCCAAAACTGGCGTTGAGGTCTTCACTGAAGGCGCCGGCTGCGGCGGTGTTGCTGACCGTCAGCGCCTGCGCCAGCGTGCCGTTCACGCGCTGGTTGGCCAGGTTCACGGGCGCCGGCGCAGCGCTGCCGACGGCGCGGTTGTAGGCCGCCGCACCGCCGGCCAGCACGATGTTGAGCTTCTGGTCGGCGATGTTCTCGAAGTTGCTGCGCAGGTTGATGGCCTGGCCCGTCAGCGGCGCCAGCGCGCCGGCACCGGCGGCGGTGAAAGTCACGCCCAGGTTGCCCGAGTTGCCGCCGGGCGCGCCGGCGTTGTAGTTGCTGGCGGTGACACCCGCACCCGACAGCCGAGCATCGCTCAGGTTGCCGCCGTTGACCGAGGTCTGGATGGCGCCGCGCAAGGTCGGGCCGGTGGTGCCGCTATTGCCGATCTGGTAGTTGAAGGTGTTGGCGCCGACGCGCATGTTGCCGATCGTCAGCGTGGCGTTGCTGGTGGCGCCGTTGGCCACGCCCAAGCCATTGATGACCTGCGCCGCATTGGCGGCAGCCACGATCTGGCCGGTGCCAGTGACGCCGGCGCGGCGGTTGAAGCTGTTGCCCGTGCCCGCGCCCACGTTGGTGTAGTCGCTGCTGATCGTCAGGTTGCCGGTGTTCAGATTCAGCGCCGCGCCTGTGGCGCCCATGGCCAGCACGCCTTGCGACTTCACACCGGCCGCGAGGTTCATCGCACCGGTGGCATCGACTTGCAGCGTGCCAGCGCCCGACAGCGGCACGTTGACGTTCATGGTGCCGGCCTGCGCGCGCACCAGGCCGTTGTTGATCAGGGGTGCACCCGCAATATTGATGGTGCCGCCGGTCAATTCGGCAATGATGCTGCCGTTGTTCACCAGCGTCTGCGAGCCGCCGACGAAGACGGCATTGCCAATGGTGCCGCTATGGCCGCGAATGGTGGTGCCCGAAGCGAAGCTGGTCGTGCCCGTGCCGTCCAGGCCGATGCGGTTGCTGCCGCCGGTGTTGCCCAGCACGATGGTGGCATTGCCTGTCAGCCCACCGGTGTCGTTGAAGACGAACACGCCGTTGCTGTTGAGGTTGACGGTGCCATTGAGCACCAACCCACCGGGGGTCACGCGCTCGATGCCCCCATTGGTCAAATCCAGGTTGCCGTTGAACGTCACCCCGCTGAGGAAGTTGGAGCCACTGCCCGTCGCCGTGAAGATCCCGCTGCCGCTGGTGTTGATGGTGCCGGAGAGCGTGACCCCGTTTTGCAGCACCGTGCTGCCCGCGCCAGCCACGATCTGGCCCCCCGGATTGCCAGTCACGTTGCTGCTCAGCACCAAGGTGCCGCCGTTGAGCGCGCTGAGCACGCCATTGTTGGTGACCGGTGCAGCGACGAGGGAGATGGTGCCGCTGGCCACGTCGGCGCTGATGGTGCCGTTGTTGACCAGCACCTGCGAGCCGCCGACGAAGACAGCATTGCCGATGGTGCCGTTCTCGCCGCGAATGGTGGTACCCGCGGCGAAGGTGGTGGTGCCCGTGCCGTCCAGGCCGATGCGGTTGCTGCCGCCGGTGTTGCCCAGCACGAGGGTGGCGTTGCCGGACAGCCCACCGGTGTCATTGAAGACGAAGACGCCGTTGCTGTTGATGTTGACGGTGCCATTGAGCACCAGCCCGCCGGCAGTCACGCGCTCGAAGCCCCCATTGGTCAGGTCCAGGTTGCCGTTCAACGTCACTCCGCTGAGGAAGTTGGAGCCGCTGCCATTCGCCGTGAAGGTCCCGCTGCCGCTGGTGTTGATGGTGCCGGAGAGCGTGACCCCGTTTTGCAGCACGGTGCTGCCCGCGCCAGCCACGATCTGGCCTCCCAGGTTGCCAGTGACGTTGCTGCTCAGCACCAAGGTGCCGCCGTTGAGCGCGCTGAGCGTGCCGTTGTTGGTCACCGGCACGGTGTTGATGGTGATGGTGCCGCCGGACACGTCGGCGCTGATGGTGCCGTTGTTGACGAGGGCTTGCGAACCGCCGACGAAGGCGGCAGCGCCGATGGTGCCGCTACGGCCGCGAATGGTGGTGCCCGAGGCGAAGGTGGTGGTGCCCGTGCCGTCCAGGCCGATGCGGTTGCTGCCGCCGGTGTTGCCCAGCACCAGGGTGGCGTTGCCGGAAAGCCCACCCGTGTCATTGAAGGCGAGGATGCCGTTGTTGTTGATGTTGATCGTGCCATTGAGCACCACCCCACCGGCAGTCACGCGCTCGAAGCCCCCATTGGTCAGATCCAGGTTTCCGTTGAACGTCACTCCGCTGAGGAAGTTGGAGCCGCTGCCATTCGCCGTGAAGGTTCCGCTGCCGCTGGTGTTGATGGTGCCGGAGAGCGCGACCCCGTTTTGCAGCACCGTGCTGCCCGCGCCGGCCACGATCTGCCCCGTGGCGCCGCCAGAGACGCTGCTGTTCAGCACCAGCGTGCCACCGTTGAGCGCGCTGAGCGTGCCGTTGTTGGTGACGGGTGCGGTGTTGATGCTGATGGTGCCGCCGGACACGTCAGCACTGATGGTGCCGTTGTTCACCAGCGCCTGCGTGCCGCCCACAAAGGTTCCAGCCGTGATGGAACCGTTTTCGCCGCGAATGGTGGTGCCCGCAGCGAAGGTGGTGGTGCCCGTGCCGTCCAGGCTGATGCGGTTGCTGCCGCCCGTGTTGCCCAGCACGATGGTGCCGTTGCCCGAAAGGCCGCCGTTGCCTTCGAACGCCAGCACGCTGTTGTTGTTGAGGTTGACGCTGCCATTGAGCACCAACCCACCGCCGATCACGCGCTCGAAGGCGGTGCCGCTGGCCAGGTCCAGGCTGCCGTTGAGCGTCACGCCGTTGAGGAAGTTGCTGCCGCTGGCCGACGCAGCGAAGCGCCCGCTGCCGCTGGTGTTGATGGTGCCGGAGAGCGCAACCCCGTTTTGCAGCACCGTGCTGCCTACGCCGGCCACGATCTGCCCCGTGGCGCCGCCACTGACGCTGTTGTTCAGCACCAGGGTGCCACCGTTGAGCGCGCTGAGCGTGCCGTTGTTGGTGACGGGTGCGGCGTTGATGCTGATGGTGCCGCCGGCCACGTCGGCACTGATGGTGCCGTTGTTCACCAGGGCCTGCGTGCCGCCCACAAAGGTCCCGGCGATGATGGAGCCGTTTTCGCCGCGAATGGTGGTGCCCGCAGCGAAGGTGGTGGTGCCGGTGCCGTCCAGGCTGATGCGATTGCTGCCGCCCGTATTGCCCAGCACGATGGTGCCGCCGCCGGATAGGGTGTTGTTACCCTCGAAGGCGAGCACGCTGTTGTTGTTGACGCTGATGGTGCCACCCAGGGTGAGCCCGTTGATCACGCGCTCGATGCCGAAGCCGCTGGCCATGTCCAGCAGGCCATTGAGCGTGACACCGCTGAGCAAGTTGGAGCCGCTGCCGAACGCCACCAGCGCGCCGGTACCGGTGGTGTTGATGGTGCCGCCGCTGATGGTGCTGCCGAACTGGTTGATGACGCTGCCGGCGCCGACGTTGATCACACCACCGGCGTTGTTGATGTTGTGGCCGGCCGAGACGCCCAGGTTCGCCGTGCTGGCGCCACCGACGTTGATGACACCGGTGTTGGCGGTGCTGCCCCCGCCCACCAGGTTCAAGCCAAAGGCGTCGATGTTGATCTGGCCGGCGTTGTTGAGGTTCAGCACCGACTGCCCGGTGTTGATCGTCACCACGCCAGCCGCGCCGATGGTCGCCGTATCGGAACTGCCCGGCACGCCCGCCGGGTTGCCGTTGCCGGCCACGCAAGCGGCCCAATTCGCCAACGCGGCCCAGTTGCCGGCGGCGGTGTTCCAGGTGCAAACGGCGGCGCTGGCCGGCGTCGCGGCCAGCGGCCCCAGGACGGCGGCTGCGGCCAGGGCGAGGGCGTTGTGCTTGAGATGATGGTGACGCGTGCGCATGCTCGGACTCCGGTGATGGGCTTTGCACCGACTGTCGCCAGCCACCGTTAGTCAACCATTAGCGGCGTGTGCGCTGCGGCGCCCTTGCAGCCACGGTGAGCCCCCGCGAACCGGGGGGTGTCCCCCGGGAATGCAGGGGGCGGTATGCCCTGGGTCCGCTCTCAGCCAGCCGGCGTGAAATCGCCGTCTGGCCTTCGAGCAGCTCTCGGGCCCTTCCGGGCCCTTGGTCCGCTCTCAGCCCGGCGCGCTTTCGGCCAGCGCCAGGCGCATCGCTTCAGTCATCGACAGCGCCGCGCCGCGCTGCCACTGCGCGAGCGCGGCCGGGCGCCCCAGCTGCGCCGCCACCAGGCGCCGCGTGCGGCGCGCCTCGGGCAGGTCTTCGGCGCCCAGGGCGCCGAAGCGCTGGGCATAGAAGGCCTCGGCAAAGCCCATCAGCTGTGCCGCGGGCCCGGGCCGGCGCAGGTGAGCCAGCGTGCGCGGCAAGTTCCACAGCGCGTAGAACCATTCGCGCCAGCTGGCGCTGTCCCAGGCCATCTGCAGGCACTGGCGGTAGTGCAGCGCCGACTCCGCAAAGCGGCGCTGGTCGGCCAGGGCATAGCCGGTGATGCTGTGGGTGAAGGCGAGCAGCCGCCGCTGACCCAGCTCGGCGGCCAGCGCGCGCGCTTCGTCCAGCACCAGCAACTGCTGCGGCACGCGGTGCACGAAGCCCAGCGCCAGCGCCAGGCCGGCCAGGCCGCTGGTGACGCGGGTGCGCGGGCCATGCTGGCGCCACAGCGCGAGCACCTCCTGGTGGTGCTGCACATTGGCCTGCAGGTCGCGGTCGCGCCGCAGCAGCAGCACCGAGCGCGTGCTCAGCGCCCAAGCCAGGGCCGACATCTGCTGCAGGCTGCGTGCCAGCGCGATGGCCTCGTCGACCAGCGCCAGCACCTGCACCGGGTCGTCGCCCAGGCGCATCTTGACGCGGGCCACGCCGCGCAGCACCTCGGCGCGGTCGCGCGGCTCGTTGGCCGCGAGCAGGGCCACGGCGGCGTGGCGGGCCGCGGCATCGCGCTGGCCGGCTTCGAAGCTGTGCATGGCCAGCAGCGCCTGGATCAGGGCTTGCCGGTGGCCGGCCGACGCCGCCGCCACGCTGCGCAGTTGCTCCAGTGCGTGCGGCGGCAGCAGCAGGTCTTCGAGCACCGGGCGCACCGCCAGCAGGGTGTCGATGGCCTGTTGTGGACTGGCGCCCGGCACATCCGCGTCGGCGCCACTCGCCAGCGCACGCAGCAGGTTGCCCCACTCGGCCTGCACGGCGCGCATCTCGGGCTGGGGGCCGAGGCCACCGGCCCAGGCCGCCACCGCCTGCGCCTGCGCAGCGCGCAGCAGCGCCAGGCCCAGCGGCCCGGCCTGCAGAAAGACGAACTCGCGCATCGGCTCGAAGACCTGGAAGCGGCTGCTGCCGTCGGCGTCGGCGCTCGGGTAGGCCACTGAAGCCGACACCAGGCCGTCGACCTGCAGCGCCGTGTCGGCCAAGCCGCGGCCCGACAGCTGCGACAGCAGCGCCAGCGATGCACCGCCGTCGCAAGAGGCCAGGGCCGCGAGCAGCGCCTGCTCGGCGGCCGAGAGTTGGCGCCAGCTCCACTGCAGCACCTGCAGCATCGACGCATGGCGCGCGTCGTCGGGCGCGCGCGGCCCGCTGCGTGCCAGCAGCGCCAGCCCCGGGCCGGGCCCGTCTGCCGGCGCCAGCAGGGCACGCATCTCGGCCAGGCCCAGGCTGCGCACGCGCGCCGCGGCCAGCTCGATGGCCAGCGGCAGGCCATGCAGCGCGCGCACGATGTCGACCACCAGGCGCTGGTTGCCGGCACTCAGGTGGAAGTCGGCTCGCGCGGCGCGGGCGCGATCCAGGAAGAGGGCCAACGAGGGGTTGAGCGCCTGCGTCGCCAGGTCGTCGTCGACTTCGGGCAGGGGCAGCGCAGGCAGCACCTGCTCGACCTCGCCGTCGAGCCCGAGCACGCGGCGCGAGGTCACGAGCAAGTGCAGCTGCGGCAGGTCCGACAGCCAGCGCGCCACGTCGTCGCGGCCGGCTTCGACGAGTTGCTCGAAGTTGTCCAGCACCAGCAGCACGCGCCGGCCGGCCAGGCTGCTGGCCACGCGCTGTGCGGCGTCGGCACGCTCGCCGCCGCCGTCCTGGTGCAGCGCGTGCAGCAGGGCGTCGAGCATCTCGGCGCGGTTGCTGCACGAGGCCAGCGGCACGAAGGCGACGAGGTCGAAGGCCGGAGCCGCATCACCCGACCAGCCAGCGGCGCCGCCGCCGCCCACCGGCCGCTGCGCCCAGGCGCGTGCCACCTCAACTGCCAGCCGCGTCTTGCCGGCGCCGCCCGGTCCGCGCAGCACCACCAGACGCTGCTCGGGCAGGGCCGCTGCCAGCGCGTCGCGCACGGCGTCGAAGCCGATCAGGCGCGTCAGGTAGCGCGGCAGCCGGGTGTCGGGCACTGCGGTCGCCGGGGCCGCGGCAAAGGCAGCCGGCACCCGGGCGGCCAGGGCTTCGGCCCGGGCGGCGTGGTGCGCACGGGCCTCCAGCACCCATTCGTCGAAATGCCCCGGCAACAGCTCACCCTGGCAGCAGCGCGCCGCCACCTCGGCCTGGCCGCGCGCCAGCGCCTGGTTGAAGGTGTGCACGTCGCAGGCCACCGCGCCGGCGACGAGGCCGATGGCGCGCCGATCGGCTACCAGCACGGCGTCGGGCTCCGAGCCAGCGGCCGCAGCCTCGAGCAGGCTGCGCAGCACCGACAGCGCCTGGCGCAGCCGGTTGCGGCCGGTCTCACGATCCGCACCGGGCCACAGCAGGTCGATCAATTCTTCGCGCGGATGCTGCCGCTGCGGCGCCATCGCCAGGCGGGCCAGCAGCAGCGTGACGGCCCGCGTGGGCAGGCGCGTCGGCCGGCCTGCGCTGTCCAGCAACTCGACAGCGCCCAGCAGGCGCAGCCGCCAGCGCGCGGGCTGCGGCGTGGCGGCGGCCGTCGAGTGAGCAGCACCCGCGTCGGACATGACGGCCATGCTCCCGCTAGCGGCGCCCGAGCAGCGGCCGCAGCGCCCAGCAGCCCAGCAACGGGCCCAGGGCCAGCCAGGGCAGCAGGCTGCCCAGCGCCACGCTCTGCGCCTGACGCACGAAGAACTCGATCGACACCACCGAGATCGCAAAGCCCAGGCTGTTGGTGAGCGTGAGCACGCTGCCCACGGCTTCGCGCGGCGCGTTGGCTGCGGTCAGAGCGCTGAACTGCGGCGAGTCGCCGGCCACGGTCACGCCCCACAGCACGAGCCAGGCCAGGAACAGCGGCAGCGGCGCGACCAGCATCAGCGGCGCGGCCAGGCAGCACAGGCCGCTGACGGCCAACTGCGCCAGGGCCACGCGCGCGCTGCCCTGGCGCCGGGCGACGATCCCGCCGAGCACGCAACCCGCAGCGCCGGCGCCGAGCGCTACAAAGGCCCACCACGACACCGCCGTGGCGTCGGCCAGCCGCGTCGCCAGCAGCAACGGCATCAGCACCCACACCGTGTACAGCTCCCACATGTGGCCGCAGTAGCCGAGCACCGACGCGCGCACGCGGCTCTCGCGCCACAGGCTGGACAGCGCGGACAGGCGCAGCCCGGGGGCGCCGAGGTGGATCGGCTCGGGCACCAGCGCCTGCACCAGCCCGCCGGCCAGCACCGCCGCCCCGGCGACGGCCAGGAACACCGATTGCCAGGCCCAGTCCGCGCCCAGCGCACGCAGCGCGTGCGGACTGGCGCTGCCCAGCACGAGGGCGCCCACGAGCCAGCCCAGCGCCGCCCCCAGGCCGCGCGGAAACCACATCGATGCCAGCTTCATGCCCACCGGATAGATGCCGGCGAGGAAGAAGCCGGTGAGTGCGCGCCAGGCCAGCAGGGCCTGGAAGTGGGCCGCGCTGGCCATGGCAGCCAGCGTGCACAGCGCCGCCGCCAGCGCGCACAGCCCGAAGACGCGCCGCGCCGGCCAGCGGTCGGCCACCGCCAGCAGTGCGAACAGCAGCGTGCCGACGATGAAGCCGCCCTGCAGCGCCGCGGTCAGCGTGCCCACCGCGGCCGCGTCCCACCCGAAAGCGCGCTGCAGGTCGGGCATCACGGCGTTGACGGCAAACCAGGGCGAGGTGCCGAGCAGCTGTGCCAGCACCAGCACCGGCAGCACGCGGCGGGGCGCATCGGCGGGGTGCGGCAAGGGGTGCGGCAAGGGGTGGGCGTTCATCGGCAAGGCCGCCTTGGACGGTAGCATGCGCCTGGGCAGGGCCGCTGCTCTTGTCGCAGGCCGGCCGTTGGCATACGCTGGCCCGGCCCTGAAGGAGATCCTTTATGCCCAGCCTACCGAACGGCAGCCCGGCGAGCAGCGCCGCCATCCGCACCCTGGCCCTCGTCGGGCCGGCCGGCGCGGGCAAGACGAGCCTGGCCGAAGCGCTGCTGCTCAAGGCCGGCGCGCTGCAGCTGGCAGGCACGCTGGAGCGCGGCACGATGGTCAGCGACCACGACCCGCTCGAGCGCCGCATGCAGCATTCGCTCAACGCCACCATCATGCATTTCAAGCACGCCGACACCCGCGTGCACTTCATCGACACCCCGGGTGCGGCCGACTTCCTGGGCCAGAGCCTGCCGGCGCTGGAGGCAGTGGAGACGGCGGCTGTCGTCATCAACGCTGCGGTGGGCATCGAGCCGATGGCGCTGCGCATGATGGACTACGCCGCCAGCCGCCACCTCGACCGCCTGATCATCGTCAACAAGATCGACGCCCCGGGGGTGAACCTGGCGGCGCTGCTGGCGCAGATTCAGGCCACCTTCGGGCGCGAGTGCCTGCCGCTGAACCTGCCCGACGCCGGGGCCAGCCAGGTCGTCGACTGCTTCTACAACCGCCACGGCCACAGCGACTTCGGCAGCGTCGACGCAGCGCACCGCGCGCTCGTCGAGCAGGTGGTGGAAGTCGACGGCGCCTTCGTCGAGCGCTACCTCAACGACGGCGACATCGACGCCGCCGAGTTGCACGCGCCGCTCGAGCAGGCGCTGCGCGAAGGCCACCTGATCCCGGTGTGCTTTGTCTCGGCGCGCAGCGGTGCCGGCGTGGCCGAGCTGCTGGACATCATCGTCAAGCTGCTGCCCAACCCGCTGGAGGCCAACGCGCCCGACTTTCTCAACGGCGAAGGCGCCGAGGCCCAGCCCATGCATGCCGACCCCGACCCGGCCAAGCACGTGCTGGCCCATGTCTTCAAGGTCACGGTGGATCCCTACGTGGGCCGCATGAGCGTGATGCGCGTGCACCAGGGCACCATCAGCACCGGCAGCCAGCTCTACATCGGCCATGGCCGCAAGCCCTTCAAGGTGGCGCACCTGTTCATGCTGCAGGGCAAGGAGCACGTCGAGGTGCCGAGTGCCGTGCCGGGCGACATCGTGGCCGTGGCCAAGGTCGACGAGATCCACTTCGACGCCGTGCTGCACGACGCCGCCGAGGACGAGCACATCCACCTGCTGCCGCTGGACTTTCCCAAGCCCGTGCACGGCCTGGCCATCGAGCCCAAGCGCCACGGCGACGAGCAGCGCATGTGGGAGATCCTGAGCAAGCTCGTCGACGAGGACCCCTGCCTGCGCGTCGAACACGTGGCCAGCACCAACGAGACGGTCGTCTACGGCCTGGGTGAGCTGCACCTGCGCGTGCTGCTCGACCGGCTGCGCGAGACGCACAGGTTCGAGGTCCAGACGCGGCCGCCGCGCATCGCCTACCGCGAGACCATCACCGCCAAGGCCGAGGGCCACCACCGGCACAAGAAGCAGACCGGCGGCGCGGGGCAGTTCGGCGAGGTCTTCCTGCGCGTCGAGCCGCTGGAGCGCGGCGCCGGCTTCGAGTTCGTCGACCAGGTCAAGGGCGGCACGATCCCGTTCCAGTTCATCCCGGCGGTGGAAAAGGGCGTGCGCGAGGTGCTGGCCAGCGGCGCCATCGCCGGCTACCCGGTGCTCGACGTGCGCGTCACCGTCTACGACGGCAAGCACCACAGCGTGGACAGCAAGGAGATCGCCTTCGTCACCGCCGGGCGCAAGGCCTTCATGGCGGCGCTGCGCGAAGCGCGGCCGATCGTGCTCGAGCCCGTGGTGCACATCGAGATCACGGCGCCCGACCACGCCATGGGCGACATCACCGGCGACCTCGCGGCGCGCCGCGGCCTCGTCAACGGCACCAGCAATGGCGCACCCGGCACGATGGTCGTGCGCGGCCAGGCGCCGCTGTCGGAACTGGCGGGCTACCAGCTGCGCCTGAACGCGCTCACCGCCGGCCAGGGCCGCTACACGGTGGAGCTGTCGCACCACGAACCGGTGCCGCCCAACGTCCAGGCCCAGCTGATGGCGCAGTTCAAGGTGCGCGACGACGAGTAGCGGCGCTGCCGCGGCTCAGCGCCCGGCCTTCGACGCGGCTGGCTGCGCGGCTCTGGCGCGCTGGGCTTGCAACTGCTGCAGCCAGGCGGTCCAGTCCTGCGGCCCCTGCTCGAAGCGCTGCTTCAGGTTGGCGAACACCTTGCCCCAGGCGCTGTCGAGGTAGCCATAGGCCTTGTCCCACTCGCCGCCATCGCCCCAGCCGGTGTGGTGCAGCGTGACGCGGGTGTGGGTGTCGTCGACCTTCTCGAAACGCACGATGACGAAGGTGCGCTGCTGCCGCGCCTCGGGCAGCGAGGGCGGCGCATTCCAGTCGAAGCTGATCATCTGCTGCGGCTGCAGGGCCAGGAAGCGCATGTCGTCGGCGCCCTTCATGCCCGGCGCTGCGCCCGGGTCGATGTAGACCTGGAAGGCCCCGCCGACGCGCGCCTCGACCCTGGCGTCGGGCGCGAAGAAACTGGTGATGCCTTGACGCGTGGTCCAGGCCTGCCAGGTCTCGTCGAGCGTGGCGCGCACCACCACCTCTTTCTCGATCGCCCTTTCCGCGGCTCGGGCCGCCTGAGCAGCCAGCGCCAACAGGCTCGCGAACGCCAGCAGCAGCAGCTTCCTCATCCGGCTCTCCCCATCACGCACCAGCCGCCAAGATAGTCGGCTTCAACGCATCGACAGCGGCAGCTTGCGCTGCTGCGGCGCGAAGTGGCGCTCGATTTCCTGCAGGTCGGCCGCACTCAGCTCGAGCGACGCAGCGGCCCAGTTGTGGCGCAGGTGCACCGCGTTTGCGGCCTTGGGCAAGGCCATCACGCCGCCCTGGCGCAACACCCAGGCCAGTGCCACCTGCGCCGGCGTCGCGGCATGGCGCTCGGCCAGCGGGCGCAGCGCCGGGTGATCGGCGAGTTCGCCCTGGTCGAGCGGGCTGTAGGCCATGAGCGGCATCTGCTGCAGGCGTTGCCAGGGCAGCAAGTCCCATTCGATGCCGCGCTGGCTGAGCGAGTAGTGCACCTGGTTGGCCGCGCAAGCCGCACCGCCGGGCACGGCGGCGAGCTCGCGCATGTCGTCGTGGTCGAAATTGCTCACGCCCCAGTGGCGAATCCAGCCACGGCGCTGCAACTGCTCGAAGCCGCGCACCGTGTCGGCCAGCGCCACGCTGCCGCGCCAGTGCAGCAAGTAGAGATCGATGCGCTCGAGGCCGAGGCGGCGCAGGCTGCCTTCGCACGCCGCCAGCACACCGGCGGCGTCGGCGTGCGAGGGCAGCACCTTGCTGATCAAGAAAAGCTCATCGCGCTGCACCGCGCCTTCGCGCAGCGCCGGGCCGAGCGCGGCGCCGAGCACCGATTCGGCGCCGCCGCCGCCGTACATCTCGGCGGTATCGATGACGCGATAGCCGATGTCCAGTGCCAAGCGCAGGGCGCGCACCTCGGCTGCAGCGCGGGCGCTGTGCTCACCGAAGCGCCAGGTGCCCAGGCCGAGTGCGGGCCGCTCTTCGCCGCTGGGGAAGATCACGTCACGGGGGGCTGGCAAGCGGCCGCGCATGCGCCCATGCTAGCTCGCTCGAGGCCGCAAGGCACGGCCCCAAGGTCAACGAAGCTTTATCATCGAAGGCGATGCAAGCCAGCCCCCAAGACCTCGCCCAGGTGCGCCTGGACAACGCGCTGGCCCTCTTTGAAGAGTTCGTTCGCGCCACCGCACGCCACGCCGACGCAGCCACCCTGCGCGGCCTGGAGCGACGCTTCGCCGAGCGGGTGCAGATCCAGCCCAGCTACTGGAGCCAGATCAAGGGCCGCTCGCGCCAGATCGGTGAGCGGCTGGCGCGCCAGTTCGAGCACCTCTGCCACAAGCCGCCGGGATGGATGGACCAGCCGCACGGCGCGGCTGCGGCCGACCTGCCGCCAAGCCCCGGCCCGAGCACCGCCCGCGAGGCGCCACGCGACGAATCCCAGCCCCGCGACGACGACGAGCGCTTCATCATGGGCCTCGTGCTGACCTTCTACCGCCGTCACCCGCAGCGCGCGCGCACGCGGCTGCTCGACCTGCTGGGTGAGGTCCTCACGCCGCCCACGGCCGCGCCGCCGCCGGCCGGCAACGCAAGCCCGCTGAGTACGGCGGCCGAAGATGCGCAGGCGCTGTGGTTGCGCAGCCAGTCCGGGGTGGCGCCGCTCAAGCGCAAGAAGTAGCCGCGGGCCGTTCCTGCGGCCATCGGCTGCGGCCATCGGCTGCGGCCATATCGCGACGCGCCCCCCTTGTTTGAAGGACGGCGTCCGGGTTTATTCGGGGCAAGACCTCTTGCGCACTGATAACTGTTTCTTTATCATTTGCGCAAGCCTGCAGATCCAGACCTGTCCAGTCTCCGTGCTCTGTCTCTGGTTTCGCAGCCGATCAACCCCTACCGAAAGCACCATGTTCCTGCCGCTGCCCTTCGTTGGATCGACACCTTGCCACTTCGCCGTGGCAGGCACCGCATTCGACATGCCGAAGGTCATCGCCAGCACCGGTGCCTTCAACCAAGGCGCTCCGCCCGGGGCGCCGGTGAGCTGACAGCCAGGCGCCCTTGCGGCGCGCGGCTCCAAGCCCTCCACGGCCCGGGATGCACCAGCAACCCGGGCCGTTTGCCTTGTTCCGTCCGCTGTCCTGCCACCACCACCGCCTCGAAGGAGAAACCGATGAAGCTGACCCTCAAGAACCTCAAGCCACGCAACCCCTTCGTGGCCGCCAGCCTGCGGCGCGCTGCCGGCAGCCACCGGTCCAGCACCGGCGCCTGCCGACGGCAAGGCCACCGTGAACTGCAGCGCGAGATCGATCGCCTGCGACACAGCCCCTGAATCCTGACCCTGGCCGGCCGCCCCGCAGCGCGGGGACCGGCGGCCCACTGGAGATCCATCATGTCGATGCGAGACCTGCCTTTCGATGCCGTCGCACCCGAAGAGCGCCGCGCGCGCTCGGTGGCATCGGCCCTGTTGCGTGCGGCCAGCCGCGCGCTCGACGCCCTGGCCGAGCGCCTGGCCATGGTCGAAGCCCGTGGCGCCGCCGAGCCGGTGCTCGAGTTCCATGGCGACGCCGGCGCGCCCGAGGGTGCGCTGTACGTCAACGGCCAACTCGTCGGGCATGTGCTCGGCGTCAACCGGCTGTAACCTGAGCCGCCGGCCCACCCCTGTGACGCGAGTGCGCTTCGCGTCGCAGGGGTGACAGCCGCCGGGCCTGCGGCGCCTCATGCTCACGATCCCATCGAGGAGCCGCCCATGAGCACCGAGCACCACGCCGCAGGCGGACAACGCCTCTTCATCGCCCGCCAGGACCTGCACCAGGTGCAGGTCGGCCCCGACCCCGACGCGATGCGGCCGCTGGCCGAAGGCCAGGCCCGGCTGGCCATCGAGCACTTCGCGCTCACCGCCAACAACATCACCTACGCCGCCTTCGGCGAGACCATGCAGTACTGGCAGTTCTTTCCGGCGCCAGACCCGGCGTGGGGCTGCCTGCCGGTGTGGGGCTTCGCCACGGTCACCGAATCGCGCGCCGCCGGCGTGGCCGTGGGGCGCCGCGTCTGGGGCTACTACCCGGCTGGCACCCACCTCGTGGTGGCGCCGGCGCGCGTGCGCGAGACGGGTTTTGCCGACGGCGCCCCGCATCGCCTGTCACTCGCCGCGGCCTACCAGCACTACGTGTTCTGCGACACCGACGCCGGCTGGCAGCCGCGCCTCGAAGGCCTGCAGGCCGTGCTGCGGCCGCTGTTCGTGACGTCCTTCCTGATCGACGATTTTCTCGCCGCCAACGATTTCTTCGGCGCGCGCCAGCTGCTGCTGTCCAGCGCCTCGAGCAAGACCGCCTACGGCACCGCCTTCTGCCTGGCGCTGCGGCGCGGCACGCCGGGCACGCCGCGCGTGGTCGGCCTGACCTCGCCCGGCAACCTGGCCTTCACGCAGGCGCTGGGCTGCTACGACGAGGTGCGGGTCTACACCGACGTGGCCGCGATGGACGCGGCCGTGCCCTCGCTGTACATCGACTTCGCCGGCAATGCGGCGCTGCGCAGCAGCGTGCACGAACGCTTCGGCGATGCGCTCAAGTTCAGCAGCTCGATCGGCGGCACCCATGTCTCGGCGCTGGGTTCGGGCCGCGGCCTGCCCGGCCCGCGGCCGGCGCTGTTCTTTGCGCCGGACCAGATCAAGAAGCGCAGCGCACCGCCGCCCGAAGGCTGGGGACGCGCCGAACTGGAGCGCCGCATCGCGCAGGCCTGGAGCGCTTTCATCGCCCGCGTGGAGCGCGCCGACGGTCCCTGGCTCACGGTGGTCGAGCAGCGCGGCGCCGTTGCCACCCAGGCCGCCTACCTGGCCCTGCTCGACGGCCAGGTCAGCGCCCAGCAGGGCCTGATGCTCAGCCTGCAGGCTTAAGCTGCGCAGGCCGGCGGCCGATAAGCCCGGTACGTACCGGGTCCAAGGTCTACCTCATGCTTGCCATGCCAACGCCTTTCACTGAACGCGCCCCCCGCGACGGGGCCGGGTGGGCTGCGCTTTTCGACCACGCCCGCCTGCCGGTGCTGGCCAGCACCGCGGCCGCGCTCGAAGACATGCGGGCGGTCGAAGATGCAGTCGATGCCCATCTGCTGGCCGACACCATCGGCAGCGACCCGCTGATGACGCTCAAGGTGTTGGCCCACGTCGCGCACCTGCGCCGCGGGCGCGAGGGCAGCGAGGTCGAGACCGTGACCGAGGCCCTGGTGATGCTCGGCATCCCGCCTTTCTTTCGTGCCTTCGGCCCGCAGGAGGTGGCGCAGGATCGCCTGGCGCCATACCCCGAGGCCCTGGCCGGTTTCGAGGACGTGCTGCGCCGCTCGCGGCGGGCCGCGCGCTTCGCGATCGGCTTTGCGGTGCACCGCATGGATCATGACGCGCCGGTGATTCACGAAGCCGCGCTGCTGCACGATTTCGCCGAGTTGCTGCTGTGGCTGCAGGCGCCCACGCTCGCGCTGGAGCTCCAGCGGCGCCTGGCAGCTGACAGCACCCTGCGCTCAGCCCCTGCCCAGAGGGCGCTGCTGAACGTCGAACTGGCCGACCTGCAGCACGCGCTGATGAAGGCCTGGCGTTTGCCGACGCTGCTGGTGGGCATCACCGACGATCACACCAAGACCATCACGTCGCAGGTGCGCAATGTGCAATTGGCGATTCGCGTCGCGCGCCACAGTGCCCAGGGCTGGGACAACGCAGCGCTGCCCGACGACGTGCAGGAGACCGCCGCGCTGCTGCAGCTTTCAGGCGACTCCGCGCTGCGCCTGCTGCAGGAAATCGACAGCGACTAGGCAGGTGGGCTCGAGCTGGGCTCAGGGCCGCCGCGGGCAGACCAGAAAGCGCGCGTGGTCGATGGCATGCACCAGCATGCGTGAATCCGAGTCGCCCACGTAACGGTCGCCACGCGCCAGGATGTGGTCGTGCGGATGGCTGTCGTGCGTGATCCACAGCGTGCCTGCCAGGCACACCAGTTCGGACCGCCGCGGCTCTGCGATCTCGATCGTGTCGCCGCCCTCGAGCACGCGCACCAGGTTTAGCGGCTTGGCCGCCACCGGCGCGCGTGGTGCAAAGCTCAATGCCTGCTGCAGCCAGGCCAGGGGGCCGCGAAACAAGGATTCGTGGGTGCTGTGAAGGGTGGCGTTCATGGAGGTCTCCGTGTCGGGTGATTCGACTCGCCGACGGTAGAACGCTCAGGACCGCAGCGCTGCGACACACTGCACCGTGCGGGTGTGAAGACTTCACCCGGACGGTGCTGCCCGCAGGGTCGCCTGAACCTCAACGCAAGCGCCGAGCCATCCTTTCTGTTGGTGCTGAAAGCCAGGCCTGTGCCACAGTCGTCTGGCGTCAGCACAGGCGTCAGCACAGGCGTCAACACAGGCGTCAGATCATCACTCCGGCGAGGCCCGACCCATGGACATGCACAGCGTTCAAAACTTCCTCAGCACCACGCTGTCGGAACTGGCCATCAAGATCCTGGCCGCCATCGCCTTCTGGATCGTCGGCCGCTGGATGATCGGCAAGGTGATCTCGATCGTGCAGTCGGGCATGAACCGCAACCACGTCGACCCGACGCTCACCAAGTACCTGGGCTCGATCGTCGCGGTGGCGCTGAACATCGCCCTGGTGCTGGGCATCCTGGGCTATTTCGGCATCCAGACCACCAGTTTCGCGGCCATGCTGGCCGGTGCAGGCGTGGCCATCGGTGCTGCCTGGAGCGGCATGCTGGGCAACTTTGCCGCTGGCGCCTTCATGCTCATCCTGCGTCCCTTCAAGGTGGGTGACTTCGTGCAGATCGGCGGCCTCGTGGGTACGGTGCACGAGCTCGGACTCTTCGGCACCACCATCATCACGCCGGACAACGTGCACACCCTGGTGGGCAACGGCAAGGTCTTTGGCGACACGGTGCTGAACTACACCGCCAGGCCGACGCGGCGCGTGGAGCGCACGGCACAGCTGGCTGGCAGCGTGGACCCGATCGATGCGATGGCCCGCTTCAAGGCCGCGCTGGCGCAGATCCCCAACGTCGCCACACAGCCGGCGCCCGAGGTCAACCTGCTCGACATCAATCTCGTCGGCACGGTGATCGCGGTGCGCCCCTACTGTCACACCGACCACTACTGGCAGGTCTATTTCGACACCAACGAGGCCATCGTGCGCGTGGCCCGGGAAGCCGGGTGGCCGGCCCCGACGCCAACGCAGATCATGAAGACGATGCCGGCCTGAGGCCCGGCTCAAGCCAGCGCGTGGAGCGAGGAGCCTGTCGGGCTTGGGGCGTCGAAGCGAAATTTGGCCCCAGCGAGGACAGTTTTTGCCGGGTTCGCAGGCCCATAGCCCTAGCTATGGGA
>JANMVM010000181.1:0-5814 GCA_031392695.1 Rubrivivax sp.
CCATGGCGTGCAGCGCGTCCGAACTGCGCCAGGCCAAGTGGCGGGCCACGTAGCCTTCGTTGTAGCGGTCGATGGCGGCCTGGAAGACATGCATCTCGTAGACCACCCAGGTGGTGCAAGCGGCGAAGATGGCAAAGCCCGAGGCGACGTCGAGCCAGCGCACGACGACGAGGGTGAAGGTCAGCAGCACCAGCAGCGGTGAAACGCCCACCGCCAGCGCGGCGCGCTGGTGGTTGGGCGGGCTGTACTCGGGGAGGAAGGTCTGCATGGCGGGGGCCCGGGTGGTGGACGGCTCCAGAGTAGCCAGGCGCGCCGCCATGCAAAGTCAAGAATTCACACCCTCGGACGTCTCTTCTTACTGCCACGGCCCGATCAGGGCAGTTTGTGCAGCTCGGCCAGCAGTTTGCCGCGCACGGCTTCGGGCGCGGCTTCGAGCAGCAGCGCGAAGAAGGCTTCGCGCTGGCGCGTGCGCTCGGCCGAGCGCTTGACGACGACGCGGGCGATCGGCCCCAGGTGCGCCGAGAGCAGGCGCAGCGACTGGTCCATCAGGGCCTCGTTGACCGGCAGCGTGGCCCCGGCAAAGGTGCCGCCCGGGGGCGAAAAGGTCGACGAGCCCGGTCGCACTGCGTTCGCGCCCGACGGACTGCCGGAGCTGCCGCCCGTGCCGCCGCCGGCCCCCGTCCCGCCCCGGGAGCCCTGGCCCAGGAAGGCGTCGCGCGCGGCCGAGCTGGTGATCTGCTCGGCCAGCCGGGCCTGCAGCGAGGGCAGGTCCTTGCATTCCTTGGCCGCCCGCTTGACGAGCACGGCGGCCAGGGGCCCGACGTGGCGGGCGAGCGCGGCTTCGACCTGCGCCAGCACCGCCGGATCCCAGGACGTGGGCGGTGCGCTGTTGGTGGCCGGCGCGCTGACGATGCGCTCGGTGGGCGCGTAGTCCGAGGGCATGGGCAGCGCGAACACTGCTTCGCGCGACACCGCCGCCGGCACCGACTGGCCGAGCGCCATCACCACGGCGTCGCGGAAGGCCGAGGCGTTGGCAAAGCGCTCGCGCGGGTCCTTGGCCAGCGCGGTGGCCACGACGGCGTCGAAGCGGCTGCCGTGCGGCGCGCCTTCGAGCGTGGACGGTGGCACCGGCACCTCGTTGACCACCTTGTACATCAGCGCTTCGTGCGGCCCGATGAAGGGCGCGCGACCGGCCAGCAGCTGGTAGAGCACGACACCGGCGCCGTAGACGTCGACGCGGTGGTCGATGGGCCGGCCCATGAACTGCTCCGGCGCCATGTACATCGGCGTGCCCAGCACGCTGTTGGCCATCGTCAGGCCCGAGGTGTCGGTGCGCGCAATGCCGAAGTCGGCAATCTTGATGCGCCCGGTCTTGGTCATGATGACGTTGGACGGCTTGACGTCGCGGTGCCAGACGCCGTGCTCGTGGGCGTGGGCCAGCGCCTCGAGCAACTGGGCCGCCAGGCTGGCAACGTCGGCCTCGGTGAAACGCACCTTCTGCGCCAGGTACTGCGACAGCGTGTGGCCCTCGACGAACTCCATTGCGATGTAGGCCACGCGGCCATCGTCACCGAAGTCGTAGACGCCCACGATGCCCGGGTGCAGCAGCCGCCCGGCGGCCTGCGCTTCATTGCGGAAGCGGGCTGCGCTCTGGGCCGCGGCCTCGGCGCCGTCACCCATCTGCTTGCGGATGGTCTTGAGCGCCACGACGCGGCGGATGTCGGGGTCGAAGCCGCGATAGACCACGCCCATCGCACCCTCGCCGAGGACGCCGGTGATCTGGTACTTGCCGAGACGCTCTGGGTGGTTCACGAGGGGCCGACGAAAGGGTTCAATTCTCCAGCATCTTCATGGCCTGCACGACGCTCGCCCGCATGCGGGCGAAGGAGTCGGCCAACACGCCGATCTCGTCCTTGCTGCCGCCGGCAAATTCCGGCGCGTTGAGCTCGCCCTGGCTGACGCGGTCGGCCAGTTCCGACAGCTGCGTCACCGGGCGCACGACGACGAACCAGATCATCAGGTTGAGCACGATGCCGACGACCACGAACACCGCCACCAGGGAGCCCACGAAGAGGCGGAAGTTCTCCTCCGCGCGCTGCAGCGGCAGTGCCATCGGCACCGACACCAGCTGGGCACCGATGACTTCGTTGAGCTGCCAGCCGAAGCCGTTGGCGGGGCCGTACTTGTCGACCATCGTCTTGGGCGCGGCCTCGACGCTGCTGTGGCACTGCAGACAGGCCGGGTTGGTGATGCGCAGCGGGCGCGAGATGTACAGCGAGCGCCCGGTGGGGGTCTCGCGCTGACCGACGAACTCCTTGAGCTCGGTGTCGTTGCGAAACGCGTTGACGATGTCGACCTCCCAGCCCGAGGCGCGGTCGCGCGGGTTGGTGGGGTTGAGCGTGGCTTCCTTGTAGGAGTACTCGGGGTACTTCTTGTGCAACGTGCTGAGCACCTCGACCGCCGAATAGCTGGGAATGGACTGCGGCAAGAATTCGGTCTGCATTTGCGTCGCCAGCAGCTTGGTGATCTGGCCCGAGGTGTAGCCGCGCACCGCGGTAGCCCCTTCCATGAGCAGGCGGCCGATCGACAGCACCTCCTGGCGCGCCTGTTCCTGCAGCAGGTTGCGGCTGATGTAGCCGCTGACGGCCACTCCGAGCGCCATCACGACGACGAAGATCAGGTTGAACTTGGCAAGCAGTTTCATCGGGCAGCCTCCGGGCGGGTGAGGTCAGGCGGTGGTGGTCCCGGCGCCGTGCGAGCCGGCACGCCGTAGAGATTACATCGTAGCTCGCGCGGCGCGGCAGGCGACGCCGCTGGGGTGCAATCGGCAAGAATGGTTTCCCTACCCGGACACCACAGACCCCTGCCGCATGATCACCCGCAACCCCGCTTTCGAAGACCTGACCGTGCTCGAGCGCGGCTGGCTCTCGTCCAACAACGTGGTGCTGCACGGCGGCGGCGCCGGCGCGGTGCTGGTCGACAGCGGCCACGCCTTGCACGGGGCGCAGACCGTCGCCCTGGTGCAGCAGTCGCTGGGCGCGGAGCCGCTGCTGCAGCTCGTCAACACCCATCTGCATTCCGACCATTGCGGCGGCAACGCCGCCGTGCAGCGGGCCTCGGGCTGCCGCATCACCGTGCCGCCCGGCGAGTTCGCTGCTGCCCGGGCCTGGGACGAAGACGCGCTCAGCTACCGCGCCACCGGGCAGGTGTGCGAGCGCTTCATGCCTGACGACTGCCTGCGTCCCGGCCAGACGCTGGCCGTGGGTGGCCGCGCTTGGCAGGCCTTGGCCGCACCGGGCCACGACCCGCACTCCCTGGTGCTCTTCGACCCGCAGCACGGCGTGCTCATCAGCGCCGATGCACTGTGGGAAAACGGCTTCGGCGTCGTCTTCCCCGAACTTGACGGCGAGCAGGCCTTCGACGAGGTGGCGCGCGCGCTCGACCTCATCGAATCGCTGGACGCGCGCTGGGTCATCCCGGGCCACGGCGCGCCCTTCGACGACGTGCCCGCCGCGTTGCAGCGCGCGCGCCAGCGGCTGGCGGGTTTCGTGGCCAGCCCGGCGCGCCACGCCGGGCACGGCGTGCGCGTGCTCGTCAAGTACCACCTGATGGAGGTGCAGCACGAGCGGCTGGAGGACTTCGATCGCTGGTTCTCCGCCGCGCCGCTGTGCCACGCCATCTGGCAGCGCCTGGGCCGACCCGAAGGCGGTTTGCAGGCCCTGGGCCGCAAGACGCTGCAGGAGCTGGTTGGCAGCGGCGCCCTGGTGCTGCGCGGCGACGGCGTGGCCGACCACGCCTGAGGCCGGTCGGGCCAACCGCCAACTCAGTCGACGATGGCCTGCGACACCAGCTCTTTCATCAGGCGGCGGTAGCTGGCGCGCAAGGGGCTCGGGGCCTGCGTCATGTAGACGGCGCAGACCTGCTCCTTGGGTTCGGCCCAGAAGAAGGTGCCGGCATAACCGGCCCACATGAATTCACCGGCCGAGCCCTGCACCGCGGCGTTGCCGTCGGCCGGGCGCACCATGAAGCCGAGGCCGAAGCTGTAGCCGGGCGAGCCCAGCAGCAACGCACCCGGGCTGGCCGCGGCGTTGACGCCGGCCAGGTGGTCGGACGTCATCATGCGCACCGTCGTGCGCGACAGGATGCGCGCGCCGTCGAGCTGGCCGCCGCCGAGCATGGCCTGGCAGAAACGCAGGTAGTCGGCCGCGGTGCTGACGCCACCGGCGCCGCCAGAATCGTTGCCCGGCAGCGTGCTGACGTCGATGAGCTTGTTGTCGACGCCGCTGGCCGGGTCCTTGGCAAAGGGCTCGGCCAGACGCGGCAGCTTGGGCCCCGGCACCATGAAGCCGCTGTCGGCCATCTTCAGCGGGCCGAACAGGCGTTCCTGCAGGAAGTCGCCCAGGCGCTTGCCGGTGACGGCCTCGATGACGCGGCCCTGCACGTCGACCGACAGGCTGTACTCCCAGGTCGTGCCCGGCTGCTGCGCCAGTGGCGCCTTGCCCAGCGCCTCGGCCATCTGCGCGCCGGGGAGGTCGCGGGCGTCGAAGTCCAGCGTCGGCTTGAAGACGCCGGCCTTGATGTAGGCCTCGCGCACCAGCGCGTTGCGCGTCAACTCGCCGTAGGCAATGCCCGAGGTGTGGCGCAGGATGTCGTAGATCGTCGGCTCGCGGTTGGCCGGCACGAGGCGGTTGTTGACGGCGCCGCTCACCGGGTCGAGGCTGGCCACGCTGACCATCGCGCCCTTGAAGCTGGGCAGGAATTTCGACACCGGGTCGGTGAGCTGCACCTTGCCCTCTTCCACCAGCATCATCAACGCCGTCGAGACGAGCGGCTTGGTCATCGAGTAGATGCGGAAGATCGAGTCCTCTTTCATCGCGCCGCCGGCGGCGCTGTTGAGGCTGCCGAAGGCCTGCGCGTAGACCCGCTTGCCCCTGCGCGCGACCATCACCACGGCGCCGGGCAGGCGCGTGGCGGCGACCACCTGCTGCAGCACCGTGGTCAGGCGGCCCAGCCGTTCGGTGGACATGCCCACCGACTCGGCACTGGCCTTGGGCAGCGGCTGCGCGACGGCCGCCGCGGCCCAAGTCGCTACCAGCGCGACAACCGCGCCGCCGGTCCAGGGATTGCGTTGCTTGAAATTCCTCATGTCTTGTCTCCTCATGTCGTGGTTGTGAAGCGCGGTCTGTCGACCGTCGTGAGTCAATCTGGCGCTGTGGCCGGCAGGAACACTGAACCGCGCTCAGGCCGCCACGGGCCGGGCCAGCGCTGCCAGCACCTGCGCCGGCGCAAAAGGCACTGCCCGCAGCCGCGCGCCGGGGGCGTCGAACACTGAGTTGCCGATCGCCGTGGCCATGGTACACGCCGTGGGTTCGCCCGCACCCCAATTGGGTTCGCCCGGGCGGTCCATGAAGTCGACCTCGACGCGCTGCACCGGGTCGTGGCGCAGGATCGGGTAGCTCAGCCAATCCTGCGACAGCACCTTCGAGCGGCGCCAGCGCACCTGTTCCATCAGCGTGCGGCTGACCGTCTGGATGACCCCACCCTCAAACTGATTCGCGGCGCCGTCGGGGTTGACGATCCGGCCGCCGTCGTGCGCCACGCAGACGCGCTCGACGCGGATCTCGCCGGTCTTGCGCTTGACCGCCACCTCGCCCACCGCCGCCACCGCCACCGCCGCCACCACCGCCGTCACGTAGGACGTGGCGTTGCTGTTGCGCAGGCAGGTCACGCCACGGCCGCGTGCGATGTCGCTGCTTCCAGGGTTGGGATCGACGCCCGCGCGTGGCTGATCCGCTTGCATGGCGTGCTGGCACC
>JANMVM010000199.1:0-15412 GCA_031392695.1 Rubrivivax sp.
ACCAGGCGCTCCAGCAGCGTTTCCACCGCGGCGGCGCGGGCTTCGGCTTGCTTGTGATCGGCCAGCACGGAATGCAAATCCGTCCAGCCGTAGGCGGCCAGCACGGCCTTGTCCAGGTCCTCGTGCAGGCTCTTCAACACGGACACCAGGCCCTGGGTGTGGATGAGTTTGTCCTTGGCGTTCAGTGCTTCGCCAGTGCGGAGTTTTTCCAGCACGTTGTACATGCCGGTGAGCGTGAGGCCCGGGTGCGCGGCCTGTTGGGTCTTGCGGTGGGCGTCGAGCTGTTCGGCGAGGGTGCGGATGAGGGTGGTCAGTTCTGGGGTTAGGCTGGTATCGTGCTGGGGAAATGGGAAGGGATTGAAGGTCTGCCTGTGTTGATAGCGCGGCCGATCTTCAAGCGTCCCACCCACCGCAAGTGCCCACGCACGGTGGACACCTGATGAAAGTACTCCCAACGGGAATCCGTCGCCAATTGCGATGGCTACTACTGAAGTGTCAGGAATCGTTGAGATAGGTTCAAAGATGAAGATTCCATGCTTCGCCGTCCTTGGCACGAGCACGTACCGATCCAAACCTGCGAGCGCCTGACGTAACTGGGGAATTGGACGAGTGAAGACCCACCAATTTCGACGCCGCTCCTCAACCGGATTGACATCCCGCTCGGGTTTTACGCGCTCCAGCACCCACTGGAAAAGGTTCGGGAATTGCGCTCGGCACTCGTGGATACCAAGGGGCCAGAAGTCGATCACCGTAGCTCCCCGACGACGTTGGGTCAGATCGCGAGCATTGACAAATGGCTTTACAACCGCGCCGGAAGCGGCGTCACTCCCAATCGCCGAACTAATCTGCTCGGGAAGCAAAATGAACCCCTGACCAAGTGGGTACATGCCGGTGAATGCAAGTCCCGCATTGGCGCGCAGAGGTTCGATGGCGCCCTGATTCAGGGCGACGCTCAAGCTCCCATGAATGCGCCCCACTGAGTCGGCAAGATTCACCTCGACTTCGCCGAATGCGCCAAGCGATTCCGAGGTCACCTTCAACAAGCGGCCAAAATCGTTGCTACCGGCAGCTGTGCCGACAGTGAACGCAACCCTGACCGCAGCTCCATCGGCGGCATCGACCCACGGGTGATCGGGAATGGCGAATGCGAGGCACATGCTCCGTTCGCCTGGAATCATCGCCTGTTCAACGACGCGCCTGTTGAGAGTCTGCGTAATGCTGTTTGTGGTGATCAGACCAAATCGCGAAGCCTGCTGCTCACTGACTAAGCCTGCTGCCCTCTCCCACCAATACATGACTAAGTAGGCTCTGTCCGGCACTCGCGGCCATGCGCCACGCAACGCCTCCACATACCCATCCCCCAACGCCTCCCGCATCCGCTTGTTCCCAATGAACGGCGGATTCCCAACGATGAACTCCGCCGCTGGCCATTCCGCTGGCCGCGGATTCAGGTAGCGCCACTGCACCACCAGCGCCGTCTCGTCCGGCACCTGCTCGCCCGTCACCGGGTGGCGCTTGAAGGTCTTGCCGTCCCAGCGCGTCACCAGCTGCCCGGCCGCATCGCGCATCGGCTCTTGGCCGTCGTAGGCCAGCACGGCGTCGCGGTGCTGGATGTTGCCGTAGTCGTGGATCACCGGCTCGGCCACGCTCGCGTTGCCGAAGGTGCGGATGTGCCATTGCAGGTAGCCGATCCACAGCACCAGTTCGGCCAGCGCGGCGGCACGCTCGTTGATCTCGATGCCCAGCAACTGCTGCGGCGTCACCGTCTCGCCTTCAAAGCCCAAGCGGGCTTGGGTCTCGCCCAGGGCTTCCAGCTGGATGTACACCTCGCCTTCCAGGCGCTTCATGTGCTCCAGCGTCACGTACAGGAAGTTGCCGCTGCCGCAGGCCGGGTCCAGCACGCGGGTGGTGCACAGGCGGTGGTGGAAGCGCTTGATCTCGGCGCGGGCTTCGGCCAGCTTGTCGCTGCGCTTCTTGCCGTCCAGCGCCTCGGCTTCCTTGGCCAGCACCAGGGCGGCGGCTTGGGCGTCGGCCCTGTCGGCGCGCAACGGCTCCACCACGGTGGGCAGCACCAGGCGTTCCACGTAGGCACGCGGCGTGTAGTGAGCGCCCAGCGCGTGGCGTTCGTCGCTGTCCAGCGCGCGTTCCAGCAGGGTGCCGAAGATGGCGGGTTCCACTTCGCGCCAATTGCTGTGGGCGGCGTCGAGCAGGCCGTCGATGTGGCGGCGCTGCAGCGGCAGCACGAAGTCGTCCGCGCCGCTGCCCTTGAAGAGCTTGCCGTTGAAGCGCAGCAGCGGGTGCGCCAGTGCAGGGCTGAAGCCGCCGCGGTCCATGTCGGTCCACAGCGCGCGCAACATGTGACGCAGTGTGGTGGGGTCGTCGGCCCAGCGCTGCAGCAGGCTCACGAAGGCGCCCTGGCCGTCTTCGGCCTTGGGCAACAGGTCCACGTCTTCGGCAAACATGCAGAACAGGCAACGCGTGAGGAAGGCGGCGACGGCCTGCGCCTTGTGGCCGGCCTCTTCCAGGTCGCGCGCCAGGGTGGCCAGCTTGGCGGCCACTTCGCGCGTGACCCTGGCACTGGCGCGCGCCGGGTCCAGCGCCATCGGGTCCTGCCACAGCAGGCGCAGGCGATCTTGCATGGCAGGGCTGCGCAGGTCGTCTAGTTTCAAGCGGTGGCTGCGGGCGTCCGGAAAGGGCGTGTAGGTGGCGCCGCTGCGGGTGAATTCCGCGTACAGCTCGATGACGTGGCCCACGTCGACGACCAGCAGGAACGGTGGCCGCCCTTCGCCAGCAGGCAGGGCGCGGGCATAGCCTTCGGCCTGGTTGCGGGCACGCATCAAGGCGTCGTCGAAGCCTTTGGTGGCGGAGCCGGCCTTCACCTTCTTGGCTTCCAGCACGAAGCTGCCACGACGGTAGCAGTCGATGAAGCCCGGGGCTTGCGTGCCGTCGCCCCGAGCGAAGGTCACACGACGCTCGAAGACATAGGCGTTGTCGCGGGTGTCTTCACGGGCCGGCTCGGGTTGGGGCAGTGCCAGCAAGGCGCACAACTCAGTGACAAAGAGCTGGTAGTTCGCCCGCTCGGAGCCTGTGGCGCCGGACCAGCGGCTGACGAAGGCTTCGATCTTTTCTGCATCTCCCATCGAGCCATGATAGGCGGCGCTTTCGTGCGCAGAATCGCCGCATGAATCGATGCGCACGTCTTTCTTGCCTGCTGTGGGCCTTGTGCTTGGGCGCTGGCCAGGGGCTGGCCCAGGTGGCGCCGGATGCGCGCCCCAAGGTCGGCCTGGTGCTGGGCGGTGGCGGCGCCCGCGGCGCGGCGCACATCGGCGTGCTCGAAGTGCTGGAGCGGCTGCGCATCCCGATCGACTGCGTCGCCGGCACCAGCATGGGCGCGCTCGTCGCCGGCGCCTGGGCGGCGGGGCGCAGCCCGGCGCAGCTGCGCGAAGAACTGGCGCACGCCGACTGGGCCGACATGTTCCAGGACAACCCGGACTACGCCGAACTCAACTTCCGCAACAAGCGCCTGTCGCAGCGCTTCCTGCCCGGCAGCGAAACCGGCTTGAAGGACGGCGGCGCGGTGGGGCCGCCCGGCGTCGTGCTGGGGCAGAAGATCAAGCTTTTCTTCAATCACCTGGTGCGCGCCGAGACCGGCGAGCCCGAGATCGAAGCACTGCCGCTGCCGTTGTCGATCATCGCCACCGACATCGCCAGCGGCGAGCGCGTGGTCTACCGCGACGGCAGCCTGACGCAGGCCATGCGCGCCAGCATGTCGGTGCCCGGGCTGATGGCGCCGCTGGAGTACCGCGGCCGCAAGCTCGTCGACGGCGGCCTCGTCGACAACCTGCCCATCCGCGAGGTGCGCGAGCGCTGCGGTGCGCAGATCGTGATTGCCGTCAACGTGGGCTCGCCGCCGCTGCGCGCCGAAGAGATCTCGGGCCTGCTCAGCATCACGGCGCAGATGGTGACGCTGCTCACCGAGCAGAACGTCAGTGCCTCGCTGGCCCAGCTGACGCCGCGCGACATCCTGATCAAGCCCGAGCTGGGCAGCCTGGGCGCGGGCGACTTCGCGCGCCACGCCGAAGCCGCCGACCGCGGCCGCGCCGCCGCCGAAGTGCTGGCGCCGGCGCTGGCGCAGCTGTCGGTGGACGCAGCGCGCTACGCGCAGTGGCAGCGCAGCGTGGCCGTGCGCGAGCGCGAGCTGCCGCGCATCGACGCGGTCGAGGTGGCGGGGCTGCTGCGCGTCGACGAAGGCCTGGTGCGGCGCTGGATCGAGCAGCGCGGCGGCGCGCCGCTGGACACCGCCGCGCTGGCGCGCGACATCGGCCGCGCCTATGGCGATGGCTATTACGAGCGGCTGGACTACACCGTGCAGCGCCAGGGCGATCGCCAGGTGCTGCGCCTGCTGCCGGTGGAAAAGAGCTGGGGCCCCGACTACCTGCGCCTGGGCGTGCGGCTGGACAGCAACCTGAGCCAGGGCTCGAGCTACCTGCTGCGCGCGGGATACCAGAAGACCTGGCTCAACCGCCTGGGCGGCGAGCTGCTGCTCACCGGTGAGCTGGGCAGCACCACCGGCGCCAGCATCGATGTCTACCAGCCGCTGACGCCGTCGCAGCGCACCTTCGTCGACGCTGCGGCCGAGTACAAGCGCGAACGCGTCGACTTCTTCGACGTCGAGCAGCGCGTGGCCGAATACCGCAGCGTGCGCTCGCGCCTGGACCTGACCGCGGGTATCAACCTCGATCTGCTCGGCCAGCTGCGCGCGGGCTGGCGCGAAAGCCGCGTCAGCAACGAGCTCGAGACCGGCATCGACCTCTTCCGGGGCGTGCCCGAGCGCAGCAGCGGCGGCTGGCTGCTGAGCCTGGACATGGACCGCCTGGACCGGCTGTACTTCCCGCGCCGCGGTTGGGCGGTGCAGGCCAGCTGGTACGGCGCCGACCGGCGCGACTTCTCGCGCCTGGCGCTGGAGCTGCGCGGCGCCGTGCCGTGGCAGGACTTCGTGCTCGGCGCGCGCGCCTCGTGGGTGGGCTCGCCGCGCGGCCAGCTGCCGGTGTCCGAGGCCGGGCGGCTGGGTGGCTTCCTCAACATGACGGGCTTCGCCAACGGCCAGTTGCTGGGCGACGACGTGGCCTACGCGCACCTGCGTGCCGAACGCATCATCGGCCGCCTGCCACTGGGCCTGCGTGGCGACATGCGCCTGGGCCTGGCCTTCGAGTCGGGCCGCGTCGCCAACCCTTATGCGCGCCAGAAGCGCGACGGCTGGCTGAATTCGCTGGCCTTCTACCTCGGTGGTGAAACCCCGCTGGGGCCGGTGTACGTGGGACTGGGGCGCGGCAGCGGCGGCAGCACCAACGGCTACCTGTTCATCGGCACGCCATAGCGGCTGGACGGCCCGGGCCGCCCCGGGCGCTGCTCAGGGCGCTGCTCAGGGCCCGGCCAGCCCGGCCACCGCCTGCAGCGCCGCTTCACGCGCCTGGGCCACGATGCGCTGCTTCCATTCGGCAGTGTCGGTGTAGAAGGCATTGCGAAAACGCTGCTTGACCGCCGCGCGGGCTGCGGCGGGCGCTTCGGGGTGGTTCTCCATCCACTGCTCGGCGCGCAGGCAGTACACCACCTCGGCCATCGGCTCGGTGCCGTACTCCATGGCCATGCCGGTGTACTCGGCCTGCGGGCATTCTTGGTAGGCGGCCATCCACATCAGGCCCGACAACAAAGCGCTGGCCGACGAGCCGTCGTAGATCGACGTCACCTCCGGCCCCCACCAGGCGCGCGCGCGGCCCAGCGCGGTGGCGTCGTCCTGGCAGGCAAAGATGCGCTCGCCGTGGCCCTGCGGGCCGAGCCCGGTGTGCAGATCGATCCAGCCCAGCCGGGTGCAGCGCCGGCCGTGATCCTGCAGCACGTGGCGCAGCGTCTGCTGGCTCCAGGTGGGGGTGTGGCCGCCGAAGAACAGGCCCTGCGGGTGCGCGTACTGGCCGGCGGTGATGGCGGTCTGCAGGCCGCGCTCGCCGTGCTGCGCGGCGTAGGCGGCCAGCGCGGCATCGTCGGCTGCGCTCGGCGGCCACGCCGGTGGCACCACGAGGTGGGCGATTTCTTCGTAGGCCGCGTTGACCGGCAGCGGCTGCGAAAAGTCCTGCCAGTTGCGGTTGAGGTCGACGTTCTCGTGCGTGGTGCGCCGCCACCACGAAAAGCCGTACGGGTTGAGCGCATGCACGTACAGCACCGCCACGCCCGCGGCGCTGGCCGCGGCATGGAAAGCGGGGTCGGCGAGCAGCGCGTTTTGCACCCCCGAGCCGCAATAGCCCTCGACGCCATGGCAGCCGCTGCTGATGAGCAGCAGCGCCGGCGCGTCGGCTGCGCCGCTGCGCACCACGTCCATGGCCAGCATCTCGCCGTCGCGCCCGAGCAGTGGGTGCGGGTGCGACTGCACGGCCAGCCGCGCACCGTGCGCCGCGGCCTGGAACTTGGCGCGCGCTTCGGCGTAGCTCTGCGCGAAGGCGTTGTCGGTGGCGCTCATTGGGGCGCCGGGCCGGCGAGCCACTCTTCGGCGATGCGCACCCAGGCCGTGGCGCCGAGCGGGATCAGATCGTCGTTGAAGTCGTAGCTCGGGTTGTGCAGCATGCAGGGGCCCAGGCCGTGGCCGCCGGCGCGGTGCTCGCCGTCGCCATTGGCGATCATGAAATAGCAGCCGGGCTTGGCCTGCAGGAAGAAGCTGAAGTCCTCGGCGCCCATCGTCGGCTCGAAGGGCATCACGTTTTCGGCGCCCACCACCTGGCTGAGCACGCGCTGCACGAAGGCGGTCTCGGCCGGGTGGTTGACGGTGGGCGGGTAGTTGCGCCGGAAGGCGAATTCGCAAGTCGCGCCGAAGGCGGCGCAGGTGTGCTCGGCCACCAGCTTCATGCGCTCTTCGATGAGGTCGAGCGTCTCGGTGCTGAAGGTGCGCACGGTGCCGCGCAGCTCGCACGAATCGGGCACCACGTTGGTGGCCTCGCCGGCGTGGATCATGGTCACCGACAGCACGCCGGGGTCGATCGGCTTGCGGTTGCGCGTGATGATGGTCTGGAAGGCCATCACCATCTGCGCCGCCACCGGCACCGGGTCGATGCCCAGGTAGGGCAGCGCTGCATGCGAGCCCTTGCCGCGGATGGTGATCGTGAAGTCGTTGCTCGAGGCCATCATCGCGCCCGGGTTGACGCCGAAGGCGCCCACCCGCATGCCGGGCCAGTTGTGGGCGCCGAAGATGGCCTCCATCGGGAACTTCTCGAAGATGCCGTCCTTGATCATCTCGCGCGCACCGCCGCCGCCTTCTTCGGCGGGCTGGAAGACGAGGTACACCGTGCCGTCGAAGTTGCGGTGCTTCGACAGGTGCTTGGCGGCGGCCAGCAGCATCGCGGTGTGGCCGTCGTGGCCGCAGGCGTGCATCTTGCCCGCATGCCGGCTGGCGTGGGCGAAGGTGTTGTGCTCGGTCATGGGCAGTGCGTCGATGTCGGCGCGCAGTCCCACGGCGCGGCTGCTGCTGCCGTTCTTGACGATGCCCACGACACCGGTCTTGCCCAGGCCGCGGTGGATCGGGATGCCCCAGTCGGTGAGTGCCTTGGCAATCACGTCGGCGGTGCGGTTCTCTTCAAAGCACAGCTCCGGGTGGGCATGGATGTCGCGCCGGATGGCCGTGATGGCGGCGACGTCGCAGAGGATGGGTTCGATGAGGTTCATGGCGGGCTCCGGGCTGACTGCGCAAGACCGCCATCGTAGGCCAGCTGCGAGCGTCGCGGGCTCCTAGGGATACCCCTGCCCAGGCCGGGCCCCGGGTGCCCGGCTGTGGCACATTCGCTGCCATGCTCGATTCAGCCACCACCGTCGTGCGCGCCGTCTGCCCCCACGACTGCCCGGACACTTGTGCCCTGCAGATCAGCGTTCAGGCCGGCCGCGTGGTCCGTGTCGCGGGCGACCCCGAGCACCCGCCCACCCACGGCGTGCTGTGCACCAAGGTCAGCCGCTACGCCGAGCGCACCTACCACCCGGAGCGCGTGCTGACGCCGCTCAAGCGCGTGGGCCGCAAAGGCGAGGGCCGCTTCGAGCCCGTGAGCTGGGACCAGGCGCTGGACGACATCGCCCAGCGCCTGCAGGCCATCGCGGCGCGCGACCCGCAGGCCATCCTGCCCTACAGCTACGCCGGCACCATGGGCCTGGTGCAGGGCGACGGCATGGCGGCGCGCTTCTTCCACCGCCTGGGCGCCAGCCTGCTCGACCGCACGATCTGCAGCCAGGCCGGTGGCGACGCGCTGGTGGCCACCTACGGCGCCAAGGTGGGCATGCACGTCCAGCAGTTCGTGGACAGCAAGCTGATCCTCATCTGGGGCAGCAACCCGATCACCAGCAGCGTGCACTTCTGGACCTTCGCGCAACAGGCCAAGCGCGCCGGCGCGCGGCTGATCTGCATCGACCCGCGCAAGACCGAGACGGCCGAGAAGTGCCACCAGCACATCGCCTTGCTGCCAGGCACCGACGGTGCGCTGGCACTCGGCCTGATGCACGAACTCATCGCGCATGACTGGCTCGACCACGACTACCTGGCGCAGCACGTCGAAGGCTGGCCGGCGCTGCGCGAACGCGCGCTGCAGTGGCCGCCCGAGCGCGCCGCGGCGGTGTGCGGCATCACGGCCGCCGAGATCCAGGCGCTGGCGCACGAATACGCCCACACCCGGCCGGCCGCCATCCGCCTGAACTACGGCATGCAGCGCGTGCGCGGCGGCGGCAGTGCGGCGCGGCTGGTGGCGCTGCTGCCGTGCCTGGTGGGCGCATGGCGGCAGCCGGCCGGCGGCCTGCTGCTGTCGGCCAGCGGCTGGTTCCGCGACGTGCGCCGCGATGCCTGGCTGCAGCGGCCCGACCTGCTGGCCGGACGCCGGCCGCGCACCCTCAACATGGTGACCATCGGCGACGTCCTGCTGCGCGAGTCCTCGGCCGCCTTCGGCCCGCGCGTCGAAGCGGTGGTCGTCTACAACAGCAACCCGGTGGCGGTGGCGCCCGACAGTGCCCAGGTGGTGCGCGGCTTTGCGCGCCCAGACCTGTTCACCGTGGTGCTGGAGCACTTCCTCACCGACACCGCCGACCACGCCGACTACGTGCTGCCGGCGACCACGCAGCTCGAGCACTGGGACGCCCACATCTCCTACGGCCACACCCACGCCATGCTCAACAAGCCGGCGATCGCGCCGGTGGGGCAGGCGCGGTCCAACGCCGGTATCTTCCGCGACCTGGCGGCGCGCATGGGTTTCGACGAGCCGTGCTTTGCCGATGACGACGAGACCCTGGCGCGCGGTGCCTTCGACCCCGGCCAGGTCAGCGCGCAGGCGCTCGAAGACCGCGGCTACAGCCGGCTGGCCATCGCCGATGCGCCCTTTGCGCACGGCGGCTTCCCCACGCCCAGCGGCAAGGCGCGCGTCGAGGGCAACGGCCTGGGCGTGCCCGACCACGTGCCCAACTACGAAAGTGTGCAGTCTTCGCCGGCCTTGGCGGCGCGCTACCCGCTGGCCATGATCTCGCCGCCGGCGCGCCATTTCCTCAACTCGAGCTTCGTCAACGTGGCCAGCCTGCGCGCCGCCGAACGTGAACCGCGGCTGGAGCTGCACCCCGATGACGCCGCCGCGCGCGGCATCGCCAGCGGCGCCACGGTGCGCGTCTTCAACGAGCGCGGCGAATACTGGTGCAAGGCCGACGTGAGCGAGCGCGCGCGCCCGGGCGTCGTCAACGGCCTGGGCATCTGGTGGCGCAAGATGGGCCTGCAGGGCACCAACGTCAACCAGCTCACCCACCAGCGGCTGACCGACATCGGCCGCGCGCCGACGTTCTACGACTGCCTGGTCGAAGTCCAGGCCACTTGAAGCCCGCATGCGCCGGTGGGCTTGGCTGATGGCCCTGGCAGGCCTGCTGGGCAGTGCGCTGCTGGCTACCGCGGCGGTCTGCCTGAGCTCGGGCTGCAGCACCATCGGCTACTACGCCCAGGCCGTCAACGGCCACCTCGACCTGCTGCAAAGCGCGCGCCCGGTGGCCGACTGGACCGCCGACCCGGCAACGCCGCCGGCGCTGCGCGAACGCCTGGCGCTGACGCAGCGCATGCGCGACTTCGCCGTCACCGAGCTGCGGCTGCCCGACAACGCCAGCTACCGCCGCTACGCCGACCTGCAGCGCAGCGCGGCGGTGTGGAACGCGGTGGCAGCGCCCGAGCTCGGCCTGACGCTCAAGACCTGGTGCTTCCCGGTGCTGGGCTGCGTCGGCTACCGCGGCTACTACACGCGCGAGGCCGCCGATGCCCTGGCCGCCGAGCTGCAGCGCCAGGGTCTGGAGACGCTGGTCTACGGCGTGCCCGCCTACAGCACGCTGGGCTGGAGCAATGCCGTCGGTGGCGACCCGCTGCTCAACACCTTCATCCACTGGAGCGAGGGCGAGCTGGCGCGCATGATCTTCCACGAACTGTCGCACCAGGTGGCCTATGCCGACGACGACACCACCTTCAACGAATCCTTCGCCACCGCGGTGGAGCGCATCGGCGGCCAGCGCTGGATGCAGCGCCACGGCAGCGAGCAGGCGCGCGCCGAGCTGGCCGTGCAGACGCAGCGGCGCGAGGAATTCCGCGCCTTCACCCTGCGCTGGCGCGGTCAACTCGAGTCGCTGTACAAGAGCGAGCTTGACGATGCCGCCAAGCGCCAGCGCAAGGCCGAGCTGATGGCGCGCCTGCGCGCCGAGTACGCGGTGATGAAAGCCGAGCGTTGGGGCGGCTATGCCGGCTACGACGGCTGGTTCGAACGCGCCAACAACGCGTCCTTCGCGGTGCTGGCGGTCTACAACGAACTGGTGCCGGCGTTCGAACGCCTGTTCGAGCGCACGGGCGGCGACTTCGCGCGCTTCTACGCCGAGGTCAAGGGATTGGCCGCCTTGCCCAAGGACCAGCGCCGCGCCAAACTGGCAGCGCCTTAGCAGAAGGAAGCTTTCGTGGCAGACATCAAGATCCATCGTGACCACCGCCTGGGCCTGGCCAAGGCGCGCAAGATCGCCTGGCAGTGGGCCGAAGACGTCGAGACCAGCCTGCAGATGGAATGCACCGTGATCGAGGGCGTGACCAGCGACACGGTGGAGTTCACGCGCAGCGGCGTGAGCGGGCGCCTCATCGTGGGCGCCGATCACTTCGACCTCGAGGCCCGGCTCGGTTTCCTGCTCGGCGCCTTCAGCAAGACCATCGAAGGCGAGATCACCAAGAACCTCGACGCCATGCTCAGCAGGAGCGGGGTCGCACCGGCCCGGACGGCTGCGGCCAAGAAGGCCCCCATCAAGCCGGCCAAGCCGGCCAAGCCTGCGAAGGGAAAGTAGTCACCCATGCGGCGCCGAGACTCGATGCGGGCCCTCATGGCCGTGATGGCCGTGATGGCCGTGGTGGCCCTGATGGCCGTGGTGACCTTCGGCAGCGGTGGCGCCTGGGCGCAGGCCGCAGCGCCGGTCTGCCCGGCCTTGCTGCAGCACACGCTGCCGCGGCTGCAGGACGACAAGCCGCAGCCGCTGTGCCAGTACGCCGGCAAGGTGCTGCTGGTGGTCAACAGCGCCAGCTACTGCGGTTTCACCTCGCAGTACGAGGGCCTGGAGGCGCTGTACGCACGCTACGCGGCGCGCGGCCTCGTCGTGTTGGGTTTCCCGTCCAACGACTTCGGCCAGCAGGAGCCGGGCGACGCGCGGCAGATCGGCGAGCTGTGCTTCAACACCTACGGCGTGAAGTTCCCGATGTTCGGCAAGACGGTGGTCAGTGGCGCGGCGGCCCACCCGCTGTACCAGGCGCTGGCGCGGGCCACCGGGCAGGCCCCGGGCTGGAACTTCCACAAGTACCTGGTCGACCGCCAGGGCCGCCCGCTGGCCAGCTTCAAGAGCGACGTGGCACCGGGCAGTGCCGAGCTGGTGGCCGGCATCGAACGCGCGCTGGCGGCGCGCTGAGCGCAGGCCTGCGCTGTCAGCGCAGGATCTTGCCGTCGCCCGACAACATCGTCAGTTCGACGAAGCTCGAGGCGCGGTGGTTGCGCGGGCCGAAGTTCACCAGATAACCGCCGGCGTCGTAGCGCTGCAGGCTCTCGAGCGCGCCGACCAGGGCTTCGCGCGTCGGGTTGCCACCGGCGCGGCGCAGGCCTTCGGTGAAGACCTTGGCGCCGACGTAGCCCTCCATGCTCGAATAGTTCGGCGTCGCGCCGTTGCCGGCCTTGCGCACCGCGTCGATGTACTCGCGCGCCAGCGCCGTGGTGGTGGCGAAGGGGTAGGGCATGACCTGGCTCACGACCACGCCCTTGGCATCCTTGCCCAGTTCATCGGCCAGCGCCTGCGTGCCGACGAAGGACACGTTGTGGAAGGTGCCGCCGTAGCCGGCCTTGCGCGCGCCGCGGATGAAGGCGGCGCAGCTCTTGTAGGCGCTGATCTGCACCACCGCGTCGGGTGCCGCGGCCACGATGGCCTTGACCGCGGCGGCGACATCCGTGCTGTTGCGCTCCACCAGGCCCACCTGCACCGGCGCCAGGTTGCGCGCCTTCAGCGCCCGCACCGCGCCGTCCAGGCCGGCCTGGCCGTAGCTGTCGTTCTGGCGGAACACGGCGATGCGCCTGAGGCCGAGGTGGGTCAGCTGCTTGACGATGAGTTCGGTCTCGTCGTAGTAGGAAGCGCGGACGTGGAAGACCCACTTGCTGAAGGGCTCGCGCAGCGCCTCGGCGCCGGTGAAGGGCGCGAAGAAGGGCACCCCGGCGGCATTCACCAGCGGCAGCGCCGCCAGCGAGGTCGGCGTGCCGACGTAGCCGAAGAGCGCGAAGACGCCGTCCTTGTCGATCAGCGTGGCGGTGTTGGCGCGGCAGCGCTCGGGCTCGTAGCCGTCGTCCAGCGCGCGCAGCTGGATGCTGCGGCCGGCCACGCCGCCTTCGGCATTGAGGCGGTCGAAGTAGATCGTCGCGCCGGCGTTCATCTGCAGGCCGAGCTGGGCCGCGGGGCCGCTGAGCGCCGCCGACTGGCCCAGCACGATGCGGCGATCGTTCTGCGCCAGCGCCGGCAGTCCCAGGCTGGCGGCAGTGCCGGCCAGCAGGCGGTGCAGCGTCTGGCGGCGCTTCAGCACCGCAGCGCGGCCGCGGCCGTCGGGTTCAGCGGGTCGCTCACTGGAGCGATTCGATGAGGTCGACATATTCCTGCATCGCTTCGTCCTGGCTCTTGCCCTTGAGCGTGGCCCAGGCGTCGTACTTGGCGCGGCCGACCATGTCGGTGAAGCCCGGGCGCTTGCCCTCGACGTCGCCCTCGGTGGCCTGCTTGAACAGCGAGTAGATCTTGAGCAGCGTCATGTTGTCCGGCTTTTCGGGCAACTGCTTGCTGGCGGCGACAGCGGCTTCGAAGGTGGCTTTGAGCTTGGCCATGGCAATGGATCCTTTCGCGGGGCAGCGTGGGTGAAAGTCCGGGTCTTGACGGGCTTGATGTTACCCAGCATCGTCGCCCGCTCGGCCGCCAGGCTGCCAGCCCACCCCAGGAGAAACCCGATGGACGATGCCGAAGGCGCGCCGCAAACCGGCCACGCGCCACGCGCCGAGCGCATGTCGCGCGTGGACACGGCGTGGCTGCGCATGGACAACGACGTCAACCTGATGATGATCGTCGGCGTCTGGCTGCTGACACCGGCCATCACGATCGGCGCCCTGCGCGAACGGGTGCAGGACAAGTTGCTGAAGTACGACCGCTTCCGCCAGAACGCGGTGGCCGACACGATGGGCGCGCAGTGGGTCTTCGACGAGCACTTCGACATCGACCGCCATGTCGTGACCACCAAGCTGGGGCGCAAGAAGGGGCAAAGTGGACGCGAGGCCCTGCAGCTGCTGTGCGGCGGCCTGGCGTCGACGCGACTGGACAGCGCGCATCCGTTGTGGCAATTCCACCTCATCGAGCATTACGAAGGCGGCAGCGCCGTCGTGGTGCGCATCCACCACTGCATCGGGGACGGCATTGCGCTGACATCGGTGGTCATGTCGATCACTGACGGAGGCACCGAGCCACCCAGGCGCCGAAAGCGCAGCCACCCGGACGACAGCACGGGCAGCGACTGGCTCACCGACGCCGTGCTCAAGCCGCTCACCGACTTCACCGTGAAAGCCGTCGCCATGTACGGCAGCGGCATCACCAAGTCGCTGGAGATGCTGTCCAACCCGCAGCAGCCGCTGCAGGGCGGAGCGGAGATGGCGCGCACCGGTGTGCAGGTGATCAAGGACATCGTGGCGCTCGCCGCCATGCCCAACGACTCGCCGACCCGGCTCAAGGGCAAGCCGTCCGGCAGCAAGGTGGTGGCGTGGTGCGAACCGATCCCGCTGGAGCTCGTCAAGGCCGTCAGCAAGGGCCTGAACTGTTCCATCAACGACGTGCTGCTGGCCTGCGCCGCCGGCGCCATTGGCCGCTACCTGGCCGACCTGGGCGACGACCCTGCAGGCAAGGAGATTCGGGCCATGGTGCCGGTGAACCTGCGTCCGCTCGACCAGGCCTGGAAGCTCGGCAACCGCTTTGGCCTGGCCCCCCTGGTGCTGCCGATCGGCGTGGCCAACCCGATCGAACGGGTCTACGCCGTGCACGCGCGCATGGCCGAACTGAAGGGCAGCTACCAGCCGCTGCTGGCCTTCACGATCCTGGCCATGACGGGTTTGTTGATCAAGCCGGTGCAGGACACCGTGCTGGGCCTCTTTTCAAGCAAGACCACGGCCGTCATGACCAATGTACCGGGCCCCGCCGTGGCTTTGAAGCTGTGCGGCTCCACGCTGCGCCAAAGCATGTTCTGGGTGCCTGCGTCAGGTGACGTGGGCATGGGGGTCAGCATCCTGAGCTATGGCGGCGGCGTGCAGTTCGGCCTCATCACCGACCAGCGCCTGTGCCCCGATCCGCAGGCCATCATCGACCGCTTCGCGCCGGAGTTCGAGAAGCTGCTGATGGTGACGCTGATGCTGCCCTGGTCCGGCCAGGACATGGACTGAAGCCCTGCGCCAGCCTGTTTGAACCTCACCTTTGTTCCACTTCCAAGGAGTTCTCCATGGCCATCACCGTCGACATCGATCTCGGCTACGAATTCACCGTCAAGGCGTCGTTCAAGGACGTCTTCGACCTCGTCTCGGATGTGCCGACTTCGGTGAGCCATTTCCCCAAGGTGCACCAGCTCGTCGACCTCGGCGGCGGCGTCTACCGCTGGGAGATGGAAAAAGTCGGCACGGCGCAGATCAACATCCAGACCGTGTACGCTAGCAAGTACGTGTCGGACCGCAAGAAGGGCAGCGTGGTGTGGACGCCGGTCAAGGGCGAGGGCAACGCGCTCGTCGGCGGCAGCTGGAAGGTCACCGAAGGCAAGAAAGGCACCGCGCTGGCGTTCAAGGTCAGTGGCACC
>JANMVM010000200.1:0-2257 GCA_031392695.1 Rubrivivax sp.
GCGCGGCGCGTCGAGTGGGTCAGCCACCCGTCGACGATCCCGGTCGGCTTCTGGCGCTCGGTGGGGGCGTCGATCAACACCTTCGCGGTCGAGTCGATGGTCGACGAACTGGCCGCCCTGGCGGGGCAGAACCCCTACGACTTGCGGCGCGCCCGGCTCACCGATGCGCGCTGGATCGCCGTGCTCGAAGCCGTGGCCGGGGCCTCGGCCTTCGCCAGCGCCGCGCCGGCCGGCACGGCGCGCGGCATCGCCATCGGCACCGCCTTCAACACCATCGTGGCCATGGTGGTGGAAGTCGCGGGCACCAGCCTCAGCGCCTTCAGCGTGCGCCGCGTGTGGGTCGCCGTGGACTGCTACCTGGCGGTCAACCCGCTCAACGTCGAAGCCCAGATCATCGGTGGCGTGGTGCACGCCATGAACGCCGCGCTCTACGGCCAGCAGGTCTTCACCAACGGCGCGGCGCAGCGCAAGAACTTCAACGCAAGCCGCATGATCCGCCTTAACGAGATGCCGCAGGTCAGCGTCACGATCATGCCGCGGCCCGCGCAGACCGAGCGCACGGTGGCCATCGGCGGCGTCGGTGAGCTGGGCGTGCCGACCTTCGCGCCGGCGCTGGCCAATGCCCTGTTCACGCTCACCCGGCAGCGCGTGCGCACGCTGCCGTTCTTTCCCAATGCCACGATGGGCGGCTAGTGGGCCAGCAGGCTAGAGGGCGCGCCGCGGCCAGTGCACGAGCCCGGTCGCCAGCGCGGTGCCCAGCAGGATCACCGCGCAGCCCGCCAGCATCGAGCCGGTGGGTTGCTCGCCCAGGAACAGCCAGCCCCAAAGCAGGGCAAAGGCCGGGATCAGGAAGGTGACCGAGATCGCGTTGGCCGCGCCGGCCTGCGCGATGAGGCGGAAGTACAGCACGTAGGCCAGGCCGGTGCAGCCCATCGCCAGCGCGGCGGCGGCGCCCCAGGCGGCCGCCCCGGGGTTCGCCGCCGGCCAGGCCGCGAGCGCCGGCAGCAGCAGCACGAGGCTGGCGCTGAGCTGGCTGCCGGCGGCCACCGCCATCGGCGGCGCGCCGGCCAGGTGCTTGCGCGACAGGTTGGCGCCGATGCCGTAGAGCACGGCGGCCAGCAGGCAGGCGGCGATGCCCCAGGCCGGGCTGATGCCGTGCGCGCCGGGGTGCAGGTCGGCTTTGCCCCAACTCAGCCCCACGACACCGGCCAAGCCGATGGCCAGGCCGAGCCAGCGCGAAGGTGCCAGCCGGTCGCGCAACCACAGCCAGGCGACGAGCGCGGTCCAGATCGGCGCCGTGGCGTTGAAGACCGCCATCAGCGCTGTCGTCAGCACCAGCGCCGCGACCAGGAAGAGCAGGAAGGGCAGCGCCGAATTCACGATGCCGACCGCGGCAATGGCGCGCCAGTGCTGCTTGAGCGCGGGCCACTCGCCGCGCGCCAGCAGCAGCGGCAGCAGCAGCAGCGTCGCGCCGGCGACGCGCAGGAAGGCCAGCGCGACGGGCCCGAATTCGGCCGCGCCCAGGCGCATGAAGAGGAAGGAGGCGCCCCACAGCGCGCCCAGGAGCGTCAGCTCCGCCAGGTCGCGCCGGTTCATGGTCTCGCGCCCAGAAGCGTCAGCTCCGCCAGATCGCGCCGGTTCATCAGGCGACCAGCGCGCCTTCCCGCTCGAGCAAGGCCTCTTTGCGCGCCAGCCCACCGGCATAGCCGGTGAGCGAGCCGTCGCGGCCGACCACGCGGTGGCAGGGAACGATGACCGAAATCGGGTTGCGCCCCACCGCCGCGCCCACGGCGCGCGCGGCTTCGGGCCGGCCCCGCGCGCGCGCGATGTCGCCCTAGGTTTGCAGGCTACCGCACGGGATGCTCCGCAGCTCGAGCCACACGCGCTGCTGGAAGGCCGTGCCCTGCGCATCCAGCGCCACGCCGAAGCGCCGGCGCCGGCCGGAAAAGTAGTCTTCGAACTCGCGCGCGGCCTGCGCCAGCCAGCGCTGATCCGCCGCCACGGGCACGTCCAGCGCTCCGGGGTGGTGAGCCTGGCCGTCGAACCAGGCACCGGCCAGGCCGCGCGCCGTGGCGGCCAACGTCACGGGCCCGAGCGGGGTGTCGATGCGGCATTGCGCCGTGAAGGCGCTGCAGGGGTTCTTCATGTCGGATGCTCCAGGTGGTGCCACAGCCGCATCACGGCAGAGGCGCGCCAGGGCCGCCAGGGTTCGGCCACGGCATTGAGGTGCTTGAGGTCGCGCGAGCCGAGCGCGTTC
>JANMVM010000204.1:0-15482 GCA_031392695.1 Rubrivivax sp.
GCCTGGAACGAGCCGATCGGGCGCTCGAACTGCATACGCTGCTTGGCGTAGTCGACTGCCAGGTCCATGGCGGCGCCCGACACGCCCACCATCTGCGCGGCGGCAGCGAAGGCGCTGGTGTCGAGCAGGCGTGCCAGCGCCACGGCGTCGGGGCGAGCACCCACCGGCTCGGCGCGTGCGCCGTCGAAGTTCACTTCGCACAGCAGGCTGAGTGGGTCGACCGCGCGATGCGGCTGGATGCCGATGCCGCCGGCGGCCACTTCGCACACGAAGAGTGCAGCGGGCCCGTGCGGCGGTTGGGCCGACACCATCAGGTGCGTGGCGCCCGCAGCGCAGGGCACCAGGATCTTTTGCCCGCGCAGGCGCCAACCGCCTGCGTCTTCTTCGGCAGCCAGCGTCACCTCCGACGCATCAGGGCCTGCACCCGCCTGGGCATGCGCGATGGCGAAGCGGCAATGGCCGCCGGCGATGCGGGGCAGCAGCGCCTGGCGTTGAGCGGGCGTACCGTGGCGCGCAATGACCTCGCTGGCCAGCACCGTGTCGACCATCGCCGCCGGCACCAGCGCACGGCCGAACTCTTCGAGCACGAGCACGAAGTCGATCAGCGTCAGCCCCGAGCCTTCGTGCTCGGTCGGAATCAGCAGCGTCTGCAGGCCCAGGCCGCACAGGCCCTGCCACAGATCAACGTCGAAACGATCCCCTGCCGCGCGGGCCTTGCGCGGCCCCCAGCGATCGGTGAGAAAGCTGCGCACGCTGTCGCGCAGCGCGAACTGGTCTTCGTTGAAGTCGAAGTTCATGGTCTCAGCTTTTTTCAGGCACTCAGTCAGGCCTACTTGGGCAGGCCGAGCACCTGCTCGGCAATGATGTTGCGCTGGATCTCGGATGTGCCCGAGTAGATGGTCATTGCGCGCGACTGCAAAAAGCGCAGCGAGCACAGGCCGTCGGCGGGGGCCGACGGGTCGCCGGGGGACAAGGCCGAGCCGGCGCCGGCGATCTCCATCGCGGTCTCGGTCATGCGCTGGATCATGTGGCTCCAGAAGAGCTTGGTCGTCGACGCCGAAGGGCCGAGGTCCTGGCCCTTGGCCACCCGCGTCAGGCCGCGCAGGCCGTTCAGCCGCATCAGTTCCAGCTCGATGTGGTTGGCGGCCAGCTTCTGGCGCATCACCGGGTCGGCGATCAGCGGGCGGCCGCCGCGCTGCGTGGTGGCGGCCAGGCGAACGATGGCTTCGAAGTCGCGCTGGAAGCGCACGCGACGCGGCAGCGCTTCTTCGGGCCCGCGTTCGTAGCGCAGCGTCGTCATCGCGATGCGCCAGCCCTGGTTCAGCCCGCCGACGAGGTTGTCGACAGGCACGCGCACATCGTCGAAGAAAACCTCGGCAAACTCGCTCTCACCGGTGATCTGCACGATCGGCTTGAGCGTGATGCCCGGCGAACGCATGTCGATCAGGATGAAGCTCAAGCCCTTGTGCTTGGGCAGGTTGGGGTCGGTGCGGCCGAGCAGAAAGCACCACTGCGAGTAGCGCGAGAAGCTGGTCCAGATTTTCTGGCCGTTGACGACGAAGTGGTCACCGTCGCGCGTGATGCGCGTGCGCACCGAGGCCAGGTCGGAGCCGCTGTTGGGTTCAGAGAATCCCTGGCACCAGACTTCCTCGCCGCGCAGGATGGGCGGCAGGAAGCGCTGCTTCTGCGCTGCGGTGCCGTGCGCCATCAGCGTCGGCCCGGTTAGGTTGCGGCCGATGATGTTCAGGCCTTCGGGTGCGTCGGCGCGCGCCAGCTCTTCCAGGAAGATGGCGTTCTCGACTTGCGTGGCGCCGCGGCCGCCGTACTCGCACGGCCAGGCCATGCCCGACCAGCCGCCCTGGTACAGGCGCTTTTCCCAGTCCAGTCGCAGGCGTGCGCGTTCGTCCTCGTCGGTGGGCTCGAAGACGGTGCTGCCCCAGCCGGCGGGCAGGTTCTGGCGCAGCCAAGCGCGCACTTCTTCGCGCAGCGCTTGTTCGGCCGGGGTGTCACGAAAGTCCACGTGCAGTGCCTCCAGTTGCAGATCAGCGGCCGCTGAATCGCGGCGTTCGTTTCTCGCGGAAAGCGCGCAGGCCTTCGCGGTGGTCGTCGGTGGACAGGCTCACCGCCAGCGCCAGAGCCTCGTACTCGGCCATGGCTTCCAGCGTCGAGTTCGGCGCCAGGTTCAGCAGCGTCTTCGTCAGCCCGATGGCCGCGGTGGCCCCGGCGGCCAGTTCGCGCGCCAGTGTGTGTGCTGCCGGCAAGAGCGCCTCCGGGGCCAGCACGCGGTTCACGATGCCCAGCGCCAGGGCTTCATCGGCCGACACCATGCGGCCGGTGAAGCACAGCTCCTTGGCGCGGTTCAGGCCGATCAGCCGCGTCAGCAGGTACAGGCCGCCGGTGTCGGGCACGAGGCCGACCTTGACGAAGATCTGGCTGAAGGTCGCGGTGGAAGAGGCCAGCACGATGTCGCCGGCCAGTGCGAGATTCATGCCCGCGCCCACCGCTGCGCCGTTGACCGCCACGACCACCGGCTTTTCCAGCTTAACCAGCGGCATCAGCACCGTGGTCAGCATGCGGTGCAGCTTGTGCCGGCTCGCCAGAGGCGCGGGGCCGGGCGCGCCTTCCATCTCGGCGATGTCGCCGCCGGCGCAGAAGGCTCGCCCGGCCCCGGTGAGGACAACCGCCCGCACGGTCGTGTCGTCGGCCAACTGCGTGATCAGCGCCGCCAGCTCATGCTGCATCGGTGTGCTGAAGGCGTTCAGCGTCGCGGGCCGGTTCAGCGTGACCGTGGCCACACCACCCGCGAGCTCATACACAAGCGTGTCGAAGGTTGGCGTGGTGGTCATGGCGGGGCCTGGCCTCAAGCCGGGTTCAGCGCGTGCGCAACGAGCCGATGGGCACGGCGCGCCCGTCCTTGATCTCGTTGACGTTGATCATGACCTCGGACTGGTTCTGGCCGCCGAAGCTGTAGTCCTGCAGCAGGCCGCTGTAGTCGAGCTTGCGCATCGCGTCGCGGATCTTGGTCGGGTCGGTGGAGCCGGCCTTTTTCATCGCCTCCAGCACCAGCATCATGTTGTCGTAGCCCACCATTTCATAGGGCAGCGGCGGGCGGCCCTGGGCCTTTTCGAACTGGTGCGAGAAGGCACGCACCTTGGCCGTGTCGGTGGTGGTCGGGCCAGTGGCCACAAACGTGCCTTCCATGACGGCGCCGGCGGCCTTGATGACGGCAGGGGCGGCCCAGTTGACGCCCACGCTCAGCAGCGCCTGCTTCATGCGCAGCTCGCGGAACTGCTTGGCGAAGGCCACGCTCTCGATGCTGACGGCGGCCACCACGGCGTCGGCGTTGCCGCCCTTGATCTTGCTCAGCAAGCCGGCGAAGTCGGTGGAGCCAGGGTCGAAGTAGTCCTCGCTGATGACCTGCGAACCCAAGCCCTTGGCGCGCTCGATGATGACCTTGCCGGCGCTGCGGCCCCAGTCGTCGTTGCGGCCGACGAAGGCGATGGTCTTGACCTTCTTTTCCTTGACCAGGTAGTCGATGGCCGGGTTCACGTTGGTGATGGAGCTCAGCGTGCTGCGGAAGCTGTAGCTGTACTCGGGCGCGATCACCGCCGGTGCAGCGGCAATGAAATTCAGGGCCACGGTCTTGCCCTTTTCGATGATCGGCAGCACGGCCAGCGTGGTCGTGCTGGCTGGCGTCATGAAGATCAACGGTACGCGTTCGGCGAGCAGCTTCTCCACTGCGGCGGCGGTGCGTTCGGACTTGGATTCGTCGTCGATGTTGATGAGCTGCACCGTGTAGGTGTCGGCGCCGATGGTCACGCCGCCGGAGGCGTTCACCGTTTTCACGGCATATTCCAGGCCGCCCACGCCTTCCTTGCCCAGCGATGCATTGGGGCCGGTGACGGTCAGCAGGCCGCCCAGCTTCAGCACCTTGGTGCCTTGCGCGTGCGACAGCGGTGCAGCGAGTGCCATGCCGGCCAGCAAGGCGGCGGCGAGCAAGGTTTGGCGGGTGGTTCTGAGGTTCTGAGTCATGGTGGTGTCTCCTTCGCGTTGGGTCATACGGTCTGAGGGCGGTCTGAGGGCGTTCTGAGGGATTGGAACGGCTTCGGCAGGCATCAGGCGCGCAGGGCGCGCCGCAGGATCTTTCCGGTCGGGCCCTTGGGCAGTTCGGCCCTGATCTCGACCTCGACCGGCACCTTGAAGTAAGCCAGCTCGACCTTGCAGTGAGCCAGCAGTTCTTCGGGCGTGGCATGGGTGCCGGGCTTCAGAGCGACGAAGGCCTTGGGCACCTCGCCGAGCATGTCGTGCGGCAGCGCGATGACGGCGGCTTCCTGCACAGTGGGGTGGCGGTACAGCGCTTCTTCGATGTCGGCCGGGTAGATGTTCTGGCCGCCGCGGATGATGAGGTCCTTCTTGCGGTCGACGATCGAGAAGTAGCCTGCTGCGTCCATGGTGCCCAGGTCGCCGGTGTGCAGCCAGCCGTTCAGCAGCGCTTGCGCGGTGGCCTCGGGCGCGTTGTAGTAGCCCTTCATCACGTTGGGGCCGCGGATGCAAATTTCGCCCACGGTGTCGAAGGCCGCGGTGGCGTCCGCTTCGTCGACGATGCGCATCTCGATGCCCGGCAGCACGCGGCCGATGGACTTGGCGTGCGGGATCGTGCCGTCGGCATCCATCGTGACTTCGATCACCGACACCAGCGCCGTGGATTCAGTAAGCCCGTAGCCGTGGATGACCACCGCATCGTCGCGGATGCGCTGGCGCAGCCGCACCAGCATCGGCGCTGGCACCGGAGCAGCGCCGACACAGAAGCGGCGCAGCGAGCTGAGGTCGAAGCGGTCCAACTCGGCGTGGTTCAGCACCCTCTGCAGCATCGTTGGCACAGCCGGGAACGAGGTGCAGCGGTAGCGCTGCACCAGGGTCAGGCAGGCCAGGGCGTCGAAACGCGGCAGCAGCACCATCGTGGCACCCAGATGCACGGTGGCATTGATGCACTGGTTCAGCGCAAAGGTGTTGTACAGCGGCAGCGCGCACAGGATGACTTCGTCATCGGCCAGCCGCAGCCACGCCGGCGATGCGTCCTGGTTTGCTTCCAGGTTGGCCACCGTCAGCATCACGCCCTTGGCCTTGCCGGTGGTGGCGCTGGTGTACAGCATCAGCGTCACGTCGTCGTCGGCCATCTCGGCCGGCGCCGGCGCCTGCGCGGGGTCGCCGCGCAGCAGGACTGCGTCCAGCACCAAGGGTGCGGCCAGGTGCGGCGCCAGGGGTGCTTCGCCGCCGAAGACGAACACGCGTCGCAGGGCAGGGCAGCGAGTCGCAAAGCTGGCGCTGAAGCGCGCCGCGCAATCTGCGTCCATCACCAGGTAGTCGACATCGCCTGCGTCGAGTGCAAATTCGATCTCGTGCCCGACGTAGTGCACGTTCATCGGCACCACCACGCCGCCAAGAATGAAGGTGGCGTACTCGATGGCGATGAACTCGGGCCGCGTGGCCATCATGATGCCGAGCTTGTCGCCGCGCTTGAAGCCGGCACCGGCCAGGCCGGCCGCCCAGGCCTGAGCTTCCAGCAGCAACTGCGCAAAGGTCCAGGCGCGGTCTTCGAAGATCACCGCGGCCTTGGTCGGTACTCGTGCGGCCTGCCGGTAAAGGGCTGCGGCGCGGTTACGCATGAGCAACTCCGCCCAGGTACATCTCGCGCACGATGGGGTCGTTCAACAGTTCCTGGCCGGATCCGGTGCGCACGACCAGCCCCGTGCTCAGCACGTAACCGCGGTGCGCCAGCTTCAGGGCCATGCGTGCATTCTGTTCCACCAGGAGCACGGTGGTGCCGGCGCTGTTGAGCTCGCGGATGACGCGCCCGATCTGCTGCACGATGGTGGGCGCCAGTCCCAGCGAGGGTTCGTCCAGCAGCAGCAGGCGCGGCCGGCTCATCAGTGCGCGGCCCAGCGCCAGCATCTGCTGCTGGCCGCCGCTCAACAAGCCGCCGGGGCTGCGCAGCCGCTCGCGCAGGATGGGGAACAGAGCCAGCACACGTTCGAGGTCGCTGCGCGTGGCTGCCGTGTCACGGCGGTAATAGGCGCCAAGATCCAGATTCTCGAGCACCGTCATTTCCGGAAAGACGTGCCGGCCCTCGGGCACCATGGCCACGCCGCGGCGGATCATTTGCGGTGAGCTGAGCGCTGTGACGTCATTGCCGTCGAATTCGATGCGCCCTGCGCTGCTGGGCAGCACGCCGCAGATGGCCCGCAGCAGCGTGGACTTGCCGGCGCCGTTGGCGCCGATGATGGTCACGATTTCGCCTTTGTCGACGGCGATGGACACACCGTGCAGCGCTTCGATGCGGCCGTAGCAGACCTTCAGATCGTTGACCTTAAGCATCGGTGTCGACTCCGAGATAGGCTTCGACGACGCGTTCGTTGACAGCGATCTGCGCCGGCGTGCCTTCGGCGATCTTTGCGCCCTGATCGAGCACGACGATGCGGTCGCAGACGCGCATCACCGCCGGCACGTCGTGTTCGACCAGCACCACCGTCACGCCGTCGTTGCGGATGCGCTGCACCATGTCGGAGGCGCGTTGCGTTTCGCCGGGGTTCATGCCGGCGAAGGGCTCGTCCAGTAGCAGCAACTGCGGGCCCAGCGCCAGCGCGATGGCCATGCCGAGCAGGCTCTGGTGCGCGTAGGCCAGTGAGCCTGAAACCGTATCGGCATGCTCTTCGAGGCCAATCCACTGCAGCACTTCTTCAGCGCGGCGGTTGGCCTCTGTCTCGACCTTGCGGGCAGCGCTCAAGCCCAGCCAGTCGGCCCAGAAGCCGAGCTTCGCACCGGCCAGAGCGGCGATCTGCACGTTTTCTGCCACGGTGAGCTTGGGGAATATGCGCGTGCCCTGGAAGGTGCGTGCAATACCCAGCGCTGCGATCTGGTCAGGGCGGCGGCCCAGCACCGTCTGGCCGTTCATCAGCACGCTGCCGCTGCTGGGCGTGAAGCGGCCGGAGATCAGATTGAAGGTGGTGGTCTTGCCGGCGCCGTTGGGGCCGATGAGGCCGACGATTTCCCCGCGGTTGACCTGGAACGCCACCTTGTCGACGGCACGCACGCCGCCAAAGTTCTTCGACAGCCCTTCGACCACCAGCATCGGTGTGGCCGCGGGTGTAGTCATGCCCAGGCTGGCAGCGTCGGCCTTCATGACTTGTCCGGTGACGGCATCCGCCGGCGCGAGGCCACCAGGCGCAACACGTGAGGTCGCAGCCAGCCGATCAAGCCGCCGGGCATGAACAGCGTGACCAATATCAACAGCAGGCCCATCAGCGCCGGGCGCATCTCGCGCGAAAAGCTCAGCAGCTCGGGCACATAAATCAGGAACACCGCGCCCAGCAGGGGGCCAGCCAACGTGCCGACACCGCCGACGATCACCATGACCACCATGTCCACCGAGGCAAAGAGGCTGAACTGGCTGGGTGCCAGCACGGTGAGAAATGGCGCCAGCAGCAGGCCGCCGAGTGCACCGACGGTGGCCCCGATGCACAGCGCCGTGACTTTGGACTTCATCAGTGGCACGCCGGCAAATTCGGCCAGCATTTCGTCTTCACGCGCGGCCACGAACAGGCGCCCGGTGCGCGACCGCACCAGCCGCAGCAGCGCCAGCGTGGTCAGCGCCAGCACCACCAGCACGAGGTAGAAAAAACTCAGTTTGGTGTCGAAGGCCAGGCCCAGCACCGGCTCGGGGGGTGGAATCTGCCGCAGGCCGAGCGGCCCGTTGGTCACGCTTTGCCAGTTCGACAAGACCAGGCGAACGATCTCGCCGAAGGCCAACATCACCAGCACGAAGAAGGGGCCGCGCAGCCGCATCGTGATTATGCCCACCAGCGCGGCGCTGGCGATCACCAGGGCGATGGCGATAGGCGCGGCGGCCCAGAAGCTGAGGCCGAAATTCAGGCGCAGCAGCGTCGACGCATAAGCACTGATGGCCACGAAGCCGGCCTGGCCGAAGTTCACCTCACCCGCATAGCCCAGCACCAGGCCCATGCCCAACGCCAGGATGCCCCACAGCAGCGTCAGCGTGAGCAGGTAGATCTGGTATTCGCTGAGCACAGAAGCCAGCACGGCCAGCGCAGCCAACCCGATGACGGTGAGCCACTTCATGAGGTCTTTGTACCCATCAAACCGGCGGGCCTGAGCAACAGCACGGCCACCATGATCAGGAAGGTGAACACGTCCTTGAAGGCGTAGCTGATGTAGACGCCGGTGAAGGTTTCGGCCAGCCCGATCAACATGCCGCCGACGATGGCGCCGGGCACGCTGCCCAGACCGCCGAAAATCACGATGACGAAGCTCTTGAGCAGTGGCGCCCCACCCATGTTGGCTTCAGTGGCGTAGAGCGCGCCGATCAAGGCACCGGCGACGCAGGCCATGGCGCCCGATACGGCGAAGGCAAAGCTGATGACGCGGTCGACATTCAGGCCGATGGCCTCGGCGCCGGCGCGGTTCTGCGCCACTGCGCGCAGCGCCTTGCCGATGCGCAGGCGGTACAGGATGAGGTAGAGCGAAACGACCAGGATCAGCATCATGGCAAAGGCCACCATGCGCTGGTAGGTGACGACGACGGAGCCGATTTCGATGTCGCCGTCGACGCCCATTTCCATCTGCAGCGGGTCGGTGCCCCAGGTGAAGACGACCACTTCATGCAGCACGTACAGCACACCGGTGGTGACCAACAGCGACTGCAGCGGCGTGCCGCGCATCACCGGGCGCACGGTGGCCAGGTAGACCCCCACGCTGAGCGCCGCAATCACCAGCATGGCCAGCGGCAGGGCGACGAAGAAGCCCAGCTTCAAGACGCCCATGAAGGTGAGCGTCGCGAAGGCGCCGAGCGTCAACAGTTCGCCGTAGGCGAAATTGACGACGCGGGCGACGCCGAAGATGAGCGTGAAGCCCAGTGCGCACAGCGCGTATATGCTGCCGAGCACGAGGCCGTTAGTCAGTTGTTGCGCGAACATGCCTGTCTATGAGGCGATCACTCGGGCGATCGTCTTTTATCTGAAAGTTTTTCGGATTATGGCGGTGGGGAAGGACTTGTCAATGATGGGCCGCATCACGTACAAGCTGGCTTCTTTGCATCGCAGCGGGTTAAGATTGCCTAGGGTCAACCCGGAAGAACTTCGGAAATTGGCTGGCGACGGGAGGATGTGTGGAAGAGACGGACGGCGGCGCCATGGCGAAGTGGCGGCAGATGATCGGCACCGTCGTCGAACGGTCATTGACCGAAGGCAGCGGGCAGAAGCAGGAGCGCAGCCGTGTGCGGCGCGCCGAGATCCTGAAGGCCGCCACGCGCGTGTTCGCCCGCGAAGGCATCGCCCGCGCGCGCATCGCCGACATTGCGGCCGAAGCCGGCGTGCCGCTGTCATCGGTCTACGACTACTTCGGGGACAAGGAAGATGTCGCCTACGCCCTGCCGATCACGCACATGGCGAAGTTTTTCGCCGAATTCGCGCAGAGAGCCGACACCAAGCGTACGGCGCGCGAACGCCTGCACCTGTTCCTGTGGTTGACCGTCGATTTCGCACGTCGCCACCAGGAATGGGCGCGCACCCTCTATCTGGAGATCTGGCCCAGCGTGATGGTCGAGAAGGCCGACGTGCGCCGCAGCCTGGACGACTACTCGCGCATCCTGCTGGAATTGATTCGCGAAGGCGAAGAGGCCGCTGAGTGGCCCGTCGACCCGCTGCCCTACCAGTCGGCAACGATCTTTGCGGGCAGCATCACGCAGCACATCGTGACCTGGTTGCTCTACCGCAACCCGCGCGACATCATGAAGGCGACCGGGCCTCTGGCGAACCGGCTGATTTCGCTGCTGCGGCCCTACGAGACCGGTGAGGTCGCGCTGGATCACAACACAGCTGCCGTGCCACCCCGCGTGACGGCACAGCGGTCATTGAGGGCGTCGAAATGAAGATGCGCTGGGCGCTCATCGGTACCGGCCGCGTGCACGAGGCCATGGCCCCGGCCATCCAGGCCGCGCGCGACACCGAGCTGGTGGCGGTGCTCAGTCGCGACCCGTCACGCGCCGAGGCTTTCGCGCGCAAGCATGGCGCCGCGCGCAGCTATGCATCGCTGCAAGCGCTGCTGCACGACCCGCAGATCGACGTGGTCTACGTGGCCAGCCCCAACGGCTTGCACGCGCAACAGGCGCAGCAGGTAGCTGCTGCGAAGAAGCACGTCTTCTGCGAAAAGCCCATGGCGCTGACGCGCGCCGACTGCCGTGCCGTGATCGCCGCGTGCCGCGCGGCCGGCGTGCAACTCGGCCTGGGCGTGATGTACCGGCAGCACCCGGCGCACCGCAAGGCGCGCGAACTGATTGCCGCCGGCGCCATCGGCCGCGTCCGGCTGGCCCGGGCGCAGATGGAACTGGCCTGGCGCGTGGAGCAGCCGGACTGGTACCGGGATCCCGGCATGGCGGGTGGCGGCGTCGTCTACATGGCGGGTGTGCACCGCATCGACCTGCTGCGCTACATGCTGGCGGCCGAGGTCGAAGAGGTGAGTGCCTTGATCGGCGAACCTGCACCGGGCCGGCCTTTCGAAGAGTCGGCGCTGGCCCTGCTGCGATTCGACAACGGTGCGAGCGGCATGCTCAGTTTCGACATCGACCTGCCGCATGGCACGACAAGCCTCGAAGTGCACGGCGACCAGGGATCGATCATCCTGCAGGACACGCAGACGCGGTGGTGGGGCGGCGGCGGCGGCGAACTCATCCTGAAAAACGACGCCGGCACCGTGCGTCACGCGTTCGAGTTGACCGATCTATACAAGGACCAGGTCGAAGACTTCAACCGTGCCATCCTGCAAGGCACCGCGCCGGCAGGCACCGGTGAAGACGGCCTGCGCGCTGCCGAAATCTGCCTGGCGATGTTCGAATCGGGGCGCCTGCGCCGTGCTGTGCGGCCGAAGGACATGGTGGGCTGAGGTTCGGCGGCCCGCCTGCACCTGTCGCACCTCGTGCAGCGCGCGCCTACTTGTTTAAGGCACGCGATTTTTCTCGTGCGATGACCATCATCATGATCTGCGCCGTGCCGTCGCCGATCTCCAGGCCCATCACGTCGCGCATGCGCTGCTGGTGCGGCGAGTCGGTCGAGTAGCCGTAGTGGCCGTGGCTGAGCAGGCACTGCCGGATAACTTCATACGCCGTGCGCGGTGCCAGCAGTTTGCACATCGCCGCCTCTGCCGTGTGCGGCTTGCCCGCGTCGCGCAGGCGCAGGGTGCGGTAGCACAGCTGGCGGATCGCTTCGATGCGCGCTTCACCGTCGGCCAGCGGGAATGCGACGCCCTGGTGCTGCGCCAGCTTGACGCCGAAGCTCTCACGGCTGTTGATGTAGGCCCAGGTTTCGTCGAGCGAAGCACGCGCAGCGCCGCAGCACTCCAGGCCGATGGCGGCGCGGTTGAAGTCGAAGCCTGCCATGACCTGGGCAAAGCCCTCACCCTCGTCGCCGATGCGGTGTTCCTCGGGCACCTCCACTTCGTCGAAGAACAGCGAGCCGCGCCCGACGGCGTGGCTGCCAACGTCATTGAAACGCGTCCTCGACAGACCGTGGGCACTGGACGGCACGAAGAAGGCAGAGACGCCGCGGGCCCGCGACTGCGGTGTGCCGGTGCGCGCAAAGACGATGAAGCCATCGGCCTGGTGGGCCATGCTGATCGATGTCTTTTCGCCAGAGAGCACATAACGGTCGCCCTTGCGCACGGCGCGCGTGCGCAGGCTGGCCGCATCGGAGCCGCCACTGGGTTCGGTCAAGCCCAGCCCGATGATGGTTTCTCCGCGCACGATCCCTGGCAGCCAGTCACGCACCAGTTCGGGCGCCGCACTGTCGACCAGGATGCGCCCCAGCACCGAGACCGTCGAACAGACATAAGCGCCGTAGTTGAAGTCGCCATAGGCCAGCGCTTCGCCGACCATGCCGCTGGCCAGGGTGCCCAGGCCGAGGCCGCCATAGGCTTCCGGCAGATCGACGCCCAGCAACCCGAGCGCGCCCATCTGGCGCGTCAGCGCACGGTCGAATTGATGCTCCTGGTCACGTGCCAGGTAGCGCGGCAGCAGTTGCTCGCGGGCGAAGCGGCTGGCGGCCTCCTGCAGGCTGTCGAGCAAATCGGCTTCGGCGTCGGCTGAGTTCATCGTGTGGTGGCCTCGTCGTGGGTGTCGCTGCTCAGCCGGCCATCGTCAGACCACCGCTGACGCTGAGCACCTGGCCGGTGATGAAGTTACTGCCCGGGCCCATGAAGAAGGCGATCGACTCGGCAATCTCCACCGGCTCGGCCATGCGCCGAAACGGCACCGCGCGCGTCATGCCCTCCTTGATGCGCATCGCCCAGTCGCTGGTCTGCGCTTGCAGCAGCGGCGTGTCGGTGGGCCCAGGGCAGACACAGTTGACGTTGATCTTGTAGCGCGCCATCTCGCGCGCCAGCGCCTTGGTGAAGGCGATGGTGCCGCCCTTGCAGGCCGAGTAAACCGTTTCGCCCATGCTGCCGACGCGGCCGGCATCACTGGAGATGTTGACGATCTTGCCGGCCTTGGCTTCGGTCATGTGCGTCAGCACGTGGCGGGTCAGGCGAATCGGCCCCAGCAGGTTGATTGCCAGCAGCTTGTCCCAGAGCAGGGGGTCGTTGTCCATGAAGGGTTCGACCTTGTCCCAGCCGGCAGCGTTGACCAGGCCGTCGATGCGCGGCGCGGCATTGCGCACGCTGGCCACGCAGGCTTGCGCCGATGCGGCGTCGGTCAGGTCGAGCGGTACAAAGCTCATCGCCAGGCCACCGGTGGCAGCTTCTGCCACCACCCGCTGCCCGCCGGCCGCGTCGATGTCGGCCACGAACACGTGCGCGCCATGGCCGGCCAGCAGCAGGGCCGTGGCACGACCGATGCCAGAGGCGCCGCCGGTGACGATGATGTGCATGTCCTTCAGATCCATGGCCGCTTCCTGTGAGTCGAAGAGATGCGGGCAGACTATCGGCCGGGCGCTGCGCAGCCGTGAGCCGGGCGTGAAGTTGCGGTGTGGCCTCTTCGGAGGCGCGCTTCATGGTCGTGTTCACGGCCAACTGCAGGGCCGCTCTCCATGGTGCCTCCACCCACCATTCACGGTGCCCTGCAGTCACTCGCATAAGCTTGCCCTGAAGGTTGACGGGCGCGGCCCGCTGCGCGGCGAACACGTCAAGGAGACGGACATGACGATCACTCTGGACCCGCAGGTGGTGGCGCAACGCAGCCGCGGCATGCGCGAGGCCGGCTTCTGGCCCGATCGCACGGTGGATGGCTTTCTGAGTGAACACATCGCCCACCAGCCCGACCGCACGGCGGTTGTCAGCTGCCGTGCCGATGGCGGTGTGCCGCGCCGCATCAGCTACCGCGAGCTTGGCCACATGGTCGACCGCGCCGCTGGCGCACTGCGAGAACGTGGCGTCGGCCGCGGCGACGTGGTCTCCATCCAACTGCCCAACTGCTGGGAATTCGTCGTCGTGGCGCTGGCTTGCGTCCGCATCGGTGCAGCGGCCAACCCGATGGTGCCCATCCTGCGCGAGCGTGAAGTGCGTTTCATGGCAAGCTTCTGCGATGCCAAGGTGCTGGTCGTGCCCAAGGTGTTTCGTGGCTTCGACCATGCTGCGATGGCGCGCACGCTGCGCGACAGCCTGCCCGAGCTGAAGCAGATCGTCGTCGTCGGCGAAGCCGGGCCCGAAGGCTTTGAGCAGGCGCTGCTCGGCGGCACGGCAACCGTTGCCTACGACGCCGCCGCGCCCGCACTGCAGCCCGACGACCTGCTGGTGCTGATGTACACCTCGGGAACGACCGGTGAGCCCAAGGGTGTGATGCACACCTCGAACACCGTCATCGGCAATGTGCTGGTGTTCGCCAACGGCCTGGGCCTGAGCGGCGACGACACTTTCTTTGCCGCCACGCCGGTGGGTCACATGACCGGCTACGCCATCTTTGTGCTGCTGCCGATGATGCTGGGCAACACGCTGGTGCTGCAGGACGTGCACGACCCACACGCCGGTGTGCGCATCATGCAAGCCGAAGGCGTGACTTTCAGCGCGGGCGCAACGCCATTTCTTGCCGACCTCTGCGAGGCCGCGATATCCGACGGCATCCGGCCGTCCAAGTTGCGCCGGTTCTATTGCGCCGGAGCGCCGATTCCGCCCGCCTTGGTGCAGCGGGCACGCCTGGAGCTCAAGCTCACGACCTCGTCGGTGTGGGGCATGACCGAGGTCATCGCCGGCACCATGACCGCGCCCGAGGATGACGAGAGGGCGTGGACCACCGACGGCCGCGCGCTGTCGGGGCTGCAGGTCAAGGTGGTCAACGACAGCGGCCGCGAGCTGCCACGCGGCGAAACCGGCCGGCTGCTGGTGCGCGGCGCCTCGATGTTCTGCGGCTACCTGAAGCGTCCCGAGCTCTATACCGTCGATGCCGACGGCTGGTTCGACTCGGGCGACCTGGCGCGCATGAACGACGAAGGCTACATCCGCGTCACCGGCAGGACCAAGGAACTGCTCATCCGCGGCGGCGAAAACGTGCCGGTGATCGAGATCGAGAACCTGCTGATGCAGCACCCGGCGATTGCCGCGGTCGCCATCGTCGGCTTCCCCGACGCCCGGCTGGGCGAGCGCGGCTGCGCGTTTGTGGTGCCGCGTCCGGGCCAGGCCATCGATCTGGCGGCCATGCAGGCGTATCTGGAACAGGCCAAGGTCGCCAAGCCGTTCTGGCCCGAGCGCGTCGAGACCATCGCCGAACTGCCGCGCACCGCCAGTGGCAAGTTGCAGCGCTTCGTGCTGAAGCAGCAGGCGGCGAAGTTCACCATCAGCTGAGCGCAGACGGCTGCCCGACCGCCAGGGCCCAGCGGGTCCTTGTCGGGGAAGCTGCTCTGGCTGCTCTGCCCACTATGCCAGCTTCGACAGCTGGCGCAGGAAGAACTCCCTCTCGCTGGCGCGCAGGCCCGGCGGCAGGCGGTCGCTGAGCTCCAGACCTCTTTCCAGCAGGCTGACCGTGTCGGTGCGCGACGTCAATCGTTGCGCGTTCTGCACGGCAAGCTTGGCGTAATGCAACGCACGTGACCACTCGCGCACTGCCTCGAAGCGCTCGGTCATTTCCAGCGCCACCGCGCCGACCTGGTCACCCCAGACGGCTTCCACGGCGTCGGTAAAGACCTGCTGAACGGCGTCGCGGCGGGCCGGTGTCTGGCCGATCAGGAGCAGCCGCGCATAGATCCGGTTGCGAAAGCTGTAGACCGGCGTGACGCTGCCGTCAGGGAACACGTAGACGCCGGACTCATGCAGCAGCTGGTCGCCGCCGCACATCAAACGACACAGCTCCTCGACCTCCAGCTGCGTCACCTTCATCATCTTCGCGACGCCCCAGGCGCAGAACGAGAAGCCGCTGTTGCTGCCACATTCCAGCACCTCGCGCAGGCGGTCGCCGAGCTGGCGCAACTGCAGTTCAAGCGCATGGCGGA
>JANMVM010000285.1:0-29619 GCA_031392695.1 Rubrivivax sp.
CAGGCGCAGCGCCAGCGCCGGCTCGGACGCGCTGCTCGGCGGCGCCAGCGCGGCTGCGAGCAGACCAGCGATCAGCAGCAGGTCGAGCGCGCGATGGCGCCAGTCGCGGCGCCGCGGGCCGCGGCGCGACTGCAGCAGCGCCGCGCCCACCACCGCGGCGGCCAGCAGGTAGGCGCCCATCGCCCAGCGCAGCGCGCTGGTGTCGATGAGCTCGGCGTAGAAGGCCGGGATGGTGAGCAAAAAAGCGCCCAGGGTGGCCCAGCGCCAGGCCCAGGCCGCCGGAGCCGTGTCGGCCGCGCGCGGCCAGCTACTGCGCCTGGCGGCAGGGTTCGGTTGCGCGGTGGGTTCATCCATGGCTGCCAGCGTAGCGGGCGAGCGGGGCGCGGACTTGACGAGCCTCAAGCGCCACCGCAGCCGCGCCGCCCACGCCCCTAAAGGATGTAGCGCGACAGGTCCTCGTTGTGCGCCAGCTCGGCCAGCCGCGCGTCGACGGCGGCGGCGTCCATCACCACCGTCTGGCCGCTGCGGTTGGGGGCGTCGAAGCTGAGCTCGTCGAGCAGCCGCTCCATCACCGTGGCCAGGCGGCGCGCGCCAATGTTTTCGGTGCGTTCGTTGACCTCGAAGGCAATCTCGGCCAGGCGGCGCACCGCCTCGGGTGTGATCTGCAGCGCCACACCCTCGGTGGCCAGCAGGGCCGTGTACTGCGCGATCAGGCTGGCTTCGGTGGCAGTCAGGATGGCCTCGAAGTCTTCCACGCTCAGCGGGCCGAGCTCGACGCGGATCGGGAAGCGGCCTTGCAGCTCGGGGATCAGGTCGCTCGGCTTGGCGAGGTGGAAGGCGCCGCTGGCGATGAACAGCATGTGATCGGTCTTGACCATGCCGTACTTGGTGTTGACGGTGGTGCCCTCGACCAGCGGCAGCAGGTCGCGTTGCACGCCCTGGCGGCTGACTTCGGCGCCGCCGTGGTCGCTGCGCGAGGTCACCTTGTCGATCTCGTCGATGAAGACGATGCCGCTGGCTTCGGCGTGAGCCAGCGCCGCGCTGCGGATCTCGTCCTCGTTGACGAGCTTGGCGGCTTCTTCGTCCACCAGCCGCGGCAGCGCCTCGCCGATCTTGAGCTTGCGCGTCTTGCGCTGCGCCTGGCCCATCTGGCTGAACAGCCCCTTCAGTTGCTCGGCCATGTCTTCCATGCCCGGCAGGCCCTGCGGGCCGAGCACCTCGAGCGTGGGCTTGGCGTCGGCCAGCGAGATCTCGATCTCCTTGTCGTCGAGCGCGCCCTCGCGCAGCCGCTTGCGCAGCACCTGGCGCGCGGCGTTGTCGGGCGCGGGCGGGCTTTCGGCGGCAAAGCCGGCGCTCGGCCGCGGCGGCGGCACCAGCGCGTCGAGCAAGCGCTCTTCGGCAGCGTCCGCGGCGGCGGCGCGCTTGCCGCGCATCTGGCGCTCACGCTCCTGCTTGATGGCCACGTCGACGAGGTCGCGCACGATCGAGTCGACGTCCTTGCCGACGTAGCCGACCTCGGTGAACTTGGTCGCCTCGACCTTGATGAACGGCGCGTCGGCCAGGCGCGCCAGGCGGCGCGCGATCTCGGTCTTGCCCACGCCGGTGGGGCCGATCATGAGGATGTTCTTGGGCGTGATTTCGCCGCGCAGCGGGCCCTCCACGTGCTGGCGGCGCCAGCGGTTGCGCAGTGCGATGGCGACGGCGCGCTTGGCGGCCCGCTGGCCGACGATGTGGCGGTCGAGTTCGCTGACGATTTCCTGCGGGGTCATGCTCAAGAAGTGGATCCTTCCGCAGTCTGTCGATCCAGACCCAGCTTCCCGCCGCGGAGCCGGCTTTGCCGGGCCGCTGGCGGACGGCCCCCTCGGGGGGTAGCGAGCGCCAGCGAGCTTGGGGGCTCCATCATCCCAGCGTCTCCACGATGTGGTTCTGGTTGGTGTAGATGCAGATGTCGGCGGCGATCTCGAGCGAGCGCTTGACGATCTGCGCCGGGCTCATCTCGGTGTGCTCCAGCAGCGCCCGCGCCGCGGCCTGCGCATAGGGGCCGCCGGAGCCGATGGCCACGATGCCGTGCTCGGGCTCCAGCACGTCGCCGTTGCCGGTGATGATCAGCGAGCAGGTGCTGTCGGCCACCGCCAGCATGGCTTCCAGGCGGCGCAGCACGCGGTCGGTGCGCCAGTCCTTGGTCAGCTCGATGGCAGCGCGCTGCAGGTGGCCCTGGTGCTTCTCGAGCTTGGCCTCGAAGCGCTCGAAGAGCGTGAAGGCGTCGGCCGTGGCGCCGGCAAAACCGGCCAGCACCTGTTCGCGGTAGAGCTTGCGCACCTTGCGCGCGCTGGCCTTGATGACGATGTGGCCCAGCGTGACCTGGCCGTCGCCGCCGATCGCGACGACCGCTCCGCGCCGCACGCTGACGATGGTGGTGCCGTGGTAGGTGTCCATGTGAATCAAATGTGAGGCTGGCTGCAGCCCCGATCAAGTGGCCGCCATGGAACCGGCTCTGCCGGGCCATCGGCGGCGCCCCCCTGGGGGGGTGCGCCGTCAGGCGCTCCGGGGGGGGGGTCAAACTTTCCTGACCTGCACCTTGGCGTGCTCGTTGATGCCCATGGCGCCGAAGAACAGTGCCAGCAGGCGGTGGGCGTCGACGAACTGCACCGCACGCGCTTCGTTGCGGCGCGCCAGCACCCAGTTGAGCAGGTCGCCGGCAGCGATGAAATCGACCCGGATCAGGCGCGCGCAGGACACACTGACCACCGGCGCGCTGCCGAGCTTGGCGTGCAGCTTGTCGAGCGTGGCGCTGATGTCGCCCACCAGCTGGCCCGAGAGTTCGACGTGCGCCATCTCGATGCCGCCGCCGAGGTCTTCGGCCAGGCCCGACTCCAGGAAGCTCGTGGACACGTCGCTGACCATCGACAGCGACGGGTTGCGCGTCGACAGGCTGCTGCCGCTGATGTGGACCTTGCAGCGCGTGGGCTCCCACGACGGCGGGCTGACCTCGTAGGTGACGCAGTAGTCGATCGCCGCTTCGTCGAACTGGTCGGCCTGGTTGGCCAGTCGCAGCGCGTCGAGCCGGGTGAGCCAGAAGGCGGGGTCGGCGTCGCGCACGCCGGTGGGGGCGGCGTCCTGCAGCACCGTGAACAGGCGCTCGCCGGCCAGCCAGCGCATCTCCAGCGCCTGGCCCGACCAGAGCCGGAACACCATCGACAGCTGCATCGAGGCTTCGGCGTCGATGCTGCGCAGGCTGCTCCAGTCGAAGATCCAGGGCAGCGGCATCTGCAGCGACTGCGAGCGCAGGCGGGCTACGGCGTCGATGTCGAGGATCTCCGGGCAGACCCAGCCGACATCGCCCGGGCTGCGCGAATTGCTGCTCGACGAGGTGACGATCGGTTCGTCGGCCAGCGCATCGGCCACCAGCTTGGGCAATGAATACCACTGCGGCGCGCTCCAGCCGAACTGTTGCGCGTAGTCCAGCGCCAGGCTCTCGAAGTGCTGCTGCTGGCCGGTGGCGCGGTAGAGGTCGAACAGCACGAGCCAGGTTTCGGCATGCTGGGAGCGGTCGCCGCCCATCGAGGTGATGCGCTGCAAGGCGTCTTCGCACTGCGAGAAGTCGGCGTTGGCGAAGGCGATCACGGCCTCGTCGAGCTCGGGGTCGTGCACGACCTCGCTCACTTCGACCGCAAACGGGCTGCTGAAGTCGGAGTTCTCACCTGCCGCGGGGGCGCGGGCGCCAGGGCTGGCGACGGGTGTCAGGCCGGGGCCGGGGCCGGCGCCGTCGAAGGACACTGCCGACAGCGGTGCCAGCGGCGGCAGCCCCGAGACCATCTGCACCGGCGCGGGTGCGGCGATCGGGGGCAGGGCGATGTCGGGCAACGGCGCCAGAGCCGGGGTGCGAAAACCGCTGTCGAAGGCCGACGCGCGCGGGCTCGAGGCCACGGCAGCCGCTTTGGGCGCGGGCGCGGGCGTGGGGGCAGGGGCGGGGGCAGGGGCGAGCGGGCTGTAGCCGCCCGGCGTGCGGCCGCGGCCGGTGCTGTGGAAGCCGGCATCGCCGACCATCTGCTGCTCGATCTCGTCGATCTTGGCCTTGACACCGGCGGGGCGCGCCTGGCTGTTGTCGGGCAGGCGGGCTTCGGAGTCGTCCAGGCGCGACGAGGTGCCCAGCGTGGCCAGTTGTTCCGGCGACAGGCCTTCGCGGCGCACGCGCCGCAGCATGTCGAATTCGCGTTTGCGCACGAAGTCGTTGCGCCGCTTGCGCTCGATCATGGCCTTGAGCTCGGATTTCTCGAGCTCGAGTTCCTTGGTCTCTTCTTGACGCGAACTGAGGTCGGTCCAGTCGGTGGCCGGGTTCGCGACGAACCTCACCACCTTGCGGAAAAAACTCTCGTTCTCGGCCATGAGGGAATGGTACTCCGGGGGGGGTCTCGGCCCGAAGGCGGTCTGGCGGTCTGGCCCGAGACAGGCGAGAAGCAGTGCGCGGGGCACGGCCTCTCGTCGTCGATCAGTCGCCGAACATCTTCTGCTTGAGCTCGCGCCGTTGCTGGGCCTCGAGCGACAGCGTCGCTGTGGGCCGTGCCAGCAGGCGCGGCAGGCCGATCGGCTCCCCGGTCTCGTCGCAGAAGCCGTACTCGCCGGTGTCCAGGCGGGTCAGTGACTGCGCGATCTTCTTGAGCAGCTTGCGCTCGCGGTCGCGCGTGCGCAACTCGAGCGCGTGTTCTTCCTCGATCGTGGCACGGTCCACGGGGTCGGGCACGATGGAGGTGTCTTCGCGCAGGTGCTCGGTGGTCTCGCCGGCGCTCGACAGCAGGTCGTCCTTTTGCTGCTGCAGCCGGGCGCGGAAGAAGTCGAGCTGCTTGTCGTTCATGAACTCCGCCTCGGGCATGGCCAGCAGTTCGGGTTCGGTCAGTTCGCGGCCGGGCTTGGACTTCCAGGCGTTGGCCAGCTTGGGGTCGATCTTCTGCGCCGGCTTGGGCAATTCGACCTTTTCAGTGATCTCGCGTGCGGCCGGTTTGGCCGCGGGAGCAAAGCGATCGGTGAACCGGTTGGCCAGAGGCGCGGGCGTGGGCTGTGGCGCGGGCGCAGCAGGGGCCACCTTTGCGCCAGCGGCCTTGGCGGCCGGCACCGGGGCCGATGACTTGGCCGCGGGCAGCACCGCTTTGGCGGCAGGCTTGACGGGAGGGATGGGTGCCGCGACGGCAGCCTTGACGGCAGATTTGGGCACAGGCTTGGCTAGGGGTGGGGTGAGAGGCTTCGAGACAGAAGTGGACACGGACTTGCTGGCCGACTTGGCAGCGGATCCAGCGGGGGGGGTGCTCCCCGGTTTGGCGACGGGCTTGGGCGCGACTCTGGCCGCGGCCTTTGTCGCCGGTGCCGCCTTGGCGACCGGCTTGACGGGAGCGGCCGTGACGACAGCTTTGGCGACGGGTTTAGCGACGGGTTTAGCGACGGGTTTGATGACGGATTTAGCAGCGGGCTTGGAGGCTGTCTTCGGGGCCTGGGCCGCTGTCTTCTTGGCGGCCGCTGCCTTGGCCGGTGGCTTGCTCACGGGGACCTCCTCCCCTTTCGGGAACGCTGAATCGGACCGTTCTGCCCGCACGTTTGCACGCTCTTGGCGGGGTCGCCCCGGCGGTCGGGCAGACCGTCAAGGCGCGCGGATTGTAGCCACGCCTGCCGGGCCTGCGACGCGAGCGCCGCGCCCGCCGTGCCCGCCTTCACGCCAGGCACTGCTCCAGTCCTTGCAGCAGCACGTCCTTGGGCAGGTCGATGCCGATGAAGACGACCTTGCTGCCCTTGTCTTCGCCCGGCGCCCACTTGGGGCCGAGGTCGCTGCCCATGAGCTGATGCACGCCCTGGAAGATGACCTTGCGGTCGCTGCCTTTCATGTACAGCACGCCCTTGTAGCGCAGCATCTTGGGGCCGTAGACCTGCACGATGGCGCCCAGGAAGTCTTCCAGCTTGGCCGGGTTGAAGGCCTTCTTGCTGCGGAAGACGAAGGACTTCACGTCGTCGTCGTGGGCGTGGTGATGGCCCTGGTGCGAGGGGTGGTCGCAGTCCTCGCCGTGCTCGTGGTCGTGGGCGTGGTCATGGCCCTCGTCGGCGTTGAGGAAGGCGGGGTCGATCTCGAGCTTGGCGTTGAGGTTGAAGCCCTTGAGGTCGAAGACCTCGGCGATCGGCACTTCGCCGAAGTGCACCTTGCGCTGGGGCGCGCGCGGGTTCATGCGGCGGATGCGGTGGGCCAACGCCTCGACCTCGGCATCGCTGACGAGTTCGGACTTGCTGATGAAGATCTGGTCGGCAAAGCCGATCTGGCGCCGCGCTTCCTGGCGCGTGTCGAGCTGGCCACCGGCGTGCTTGGCATCGACCAGCGTGAGCACGCTGTCCAGCAGGTAGCTCTCGGCAATTTCGTCGTCCATGAAGAAGGTCTGCGCCACCGGGCCGGGGTCGGCCAGGCCCGTGGTCTCGATCACCACGCGGTCGAACTGCAATTCCCCCTTGCGGCGCTTTTCGGCCAGATCGGCCAAGGTCGTGCGCAGATCCTCGCGGATCGTGCAGCAGACACAGCCGTTGTTCATCTGGATGATCTGCTCGGTGGTGTCGGACACCAGGATCTCGTTGTCGATGTTCTCTTCGCCAAACTCGTTTTCGATGATGGCGATCTTCTGGCCGTGCGCTTCGGACAGCACGCGCTTGAGCAGCGTCGTCTTGCCGGCGCCCAGAAAGCCGGTGAGGATGGTGGCGGGGATCAGACCTTGGGTCATGGCGGCGAGGGGCTCGGGTTCAGGGGCCAGTCAGATGGGGGTCGACGACTGTGTTGCAAGGGCCCTGGGCTGTCAAGCCTGCCTGCCTGCCTGGCCGGCCGGCGTGCTGCAGGCAGCGGGGTCGCCAGGGCCGCTTGCGGCTGGCCCCGTGGCTCGCATTGTCGCCGCTGCGGTGGACAAGCGCCGACGCTCGGTTATTCTTGCCGCCCCAGCCACTGCCGGCACCGCCCCTCGTGTCCGACCCAGCATCACCCAGGTCCGCGCGCGAGCGCGGCGCCTCCACCGCGGACAAACGAACCTTCTTCGAGCGCCTGGTGGAGTTCATCTCCCCCGGCCCAGACAGCAAGGCCGAACTGATCAGGACGCTGGCCGAAGCCGAGGACCGCGAGCTCATCGAGCCCGAATCGCGCCTCATGCTCGAAGGCGTGCTGCGCATGGCCGACATGACCGCCGGCGAGGTCATGGTGCCGGCCACGCGCATGGACCTGCTGTCGATCGCCGCCGACTATGACCAGATCCTGGCCAGCGTGATCGAGACCGCGCATTCGCGCTTCCCGGTCTACGAGGGCGCGCGCGAGAACATCCTGGGCATCCTGATGGCCAAGGACCTGCTCAAGCTGCAGCGCGCGCCCGAGCTGAACCTGCGCACGCTGCTGCGGCCGGCGGTGTTCGTGCCCGAGAGCAAGCGCCTGAACGAGCTGCTGCGCGACTTCCGCTCCAACCGCAACCACCTGGCGATGGTGATCGACGAGTTCGGCAACACCGCCGGGCTCATCACCATCGAAGACGTGCTGGAGGAGATCGTCGGTGAGATCGAGGACGAGTTCGACGAGCAGGAGCAGGAAAACGGCATCTACACGCTGGCCGACGGCAGCCACCGCGTGGCCGGCGACGTGTCGATCACGGCCGTCAACGAGGCCTTCGGCACGCGCCTGAGCGAGGCCGACTTCGAGACCATCGGCGGCCTCGTGGCGCAGGAGCACGGCCGCGTGCCGCGCCGCGGTGAAGCGGTGCAGGTCGGCGGCCTGAGCTTTGCCGTGATGATCACGCGTGGCGGCGCGGTGCGCTGGTTCCGCGTCTCGCGCCTGCCGCGCACCCACCCCCAGGCCAGCTCCGCCGACGGCGGCGACGTCGATTGAGCCAGGTCCGGCGCCGGCTCGAGCCGGTGGCTGCGGCGGCCCTGGGCGCGCTGCAGACGCTGGCTTTGGTCTACACCCAGGCCTGGGCCCTGCCGCTGGCGACCCTGGCCTGGCTCGTCTGGCGGCTGGACCGCGCCACGCCGGCGCGCGCCGCCTGGCTGGGCGGCTGCTACGGCACGGCCTGGCTGTGCGCCGGCGTGGGCTGGCTCTACATCAGCATGCACCGCTTCGGTGGCCTGGCGGCGCCACTGGCCGCGGCGGCGGTGCTGGCGCTGTCGGCGGCGCTGTCGCTCTACCTGGCGGCGGCGGCTGCGGCCTACGCCCGCTGGCGCCGCGGCGCGGCCAGCGACGCGGCACTGTTCGCGGCACTGTGGCTGCTGGCCGAGCTGGCGCGCGGCCTCATCTTCACCGGTTTTCCGTGGGCTGCCAGCGGCTACACGCAGGTCGATTCACCGCTGGCCGCGCTGGCGCCGTGGCTCGGGGTCTACGGCATCGGCGCGCTGCTGGCGGCGGCCGCCGCGGGCGCGGTGCAGTCGATCCGCTCGCGCGGCCGCGCCTGGGCCGCGCTGGCCGTAGCAGGCGGCGTCGTGGCGGCTGCGGCGGCGGTTGCGGGGGCGGTGCCGGCGGGCTTCACGCGGGCCAGCGGTGAACTCGACGTGGCACTGCTGCAGACCAACGTCAAACAGGACGAGAAGTTCGCTGCCGAGCGCATGCCCGAGACGCTGGCCTGGGTGGCGCGCGAGATGCTGTCGGCGCGAGTCGACCTCGTGGTCGCACCCGAGACCGCGGTGCCGCTGCTGCCGTTCCAGCTCAAGGACTTCGCCCCCGGCTACTGGGAGCTGCTGCAGGCGCACTTCGCGGCACCCGGTCCCGGCGCGCAACGCGCGGCGCTGCTGGGCGTGCCGCTGGGGGACTTCGAGCGCGGCTACACCAACTCCGCGGTCGGCCTGTCGGCCGGCGCAGAGTACCGCTACGACAAGTGGCATCTGGTGCCGTTCGGCGAGTTCATCCCGAGCGGCTTTCGCTGGTTCACCGAGCTCATGAACATTCCGCTGGGCGACTTCTCGCGCGGCGTGCTGCGGCCGCCGTCCTTTGCTGTCGCCGGCCAGCGCATCGGCCCCAACATCTGCTACGAGGACCTGTTCGGCGAAGAACTGGCGCGGCGCTTTGCCGACGCGGCCACGGCGCCGACCGTGCTGGCCAACATCAGCAACATGGGCTGGTTCGGCGACTCGGTGGCCATCGCCCAGCACCTGAACCTGTCGCGCATGCGCACGCTGGAGCTGCAGCGGCCGATGCTGCGCGCCACCAACACCGGGGCCACCGCAGCCATCGACCACCGCGGCGTGGTCACGGCCCTGCTGGCGCCGCACACCCAGGGCGTGCTGCTGGCGCGCGTGCAGGGGCGCCAGGGCGTGACGCCTTTCGCCTGGTGGGCAGCGCGGTGGGGCCTGTGGCCGCTGATCGGTGTCGCCGGGCTGGTGGTGCTGGGGGCCGTGAGGCTGCGCCGCTTCAGCCCAGCCGCACCAGCCGGCCCGGGCGCTCGTCGCTGACCACGCCATCGCGCTGCACGCAGCGCCCCGCCACCCAGGTGCCGATATAGCCCTGGCCGACCTGCAGGAATCGTCTGCCGCCGGCTGGCAGGTCGCGCACCAGCCGCGGCGTGCCCACCGCCAGGCGCGCCGGGTCGATCAGGTTGAGGTCGGCACGCTGGCCCACCGCGATGCGGCCGCGGTCGCGCAAGCCCAGGTAGTCGGCGTTGCGGGCGCTGAGCAGGTGTACCGCCAGCTCCAGCGGCAGGCGGCCCTGCGCGCGGTCGCGCGCCCAGTGGCTGAGCAAGAAGGTGGTCGAGCTGGCGTCGCAAATGGTGCCGACATGGGCGCCGGCGTCGCTCAAGCCGAAGAGCGCGCGCGGGTGGGTCAGCATCTGGCGCACGGCGTCCAGGTTGCCGTCGTTGTAGTTGAAGACCGGGAAGTACACGAGGCTGCTGCCGTCGCCTTGCGCGAAGTGGTCGTACAGCGCTTCCAGCGCGCGGGTGCCGCGCTGCCGGGCGCGCACCAGGAAGCTCTGCATGACGCCGGGTTCGTAGTCGGGTGCGGCGTCGAGCGGGAACATGCGGCCGGCGATGAGCTCGATGCGAGCCAGCAGGATGTCCACCAGCGGCGGCACCGGCGTGCCGTCGCCCGAGACGCGATCGCTGTGCTCGGCCAGGATGCGCGCCTTGCGCGCCGGCTCACGCAGCGCGGCGGCGCGCGCGGCCAGCGGCAGCGCTGCCACGTCCTTGTAGCCCGGGAAGCCCATGAAGGGGTGGAAGCTGGCATCCAGGCCGATGATGACGCCGATGCCGCGCGACGCGGCCTGCAGGTACAGCGGCAGGCCTTGCGCCACTGCGGCTTCGACGCGGGCCTGGATCGCCTGCCACTGCTCGCCGCCGGGGTCGCGTTGCAGCCAGGTCATCGACAGCGGCCGGCCGCTGGCGCGGGCGAGGGCTTCGACGAGGTCGAACTCAAGGTCAAAGCGCTCGGCACCGCGCAGCAGATCGAAGTCGCTCACCACCTGCACCACGCCGTGATGCAGGCCTTCGAAGGCGCGCGCGATGCCCGTGAGTTCGGCCGCGCTGGCAACGGCTGCCGGCGTCTCGTGGCCGCGCGCGGTGCGGTGGTTGTCGGTGCGGCCGGTGGAAAGGCCCGCCGCGCCGGCCTGCAAGGCCCGGCGCAGCAGCTGCCGCATGGCGTCGATGTCAGCGGCCGTGGCCGGCTGCTGCGCCAGTGCGCGCTCGCCCATCACCGCCATGCGCAGCGGGTCGTGCGGCACCTGCGCCAGGAAGTCCAGGCTGTGCGGCAGCGCGTCGAGCACGTCCAGGTACTGCTCGAAGCTCTGCCAGTTGAACTTCACGCCTTCGGCCAGCGCCGCGCCGGGGATGTCCTCGACGCCTTCCATGAGCGCGATGAGTTCGGCCTCGCGCCCCGGCACGTGGGGCGCGAAGCCGACGCCGCAGTTGCCCATCACCACGGTGCTCACGCCGTGGTGGATGCTGGGGCTGAAGGTCTGGTCCCAGGTCGCCTGGCCGTCGTAGTGGGTGTGGATGTCGATGAAGCCCGGCGTCAGCCAGGCGCCGTGGGCGGCAATGCGTTCGCGCGCCGCCGCCGTGATGCGGCCGCTCTTGTCGATGTGGGCGATGCGGCCGCCGGCCAAGCCGACGTCGGCGACGAAGGGCGGCGCGCCGCTGCCATCGATGACCGTGGCGCCTTCAAAGACCGAGTCGAGCATCCTTGCTCCTCCACAGCGTGGCCAGCGTCATGCCGCTGACGATGTGCCAGATGCCCCACAGGCTGGCGATGATGACCATGCCCAGGTCGGCGTTGAATTGCACCGCGATGATGCCCAGCGCCAGCCCGGCGTTCTGCATGCCGCCTTCGATCATGATCGCGCGGCGGTCGCGTTCGGCGACGCGGAAGGCCTGCGCCGCCAGGTAGCCCAGCAGCAGGCCGGCGCCGTTGTGCAGCACCACGATCAGCAGCTGGGGCAGGATTTACGCCGTCAGCAGTTGCCTCTGCGCGACCAGCCCCAGCACGATGAAGGCCAGCAGCGCGAAGAGGCTAAAGCTCGACAGCGGCTTGCGCATGCGCGCCGTCAGCGCCGGCAACTGGTGGCTGAACAGCAGGCCCAGCGCCATCGGCACCGCCAGCAGCGCCAACAGGCTCCACCAGATCGCGCTGGCGTCGATGTCCAGCTGCTTCAGCCAGCCGGCGGTGGCCGGGTTGGTGGCCACCATCCAGGTGAAGTTGAAGGGCGTCAGCACGAGCGCCATCACCGCCGCAACGGCCGAGATGCTGACGCTCAGCGCCGTGTTGCCGCGGCCGTGGTGGGTGACGACGTTGCTGAGCGACCCGCCCGGGCAGCAGGCGACCAGGATCATGGCGGTCTCGATGTTGGGCGGCAGGTCCAGCACCAGCGTGGCCAGCCAGGTGGCGCCGGGCAAGAGCACGAACTGCGGCACCAGGCCGGCCACCACGGCGCGCGGCGCCTGCGCGACGCGCCTGAAGTCCACCACCCGCAGTTCCAGCGCCACCGAAAACACCATGGTCGCCAGCAGCAGGCTCAGAACCAGTTGTTGAGCGCTCATGGCGCGACAGCGTAGTCGCCCGCCAGGCCCGTAAACTCAAGGGTTTTCGCCACATCCGACCATGCTGACCTTCCAGCAAATCATCCTCAAGCTGCAGAGTTACTGGGACGCCCAGGGCTGTGCGCTGCTGCAGCCCTACGACATGGAAGTCGGCGCCGGCACGAGCCACACCGCGACCTTCCTGCGCGCCCTCGGCCCCGAGCCCTGGAAGGCGGCCTACGTGCAGCCGAGCCGCCGGCCCAAGGACGGCCGCTACGGCAACAACCCCAATCGCCTGCAGCACTACTACCAGTACCAGGTGGTGCTGAAGCCGGCGCCGGCCGACATCCTGGAGCTCTACCTGGGCTCGCTGGTCGCGCTGGGGTTCGATCTGAAGATCAACGACGTGCGCTTTGTCGAGGACGACTGGGAGAACCCGACGCTGGGCGCCTGGGGCCTGGGCTGGGAGGTCTGGCTCAACGGCATGGAAGTCACGCAGTTCACCTACTTCCAGCAGGTCGGCGGCATCGACTGCAAGCCGATCACGGGCGAGATCACCTACGGTCTGGAGCGGCTGGCGATGTACCTGCAGGGCGTGGACAACGTCTACGACCTGGCCTGGACGGAGACGCTGAAGTACCGCGATGTCTATCACCAGAATGAGGTGGAACAGAGCACCTACAACTTCGAGCACAGCGACGTGGATTTCTTGCTCGGCGCGTTTGCCGCCCATGAGAAGCAGGCGAAGTACTTGATGGAGCAGCAACTCGCCTTGCCGGCTTACGAACAGGTGCTGAAGTGCGCCCACAGCTTCAACCTGCTCGACGCGCGCGGTGCCATCAGCGTCACCGAGCGCGCCGCCTACATCGGCCGCATCCGCAACCTGGCGCGCAGCGTGGCGGCGAGCTATCTGCAGAGCCGGGCGCGGCTGGGATTCCCGATGGCGCCCAGGGCATGGGCCGATGAAGTGCTTGCGCAACTGGCCAAGAAGGCGGCATGACGATGAGCGCGAAAAGTCTCCTCGTTGAGCTGTTCGTCGAAGAACTGCCGCCCAAGGCGCTTAAAAAGCTGGGGCTGGCCTTTGGCGCCGTGCTGCAGCAATCGCTGCGCAGCACGGGTCTGGCGGGCGAGTCTTCCGCGCTCAACGTCTTTGCCTCGCCGCGCCGGCTGGCTGCGCACATCAGCCATGTGCTGGCGGTGGCGCCGGACCAGGCCCAGTCGGTGAAGCTGATGCCGGTGGCCGTGGGCCTGATGGCCGACGGCTCGGCCACGCCGGCGCTGCTCAAAAAGTTGGCCGGCCTGGGCGCCGATGCCACGGTCGTGGCCCAGCTGCGGCAGGCGCAAGACGGCAAGGCCCAGGCCCTCTTCTTCGACAGCCAGCGGCCCGGCTGCACATTGGCCGTTGGACTGCAGCAGGCGCTGGACGAATCGTTGGCCAGGCTGCCGATCCCCAAGGTCATGCAGTACCAGCTGGAAAGCGGCGCCGGGCCGGACTTCATGCCCGGCTGGACGAGCGTGCACTTCGTGCGCCCGGCGCACGGCCTGGTGGCGCTGCACGGCGCCGACCTGGTGCCGGTCAGCGCGCTCGGGCTGCAGGCCGGCCGCCAGACCCGCGGCCACCGTTTCGAAGCCTTGGTCGACCCGCTGGTGCTGCAGGACGCAGACCACTACGAACACCAGCTGGCCGAGCAGGGCGCCGTGATCGCCAGCTTCAGCCACCGCCGCGCCGACATCGTGCGCCAGCTTGCCGCGGCCGCGGCCATCGAAGGCCTGACGCCGATCCAGGACGAGGCGCTGCTCGACGAAGTCACGGCGCTGGTGGAGCGCCCGCGCGTGCTGCTGTGCCGCTTCGAGCCCGAATACCTGGCCGTGCCGCCAGAGTGCCTGATCCTGACCATGAAGGCCAACCAGAAGTACTTCCCGCTGCTCGACGACGAGGGCCGCCTGACGCACCGCTTCCTCATCGTGAGCAACATCTCTCCGGCCGACGCCAGCCGCGTCGTGCAGGGTAACGAACGCGTCGTGCGCCCGCGCCTGGCCGACGCCAAGTTCTTCTTCGACCAGGACCGCAAGAAGACGCTCGCGTCGCGCGTGCCGCTGCTCGACAAGGTGGTCTACCACGGCAAGCTGGGCAGCCAGGGCGAGCGCGTGCAGCGCGTGCGCGCGCTGGCGATGCAGATCGGCCACCAGCTCGGTGGCAGTGTGCTGGCCAGCAGCGCCGACCGTGCCGCGCTGCTGGCCAAGGCCGACCTGCTCACCGACATGGTGGGCGAGTTCCCCGAGCTGCAGGGCATCATGGGCGGCTACTACGCGCGCCACGACGGCGAGACCGAGGACGTGGCCTTCGCGGTCGAAGACCACTACAAGCCGCGCTTTGCCGGCGACGAGCTGCCGCGTGGCGAGGTCGGCTTGGTGGTCGCCTTGGCCGACAAGCTCGAGACCCTGGCCGGCCTGTTCGGCGTCGGCGCCGCGCCCACCGGCGACAAGGATCCGTTCGCGCTGCGCCGCCACGCGCTGGGCGTGATCCGCATGCTGGTGGAGCGTGGACTGCAGCTGAACGTGTTCGACCTGGTGCACACGGCCTATGCCGCGTTCAGGCCCGGCACGCTCGCCCAGACCCAGGCCGAGCTAGCCACATTCATGCTCGAACGCTTCGCTGGCCTGCTGCGCGAGCAAGGATTCAGCGCCATCGAGGTCGACGCCGTGCTGTCGCCAAACGAGATGGCGTTCGACCTCGTTCCGCGCAAATTGGCCGCGGTGCGCGCCTTCTCTGCTCTGCCCGAGGCCCCGGCGCTGGCTTCGGCCAACAAGCGCGTCGCCAACATCCTGAGGCGGGCCGACGAAGCGCTGCCGGACTCTGTCGACGCGACGCTGCTGTGCGAGCCCGCCGAACGGGCGCTGGCCGCCGCGCTGGCCGTCGTGGCGCCGCAGGCCGAAGACGCCTTTGCAGCCGGCGACTACACGGCCTCGCTGCGAGCCCTGGCCGCGCTGAAGGCGCCGGTCGACGAATTCTTCGACCAGGTCATGGTCAACGCCGAGGACGCCGGCTTGCGCCGCAACCGCCTGGCCCTGCTATCGCAGTTGCATCGCGCCATGAACCGCGTCGCCGATCTGTCCAAGCTCGCGGCCTGAAGCCAAGCACACGGGGCCCGCCATGCACATCACCAAGCTCGTCATCCTGGGCCGCGACGGCGTGCTCAACGAATACCGCGAAGCGCACGTCACCTCACCCGAAGAGTGGCATCCCGTGGCCGGCGCGCTGGAGGCGGTGGCGCGCATCAACCATGCCGGCTGGCACACCGTGGTGGCCACCAATCAGAGCGGCATCGGGCGCGGCATGATCGACATGAGCGCTGTCAACGCCGTGCACGCCCACATGCACCAGACGCTGCAGACCCAGGGCGGTCGCATCGACGCCGTCTTCTTCTGCCCGCACACGCCAGAAGACGACTGCGACTGCCGCAAGCCCAAGCCCGGGCTGCTGCTGGACATCGCGCGCCGCTACGGTGTCGACCTGGCCCACGTGCCGATGGTGGGCGACACCGAGCGCGACCTCATCGCCGCGCAGGCCGCGGGCTGCGAGCCGCACCTGGTGCTGAGCGGCCGCGCCGCGCAGTTGTCGCCCGAGCAGGTGCAGGCGCTGCTGGCGCAGGTGCCGGCGGCGCGCGCGCACGTCAGCCTGAGCGCCTTCGCCGACTTCCTGCTGCAGCGCGACAACCACGCCGACTCCTCGGTCGGCGGCCTGTCCTGAGCCTGGCCATGGGCAAGCTGGGCTGGGCGCTGCGGTCCTTCGCCTTCCTGCTGTGGCTGACGGTGACGGTGGTGCCTTGGGCACTGCTGATGCTGGCGCTGTCGATCTTCATCCGCGGCAAACCCCTGTACTGGCCCACCGTGCGTTGGCTGCGCATGGCGATCTGGGGCGCCAGGGCGATCTGCGGTGTGCGCTACCACGTCCAAGGCCTGCAGCACCTGCCCAGCGCGGCCGACGAGAGCAGCGCCGTGGTGCTGGCGGCCAAGCACCAGAGCACCTGGGAGACCTTCGCCTTGCCGACGCTGATGCCGCACCCGCTGGCCTACGTCTTCAAGCGCGAGCTGCTCTACATTCCGTTCTTCGGCTGGGCCATGGGCCGGCTGGACATGATCCACATCGACCGCAGCAAGCGCGCCGAGGCCTGGGCCAAGGTGGCGGCGCAGGGCAGGCGGCTGGCGGCCGAGGGCATCTGGGTCATCATGTTCCCCGAGGGCACGCGCATCCCGCGCGGGCAGCAGGGCAGCTACAAGAGCGGCGCGGCGCGCCTGGCCATCGCCAGCAGCGTGCCCATCGTGCCCATCGCGGCCAGCAGCGCCAAGTGCTGGCCGCGCAAGAGCTTCCTGCTGCGCCCGGGGCTGGTGGACGTGTCGATCGGCCCGCCGATCAGCAGCCATGGCCGCCAAGCCGACGAACTGATGCGCGAGGTGCAGGCCTGGATCGAAGCCGAGATGCGCCGTCTCGACCCCGAGGCCTACGCGGCAGCCGCTGCGACCGAGCCGGCGGCCGCGCCGGCGCGACGAGTCGACCGCGGAGCGGGCGAAGCTTCACGCTGAGTTGCTCATCGCCAGGTCGGCCGGTTCGGCTGCGTCGGCCGCGTCGGCCGGGCGGGCGGGGGGAATGCCAGGCCTCTGGCCCGACGTGCCCGCGACCTGCGACCTAGAATCACGCCTCATGCCCACCGGCCCCGCTGCCCAGCCGCCCGAGCAGTTTTCGCTGTTCGATGAGGCGCCGCCCGTGGTGGTGGCGAAGAGCCTGGCCCCCGCAGCCGGACCCGTGGCGCCGTCGCCTGCCAGACCCGCCACACCTGCCACACCCGCCACATCCGCCACATCCGCCACATCCGCAATTGCGCCCCCGGCCACCGAGCGGGTCGAGTTTCGCCACCCACGCAGCCACCGCGAGGTGCTGCTCACCGGCCACGCCGTGGGCTACGAGTTGCGGCGCTCGCGCCGGCGCAGCATCGGCTTCGTGGTCGCCGCCGAGGGCCTGAGCGTGAGCGCACCGCGCTGGGTCGGCCAGGCCGAGATCGAAGCCGCACTGCGCGAAAAGGCCGGCTGGATCCTGCGCAAGCTGCAGGAGCAGCGCGAACGCGCCGCGCGCCTGCACGCGGCGCGCGTGGACTGGCGCGAAGGCGCCACCATCCCATTCCTGGGCGACACCGTGATCCTGGTGCTCGACCCGCGCACCACCGGCGCCGTGCTGCACACGCAAGCCCAGGCGCTGCCGGGCGTGCCCCGCCTGACGCTGCACCTGGGGCTGCCGCAAACGGCTGCACCCGCGCAGATCCGCGACGCCGTGCAAAGCTGGCTGCAGCGCCAGGCGCGCCGCATCTTCGAAGAGCGCTGCGCAGTTTTTGCGCAGCGGCTGGGCGTGCGCATGACGCGGCTGAGCCTGAGCTCGGCCGCCACGCGCTGGGGCAGCGCCAGCGCCGATGGCTCGATCCGCCTGAACTGGCGCCTGGTGCACTTCGGCCTGCCGGTGATCGACTACGTCGTGACCCACGAGTTGGCCCACCTGCGCGTGATGAATCACGGCCCGGCCTTCTGGGACGTCGTGCGCGCTGCCCTGCCCGACTACGAGCAGGCGCGCGGCGTGCTGCGCCATGAATTGTTGCCGGTGCTGGACTGAAGGCCCGCCCTAACACCAATTTCTGTCGTTAGTTCGGCGGTTCGTGGGATGGGTCGAACCCGGCCCGGCGTCGATACTGGCGGCGTAGGCTGTCAATCACGATTCATGAGGTTGGTCCAGGGCTGGGAGGCCTGCGGGCAGGTCGACAAGCAGGTAGGGCGGCAAGCAGGCAGGGCGGCGTCCCGGGGTGACCCCGGAAGCCGCCCTCTTCGTTTTCAGACCACGGTCTGGAAGCGCAGCACGCCGTCGGCGCCTGCCAGCCGGCGCATCTGCCCGGCTTCGGCCAGCGCGTGCAGGTGGGCCACCGATTCGCCCATCGCGAAGGTCGTCTGGTGCAGGTCGAGTTCGCGCTTGAACAGCACCGGCAGCATGTCGGCCGCGCTGCCGGCTTGGTCGACGCAGGCCGCCAGCACCTCGGCATAGCGGTCGGCATGGTGCTGGTGCAGCTGCTCGATGCGCACGTGCAGCCCGGTGAAGGGCTTGCCGTGCGAAGGCAGCACCAGCGTGTCGGCGGGCAGGCGCTTCAGGCGTGCGATGGAGTCCAGGTACAGCGGCAGCGGGTTGGCCTCGGGCTCGAGGTCGATCACGCTGACGTTGGTGGAAATGCGTGGCAGCACCATGTCGCCCGAAATCAGCACGCCGAGTGTCGGGCAGTGCAGCGCGATGTGTTCGGGCGCGTGGCCGTAGCCCACGATGCAGTGCCAGTCATGGGCGCCCACGCGCAGCGTCATGCCGTCGAGCAGGCGCCGGTACTGCCGCGGCACGTCCGGCACCATGCCGGAGTAGTAGTTGGTGCGCGAACGCACCTTGGCCAGCGCCGCCGCGTCGGTCAGGCCGTGGAGGGCGAAAAAGCGCGCCGCGCCTTCGCCGCCAAAGCCGGTGGTGGCCTGGCTGGCCACGCGCGCGGCGCCCCAGTCGGTGGCGCTGATCCAAAGCCGGCAGTCGCGCTGCGGCGTGCTCCAGCGCTGGCACAGCCAATGCGCCAGGCCGATGTGGTCGGGGTGCATGTGCGTGACCACCACGCGCAGCACCGGCAGGCCCTGCAACTGGGTGGCGAAGACCTGCTCCCAGTGCTGGCGCGTGGCCTCGTCGGTGATGCCGCAGTCGACGATGGTCCAGCCCTCGATGTCGTCCTGCACATCGCGCAACAGCCACAGGTTGATATGGTTGAGAGCGAACGGCAGCCCCATGCGCAGCCAGCGCACCCCGGGGGCCACCTCGATGCTGGTGCCCGGCGCCGGCAGCGTGTCGCCCAGCGGGTAGTGAAGGGCGCTTTCCTGGGCGTTGAGGGGGCTGGTGGCCATGGTTTGTATATTTGCGGTTTGAATTTACGTTGACGTCAACGTCAGTCTAACCATGCCCACCCCACCCCGCGCCGCCAGGGTCAAGCCGCGCGCCGCTGTGCAGGTCTACACGATCTCCGAGCTGGCGCTGGAGTTCGACATCACCGCGCGCGCCATCCGCTTCTACGAGGACGTGGGCCTGCTCACGCCGGCGCGCGCCGGCCGCAGCCGCGTCTACTCGCAGCGCGACCGCACGCGGCTGAAGCTCACGCTGCGCGGCAAGCGGCTGGGCTTGAGCCTCCTGGAGATCAAGCAGCTGGTGGACATGTACGACTCGCCGTCGGACACCAAGCAGCAGCTCACCGCCTTCCTGGCCGTGCTGGGCGGGCACTGCCGGCTGCTGGAGCAGCAGCGCGAGGACATCGAGATCACGCTGGCCGAGATCGCCCAGCACGAAGAGCGCTGCCGCACATTGCTGGCGGCGCAAGCGGCAGTGCCGCGACGCTTGCAGCGAAAGGTCGTCTGAGCCGGCACCCGTGGCAGCGCCAGCGCGGCTTGATGGCCGATGCAGGTCGACCGGTGCTATTGGCAGCAGGCTCAGAATGGATCAGGCGGTCCGGCAATGCGAGCTCTGCATTCAGCAGGGCACGGTGTCGAATCCAGCACGAACGCAGGTCTGCCTGGCCTTCGTGTGATCTCACTCCAGCGGCCCTTTCCGGCTGCTGACGAGCGCCCGCTTTTGGCAGACTCGCCAAACGCCATGGGGCATGCCAACCCGTTGACGCCCAGGCGTTCGGCTCGAAGTCATGGCCTCGGCGCAGACCCGGGGCGTGCTGGCATCGACAGCCCGATCAGCAACCCAGGGCGCGCATGACGGCGGCGGTACGCGTTTCCACGCCGAGCTTGACGTAGATGTTCTGCAGGTGCTTGTGCACGGTGCGCGGGCTCAGCCCCAGCAGCGCGGCCACGTCCTTGTCGGTCTTGCCTGCTGCCACCCACTGCATCACCTCAGCTTCGCGCCGCTTCAGGCCCAGCCGTGCAAGCCTTGCTTCGTCGAATGCGGCGGTGGGCCGCTCGGCCGCCTGCACGCGGTCGAACAACCTCGCCAGCGGCCGACGCAGGCAGTCCAGCAGAGCCAGTTCGCGATCGTCGAAGTCCATGCCGTCGCGGTTCAGCACGAAGCTGACCAGTTCCCGCCCGTTCATGCGAATCGGCAGCGCCAGGGCGTGGCTCAGACCGACACGGCGGTAGTAGTCGTTGTAAAGGGCAGTCTCGCGAAAGCGCGACTGGGGCAGCGAATCGCTGATGCGATGCGCATAAGCGCCGAGCTCGATGGCGTGATATCGCACCAGCGGGTGCTCGTGGAAGTTGCGGTCGAAAGCGGCCCGCTCATCCGCGCCCACCGTTCCCGGCTGCACGCCGTAGACAACGCGCACTGAACTGTGCAGGTCGCAGCAGGACAGGGTGGTCAGCGCGTTGGGCACCAGGCGCGACAACACCTGCACACCGTCGATCGCGAAGCGCGCGCCCGTGCTGGCCCCATCCGCGATTTCCCCCAGCGCCGTCAATGCGGCGCGAAGGTCGCGCATGCGCAGCAGTTCGGGCCGCGGGCTGGCCATGACCGATCCTTTCGGGTCCGGTACGCAATCTTGCGCATCGACTCGGCGTGGCGCACTGCGTACAAAGCCAGTATAGGACTGCAAGGAAAATGGACGATGGACTCGATCAGCCAGTGCGAGGTGAGCTGCATGTTGCCGGTGAAGGACATGGCGCGAGCGCGCCGCTTCTACGAGGACGGCCTGGGACTGGAACCTTTGGGTTTGCGTCCTGACGGGAAATTCAACTACCGCGTCGGCGGGACGACGCTGGCCCTCTTTCCCAAACCCGATGGCACGAAGGCCGAGCACACGGCGCTGAGCTTCAAGGTCGAGCGCATCGAACCGGCGGTCGCGTTTCTCAAAGCGCGCGGCGTCAGGTTTTCGGACTACGACATGCCGGGGCTCAAGACCGTCGAACATGTCTGCGTGCTCGGCTCGGAAAAGGCAGCGTGGTTCGAAGACCCCGAGGGCAACATACTGTGCCTGCATGAAGACCTGGGAGACTTCTGATGAACAGCTATTGCAAGTTCGTCCTCGCACTGACCTTGGCTGCACTCTGCGTGATGGGCAGCCCGAGTGCCGTCGCGCAGTCGGCAGGCCTGGAGGGCAAGGTGTTCATCGCCGATGCCGGCCCCAAGGGCAAACCCGCCGACGAAAAGGGCGACGTCATCACCTTTGCCGGTGGCACCTTTCATTCGAGCATGTGCGACCAATGGGGCTTCAACAAAGGTACGGTTGCAGCCGTCCAGCATGGGGACGCAATCCAGTTCGAGACCGAGACCCGCAGCGACAGTGACGGCCGGTTGGTGTGGCGCGGAGTCGTCACGGGCTCGGTGATCGAGGGCACATTCGTCCATTACCGCAAACCGGCCTGGTATCGCCCCAACCCCGAGCCGCTCGAGCATTGGTTCAAAGGCGTCGCCAAGCCTTGAGGCGCCGCTGTGGCCGCGGCCGCGGCCCCAGACCCCGATCCATCCATGGCGGCGTGATTGAACAACGTCGGCGTCGAAACCAAGGGGGTTGTCGTCGGCAAGCGGTGAGCTGCACAAGCCTGTCCGGCGCGTCTGCGACGGTGACCACTGTGCGGCAACCAGATCGGATGGCCCAATGCCTGGAGTGGGTCGCTATGCAGAGCTCTGCAGCGGCGCCTGTGGAGAGCTCTCCGTAGGGGCCGGGACCGGCACTTCGAGTTCGCGCCAGAGACCTGGCAGTCGAACTTCGCCGCGCCATGCAAGACATGCCAGTGACTCTTGCTCGCGATGCCGGGCACGCCGGCCACTTTCACTGAAATTCGCAGCAGGCACGCCAGCCACGGGCGTGCCGGATCGACCCTCCGTGGACAGGCGCAAGCTGCCGCGCACTGTCCTGCCGTCCCCGGGCCGACGCCGCCGCGTGGTGCTCCTTTATGATTGACGTCGACGTCAACGTCAACCATGCGGAGCCCCCCGATGAACCTGCCAGGCCTGAACTTCCAGCTCGGTGAAGACATCGACGCACTGCGCGACGCGGTGCGTGATTTCGCGCAGGCCGAGATCGCGCCGCGGGCCGCCCAAATCGACCAGAGCGACCAGTTCCCGATGGACCTGTGGCGCAAGATGGGTGACATCGGCGTGCTGGGCATCACCGTGCCGGAAGAGTACGGTGGCGCCGGCATGGGCTACCTGGCGCACATGATCGCGATGGAAGAAATCAGCCGTGCCAGTGCCAGCGTGGGCTTGAGCTACGGCGCGCACAGCAACCTGTGCGTCAACCAGCTCAAGCGCAACGGCAGCGATGCGCAGCGCAAGAAATACCTGCCCCGGCTGATCAGCGGCGAGCACGTCGGCGCGCTGGCGATGAGCGAGCCCGGCGCCGGCAGCGACGTCATCAGCATGAAGCTGCGGGCTGAAGACAAGGGCGGCTTCTACCTGCTCAACGGCACCAAGATGTGGATCACCAACGGGCCCGATGCCGACACGATGGTGGTCTACGCCAAGACCGAGCCCGAGCCTGTCGGCCCCCACGCTTCGCTGCCCCCCGCGGGGGCTCACCGGCCTTCGGGCGGCCGGGCGGCCGGTGGCGGCGCACGCAGCATCACCGCCTTCATCGTCGAGAAGGGCATGAAAGGATTCAGCACCGCGCAAAAGCTCGACAAGCTGGGCATGCGCGGCAGCCACACCGGCGAGATGGTGTTCAACAACGTCGAAGTGCCGGCAGCCAACATCCTGGGCACCATCAACGGCGGCGCCAGGGTGCTGATGAGCGGCCTCGACTACGAGCGCGCGGTGCTCGCCGCCGGGCCCATCGGCATCATGCAGGCGGTGATGGACAACGTTATTCCGTACACGCACGACCGCAAGCAGTTCGGCCAGAGCATCGGCGAATTCCAGCTCATCCAGGGCAAGGTGGCCGACATGTACACCGTGCTGCAGGCCGGCCGCGCCTTTTGCTACACCGTGGGCAAGAACCTCGACCTGCTGGGCAGCGAACACGTGCGCCAGGTGCGCAAGGACTGCGCCAGCGTCATCCTGTGGTGCGCCGAGAAGGCCACCTGGATGGCCGGCGAAGGCATCCAGATCTTCGGCGGCAACGGCTACATCAACGACTACCCGCTGGGCCGGCTGTGGCGCGACGCCAAGCTGTACGAGATCGGCGCCGGCACCTCCGAGATCCGCCGCATGCTGATCGGCCGCGAGCTGTTCGCCGAGACGATGTAGGCATGGCGGTGGACCTGCCCACGCTCACCGGGCAGCGCTGCAAGTTGCGCCCGCTGCGCCAATCCGACGCGCCGTCGCTGCAGCGCCATGCCGACGACCCGGCGGTGGCCGAAGACCTGTTCGACGGCTTCCCCCAACCCTACACGCTGGACCGGGCCCGGGCCTGGTGCGGGCCGCAGCACCTGGAGCCGGCCTTTGCGCATGTGCTGGGCGTGGTGGTCGAGCGCGACGAGGTGGCGGGCTGCATCAGCGTCACGCCCCAACAGGGCCTGTGGGCCTGCAGCGCCGTGGTCGGCTACTGGCTGGGCCAGGCTTACTGGAGGCAGGGTGTGATGAGCGAAGCCTTGGCGCTGATCACGGCCTGGGCCTGGCCCGCATTGCCCCAGGTGACCCGCCTGTGGATGCCAATCTACGCACGCAACCTCGGCTCGCAAGGCGTGGCGCGCAACGCCGGCTACACGCTGGAGGGCCGCATGCGGCTGGCCATCCTCAAGTCAGGCCGTGCGATAGACGCCGTCAACTTCGGCTGCACGCGACCGGGCGCCAGCGTCGGCGAGCACTGCTTGCAGACACCGGCGGCGTGAGCGCTCCCGCCCGCGCGTACACTGAAACCCGTCGTTTTTCGAGGCGCCGTCATGGCACAAATCACTCCGCACGAAGCGCTCGCCCTGCGTTGGGTCGAGTTGTGCAACGACCCGCAGCTGCGCGACCTGCCGGGCAAGATCGAGCTCAATGGCTATGGCGTGATCGAGATGAGTCCTGCCAGCAATCGCCACGGCATCAAGCAGGCGGCCATCGCCCACGCACTCACCGAGCAGTTGTCAGCGGGCCAGGCCATGGTCGAGTGCTCCATCGCCACCACCGACGGCGTTCGCGTGCCGGACGTGGCCTGGGCGTCGGCCGAATTCCTCGCCCGGCACGGCGACACCACGCCGTATCCGGCAGCGCCCGAAGTCTGCGTTGAAGTCCGCTCGCCTTCGAACACCGACGCCGAAATGGCGTTCAAGACGAGGCTGTTTCTCGAAGCCGGGGCGGTGGAGGTATGGATCGTCTCCGAGGCCGGCAACTGGCAGGTCTTCGACGCCGACGGGCCGCAGCCCGCCACCCGCTACGGCGTGCGGTTCACTTGGCCCGCGCCGATGTCGCGCCGATGTCGCGCTGATTTCGCGGTGATCTCGCGCTGATGTCGCGCTGATATCGCGCTGCGCCCCGTGCGCCGCCGGGCACCAGCCTGAACGCCTGAACGCCCGATCGCCCAATCGCCCAGCCATAAAACGCGACAGCAACTGTGCCGAACAGCTGCTCCTGCAGACCGAGCAGGTCGAACTGGCGCTGGCGCACATCGAGCAATGCGCGGCGTTCAAGTCATCGGCGCGACATCGCAAGCTGCTGCGCCACCTGGTCGCACGGGTGCTGGACGATGACCTTGCAGCGCTGGAGGAGACGATGCTGGCGATCGAGGTCTTCGGCCGCCCGCCCGGTCGTCTTGACCCCGCGCGCGACAGCATCGTGCGCGTCGAAGCGCGCCGGCTGCATGCCCGCCTGTCGGCCTACTACCGCAGCGAGGGCGCGCACACGCCGATCCGCATCGAACTGCCGGTGGGCAGCTACGTGCCGCTGATCGCCAGCCGCGAGCCGCCGCAGCATGCGCCGCAGGCCACGCGGCGCGCGCGCGATCTGGTCGAGCGCGGCGACCACTTTCTGCGCCTGCCGCCGTGCAGAGCGAGCCTCGAGCAGTCCATCGAGCGCTTCGACCAGGCGCTGCGCGAATCGCCCGACCATGCGCCCGCGCTGGTGGGCCTGGGCCGGGCCTGGCTCAACCTGGCCACCGCCTGGTATGTCGAACCGGCCATCGCCTCGGCGCATGCCGCCGAAGCGCTGCGCCGCGCGCTCGAAGTCGACGCCGAACACGCAGTCGCGCATGTCTTGCTCGGGGCCCTGCAGCACCAGTCCGAGTACGACTGGCCGGGGGCCAGGCGCAGCTTCAAACGCGCGCTGGCGCTGGCGCCGCAGCTGGCTTTCGTGCTCTCGGCCTACGGCTGCCACCTGTTCATGCACAACGCACTCGACGAAGCCGAAGTCGAACTGCTGCTGGCGCGCCAGCTCGACCCGCAGTACATCAATGCGCGCACGCACATGGTCAACCTGCGCATCGCGCAGGCGCGCCTGATCGATGCCGAGGCAGAGATTGCGGCGATCCAGGATATCGCGCCGCAAACCATGGCCGTGGCCACGCTGCGCGGCTTGATCGCGCTGACGGAGCTCGACCCGCAGGCTGCGATCACGCACTACACGCGGGCCTGCGAGCTTGCAGCCGACTACCCCGGCTGCTTCATCGCGCTGGCCGGCGCGCATGCCATGGCCGGGACATCGGGCGCGCCGACGCGCTGGTGGCGCAGACCCTGCAGCGTTTTGCCCAGCGCCCGATCTCGCCCTATGTGCTGGCCATCTTCGCCACCCGATGCGGGCGCACCGACCAGGCGTTTGCGCTGCTCGACCGGGCCGTGGCCGGGTTCGACCCGAATGCGCTGCAATTCGAACTCGACCCCTGCTTTGAAGATCTGCGCAGCGACCCGCGCTGGGGCTCGCTGCTGCAACGCATCGGGCGGAGAAGTCGGCCGGCGCGAGTGGCTCACTGCACGGTCAGCGTATAGACCGCCGTCTTGGTCACGGCACCCGCGGTGGCCGTGACCGACACCGCGTAGGCTCCGCTGGGCGTGATGTTCGGGTTGCCACCGCCACCGCCACCGCCACCGCCACCGCCACCACTGCCACCATCGCCGCTGCTGCAGCCCGTGACCCCGCCCAGCGCAAGCAGGCCGGACAGGAGCAGCACCGGCCACGGCCAGGGCCGCCTGCGGCGTCGGGCCGTGGCGCCAAGGCCCAGGCCGCCGCCGCCGATAAGCGCCAGGCTGGCACTGCCGTGGGCAGCGAAAAGGGCCGCCGCGGCTGGCGCCACGCCGGTGCTGAGCGTGAGCACCGAGCTGGCGCTGCCGTACACCGGCACCATCGCAGCAGGGGCGAAACTGCAGCGCGCATGGGCCGGCAGGTTGGTGCAGGTGAAGCCGACCGACTGGTCGAAGGTGGATGCCGCCGTCACACTCAGCGTGGTCTGCACCGGCTGCCCGGACGCCACGCTGCCACTGCCTGCTGCGAGCGCGAGATTGAAGTCCACCGGTGGCCGGCTGGCGGTAGTCGGTGGTCCGGGTTTCGGCCGCGATGTGCTCTGGGTCGCGCTTCGAGCAAGCCGCCAATGCCGCCACGCACAGGCCGACCCATAGGCCGACCCATAGGCCGACCCTCAAGCTGACACTCATGCAGCGGCTCGCTTGTTGCAAGCTCCTCGACGCCGCAGCCAACTGCAGCTTGTGGGGTGATTTCATGCGCGTGCCTCGGTTGGGGTAAGCAAGAGGTGTCGTGGGTCACAGCCTGCATAGGAGCGAACGCCGCGCACGTGGGCCGCCGGCAGGTGACATGGGGGGGTGACTTCCCGGTGCGCGATGCAGCGCCGGGCGCCTGGCGGTGAAGCCCGGCCCGTGTTGCGTCTAGACTGGCGCAATGCCTAAACACCTTGCCGACCTGTTGGCCAACAACCGAGCCTGGGCCGCCGCCACCGAAGCGCGCGCACCCGGGTTTTTCACGCGGCTGGCGCAACAGCAAAGCCCGCGCTACCTGTGGATCGGCTGCGCCGACAGCCGCGTGCCGGCCAACGAGATCACCGGGCTGGACCCGGGCGAGGTGTTCGTGCACCGCAATATCGCAAACGTGGTGGTGCCCTCGGATCTGAACGCCTTGTCGACGATCCAGTTTGCCGTCGAGCACCTCAAGGTCAAACACATCATCGTCGTCGGCCACTACGGCTGCGCGGGTGTGCGCGCCGCACTGCGCGGCATCCGCGTCGGCCTGGCCGACAACTGGTTGCGCCATGTGCAGGACGTGCGCCTGCGCCACCGCAAGCGGCTGGACCACCTGCCGCCCGACGAACAGGAAGACATCCTGTGCGAGATCAACGTCATCGAGCAGGTCGGCAACGTCGCCCTGTCCACCGTGCTGCAGGACGCCTGGTCGCGCGGCCAGCAAGTCGCCGTGCACGGCTGGGTCTACGGCCTGCGCGACGGCCTGCTGAAGGACCTGCACGTCAGCATGGACCGCCCCGAGACCGTGGTGGATGTCTTTGCCACCGCCGTCAAACGTTACCCGCGTAGGCCCCGTTTGGCCGCTGCCGACGAGGACTGAGAAGCCGATGTTCCCGCACCGCCTCACCGACCAGAGCGCCTTCGACATCGCCCAGGCGCTGATCGAAGGCTTCAACCGCCACTACCGCCTGTTCCGCGAGACCACGGCGCAGGCCAAGCAGCGTTTCGAGCAGGCCGACTGGCACGGCCAGCAGCACGCCCAGGCCCAGCGCATCGAGTTCTACGACCAGCGCGTCAACGAAGCGGTGGACCGGCTGCGCGCCGAATTCAACATCGACGCGCTGTCGATGGACACCTGGCAGCAGGCCAAGCTGCACTACATCGGCCTGCTCACCGACCACCACCAACCCGAGCTGGCCGAGACCTTCTTCAACTCCGTCACCGCCAAGCTGCTGCACCGCAGCTACTTCAAGAACGACTTCATCTTCGTGCGCCCGGCGGTGAGCACGGAGTACATCGAGAACGACGAGCCCGTCTCGCGCCCGACCTACCGCGCCTACTACCCGACCAGGGACAACCTGCGGCAAACCTGGAAGCGCGTCATCACGGACTTCCAGCTCACGCGCGAGTTCGCCGATCTCGACCGCGACATCAGCCACGTCGTGCAGGCCATGCTCGCCGAGCTGGGCGGCTTTCGGCCGCGCACCAATTTCCAGATCCAGGTGCTGGCGGGCCTGTTCTATCGCAACAAGGGCGCCTACCTGGTGGGCAAGATCATCAACGGCTTCAACGAGACGCCGCTGGCGCTGCCCATCCTGCACGGCACCGACGGCAAGCTGGTGATCGACGCGGCGCTGTTCGGCGAAGACGAGCTGCTGATGATCTTCAGCTACGCCCGGGCCTACTTCATGGTCGACATGGAAATCCCGTCGGCCTACGTGCAGTTCCTGCGCGGCCTGATGCCGCGCAAGCCGCGTGCCGAGCTCTACAACGCCATCGGCCTGCAGAAGCACGGCAAGAACATCTTCTACCGCGACCTGCTGGCGCACCAGCGCCACAGCAGCGACCAGTTCCGCATTGCGCCCGGCATCAAGGGCATGGTGATGCTGGTCTTCGACCTGCCGTCCTTCCCCTTCGTCTTCAAGCTCATCAAGGACTTCTACCCGCCGCAAACGGACACCACACGCGAGCAGATCAAGGGCAAGTACCTGCTCGCCAAGCAGCACGACCGCGTCGGCCGCATGGCCGACACGCTGGAGTACAGCAACGTGGCCTTTCCGCGCCACCGCTTCGAGGCCGAGCTGATCGCCGAGATCCGGCACTTCTGCCCCAGCCTGCTGGAAGAAGACGGCGACACCCTCGTCATCCGCCACATGTACATCGAGCGGCGCATGATCCCGCTCAACATCTATCTGCAGGAAGCCAACCCCGAGGGCATGGCACACGCGGTGGTGGAGTACGGCAACGCCATCAAGGACCTGGTGGCGGCCAACATCTTTCCCGGCGACATGCTGTGGAAGAACTTCGGCGTCACGCGCCACGGCAAGGTCGTGTTCTACGACTACGACGAGATCGAATACCTCACCGACTGCAACTTCCGCCGCGTGCCCACGCCGCGCAACGAGGAAGAAGAGATGAGCGGCGAGGTCTGGTACACGGTGGGGCCGAAGGACGTCTTCCCCGAGACCTTCGCCCCCTTCCTGCTCGGCAACGACGCCGTGCGCGACGTCTTCCTGGCCCACCACGGCGACCTGCTCGACGCGGCTTTCTGGCAGGGCCACAAAGAGCGCATCAAGGCCGGCCACGTGCACGATGTGTTTCCCTACGAAGCGTCCAAGCGCTTCACCTTGCAGGCCCGGGCCTGAGACTTTTCCATCAAGGAGTGATCCATGGCTGATTCCATCGTCATCGTCTCCGCCGCCCGCACGCCCATCGGCGGCTTGCTGGGCAACTTTGCCTCGCTCGCCGCCTGGGAGCTGGGCGCCGTGGCCGTGAAGGCGGCGGTCGAGCGCGCCGGCGTGCCCGGCGACAGCATCGACGAGGTGCTGCTCGGCAACTGCCTGATGGCCGGCCAGGGCCAGGCGCCGGCGCGCCAGGCGATGCGCAAGGCTGGCCTGCCCGACAGCACGGGCGCCGTCACGCTGAGCAAGATGTGCGGCAGCGGCATGCGCGCCATGATGTTTGCGCACGACATGCTGGCTGCCGGCAGCGCCAGCGTCGTGTTGGCCGGCGGCATGGAGAGCATGACCAATGCACC
>JANMVM010000316.1:0-10409 GCA_031392695.1 Rubrivivax sp.
GGTTTCCAGAACGGCCTGGCGATCGCGGGTGACTACATGTCGGCGGCGTCCTTCCTGGGCATCTCCGCGGCCGTCATGGCCAGCGGCTTCGACGGCCTGATCTACTCGATCGGCTTCCTGGTCGGCTGGCCGGTGGTCACCTTCCTGCTGGCCGAGCGGCTGCGCAACCTCGGCAAGTTCACCTTTGCCGACGTCGCCGCCTTCCGCTTCAGCCAGACGCCGGTGCGCGTCTTCGCCGCCAGCGGCACGCTGGTGGTGGTGGCGTTCTACCTCATCGCGCAGATGGTCGGCGCCGGCCAGCTCATCAAGCTGCTGTTCGGCCTTGAGTACTGGATCGCCGTTGTCATCGTCGGCGCGCTGATGATGGTCTACGTGCTGTTCGGCGGCATGACGGCCACCACCTGGGTGCAGATCATCAAGGCGGTGATGCTGCTGTGCGGCGCGTCCTTCATGGCCTTCATGGTGCTGCTGCACTTCGGCTTCAGCCCCGAGGCGATGTTCGCGCAGGCGGTGCAGATCAAGACCGACATCGCGGCCAAGGGCGGCAAGCCGGCCGAGGAGGCGGCGAAGATCGGCTTCAGCATCATGGGGCCGGGCGGTTTCGTCAAGGATCCGATCAGTGCCATCAGCTTCGGCATGGCGCTGATGTTCGGCACCGCCGGCCTGCCCCACATCCTGATGCGTTTCTTCACCGTGCCGAATGCCAAAGAGGCGCGCAAGTCGGTGCTGTGGGCGACGACCTGGATCGGCTACTTCTACATCCTGACTTTCATCATCGGTTTCGGCGCCATCACCTTCGTGCTGACCAACCCGAATTTCCTCGACGCCAAGGGCTTGCTGCTGGGCGGCAACAACATGGCCGCCATCCACCTGGCCAACGCGGTCGGCGGCAACGTCTTCCTGGGCTTCATCTCGGCGGTGGCCTTCGCGACCATCCTGGCGGTGGTGGCCGGGCTCACGCTGTCGGGCGCCAGTGCCGTGTCGCATGACCTCTACGCCACCGTCATCAAGCAGGGCAAGGCCGACTCCAAGGCCGAGTTGCGGGTCTCCAAGATCACGACCGTGTGCCTGGGCATCGTGGCCGTGGTGCTGGGCATCGCCTTCGAGAAGCAGAACATCGCCTTCATGGTCAGCCTGGCGTTTGCGATTGCTGCCAGTGCCAACTTCCCGGTGCTGCTGATGAGCGTGCTGTGGAAGGGCTGCACCACCAGGGGTGCGGTGATCGGTGGCTTCCTGGGCCTCATCAGCTCGGTGGCACTGACCGTGGTGTCGCCCGCGGTGTGGGAAGCCACGCTGGGCAACCCCAAGGGCAGCGCGCTTTTCCCGTACACCAGTCCGGCCCTGTTCTCGATGACCATCGGCTTCCTGGGCATCTGGCTGTTCAGCGTCTTCGACGGCAGCAAGCGCGGGCAGGAAGACAAGGCGGGCTTCCTGGCGCAGCAGGTGCGTTCGGAGACCGGCATCGGCGCCTCGGGCGCGTCGGGTCACTGAGTCCGGAGATGAGGCTCCGCAAGGAGCCGAATGCCGGGGCGTTGACCAGTCCGCGACTTCACGCGGGCTGGCCCAGGTCAGCCACCCAAGCGGGGATCGCGGGCTTATCGTCTGCGGTCCCCTTTGCATTGCCCAAGCCATGACCACCGCCGCCGCCGAACCCCAGCGCGAGATGCTGTCGCTGGTGACCGCGCGCATCCGCGACGCCTTCCTGCGCAAGCCGTTCTACGTCGACGGCGGCAGCGACCTCATCAGCGTCTGCCGTGAGCTGTCGCAACGCGGTCTGACGCAGGCGCTGGTGCGCGACCTGCAGGACGGCCGCGATCGCGTCGGCATGTTCACCACCACCGACCTGCGCGACGCGTTGCTGCGCCCGTTGCCGCCGCAGCAACTGGCGGTGCGCGAGGTCTCGCGCTTCGATCTCATCGGCGTCGACGCCGACGCCGACCTCTTCGAAGCGCTGTGGTTGATGGTGCGCCACCGCGTGCACCGGCTGGTGGTGCGCGACGGCCCGGCGAGCGACGCGCCGATCCTCGGCGTGCTGGGCCAGCTCGACCTGGTCAGCTTCGTGGCCAACCACTCGCACATCGTGGCGCTGCAGATCGACGAGGCCGCCACGCGGGCCGAATTGCGCGCCGCGGCGCAGCGCAGCGACGAGATGGTGCGTCTGCTGCACGGCAGCGGCATCCGCATCGAGCGCATCACGCGCCTGGTCAGCGAGCTCAACTCGCGGCTCTTCGCGCGCCTGTGGGCGGTGCTGGCGCCGCCCGAGGTGGTGAGGGGCAGCTGCCTGCTGGTGATGGGCAGCGAGGGTCGCGGCGAGCAGATCCTCAAGACCGACCAGGACAACGCGCTGCTGCTGCGCGATGGCTTCGAGCCGCCCGGCCTGGCCGAGCTGGCGCGCGAGTTCGCTGCCGCGCTCGCGGAGCTGGGCTACCCGCCGTGCCCGGGCAACATCATGATCACCAACCCGCTGTGGCGGCAGCCGCTGGCGTCGTTCCGCGACACCGTGCGGGGCTGGATCTACGGCCACGAGCCCGACGGCCCGATGCAGCTGGCGATCTTCTTCGACGCCGCCTGCGTGGCCGGTGACGCGACGCTGCTGCAGCAGGCGCGTGAGCACCTCGACCACATCCTCGTTGGCCAGGACCAGTTTCTGGCCCGCTTTGCGGCCGCGGCCGACCAGTTCCAGGAGCCCGGCAACTGGTTCACGCGCCTGACTTCCAGGCGCGATGAGCAGCCGCTGGACCTCAAGAAGCTCGGCACCTTCCCGATCGTGCACGGCGTGCGCGCGCTGGCGCTGCAGTTCGGCGTGCGCGAGCAGGGCACGGCAGCCCGCGTGCTGGCGCTGCAGCGGCTGGGCAGGCTCGACGAGGAGATGGCGCGCGACCTCGTCGATGCGTTGCACCTCCTGATGAGCATCCGCCTCAGCCACCAGCTCAAGCAGCGCGCCGCCGGCCAGCAAGCCGGCAACGAAGTGCGGCCCTCGGCGCTGAGCACGCTCGAGCGCGAGCCGCTGCACGACGCGCTGGCCATCGTCAAGCGCTTCCGGCTGCACCTGCGGCAGCATTTCAAGTTCGACAGCCTGTGAACGGGGAGACCGCATGAGAGACGTCATGAGCGCGCATGGCCGCTCCAAAGCGCTCATCCCGCAGCGCGCAGCGCGCAGGGTAGTGCAGTGAGCGCGCGCACCCTGCTCACGCAGCGCCTGCTGGCCCTGTTCGGCGCCGGCGCGCTGCTGTTCAACTTTCCGCTGCTCAAGCTGTGGCTCAGCGAGCACACCGTGCTCGGCCTGCCGCTGCTGCCGGTGGCGCTGTTCAGCGCCTGGGCGCTGCTGATCGCGCTGCTAGCCTGGCTGATGGAATCGCGCGCCGAGGATTGACGCATGAGCCTGATGTCGCCCACGCTCGTGCTCGGCGCCTCGCTGGCCTATCTGCTGGCGCTGTTTGCCATCGCCTGGTGGGCCGATCGCCGGGCCGCCCAGGGCCGCAGCGTGATCGGCAACGCCTGGGTCTATGCGCTGAGCATGGGCGTCTACTGCACCGCCTGGACCTACTTCGGCAGCATCGGCCGCGCCGCCAGCGGCGGCATCTGGTTCCTGCCCATCTACCTGGGCCCGACGCTGGCCATGGTGTTGGCCTGGCTGGTGCTGCGCAAGATGGTGCGCATCGCACGCACCTACCGCATCACGAGCATCGCCGACTTCATCGCCAGCCGCTACGGCAAGAGCCGCGCGCTGGCGGCCCTGGTGACGCTGCTGGCGCTGGTGGGTGTGGTGCCCTACGTGGCGCTGCAGCTCAAGGCCGTGGCCAGCGGCTACGAGGTGCTGACCGGCGCCGGCGCCGGCGCGGCAGGGCAGGGCACGCCGATCATTGCGCTGATCGTGGCGCTGGTGCTGGCCGGCTTCACGATCGCCTTTGGCACCCGCCACCTCGACAACACCGAGCGCCACGAGGGCATGGTGGCCGCCATCGCGGCCGAGTCGGTGGTCAAGGTCCTGGCCTTCCTGGCCGTCGGCGTCTTCGTGACCTGGGGGCTGTTCAGCGGCCCGGGGGACCTTTTCGCGCGCGCGATGGCGCACCCCGAGGTCAGCCGCGTGCTGCGCGCCGACCCGGCGCGGCCCTTCGCCTTCGACCAGTGGCTGGCGCTGCTGCTGCTGGCCGGCATGAGCGTGCTGCTGCTGCCGCGCCAGTTCCAGGTCATGGTGGTGGAAAACGTCGACGAGCGCCACATCCGCCGCGCCGCCTGGGCCTTTCCGGCCTACCTGCTGCTGATCAACCTCTTTGTGCTGCCGATCGCGCTGGGCGGTTTGCTGTTCTTCGGCGGACCGGAATCAGGCCTGGGGCCCGCCTTCGCGGGCCGCGCCGACGCCGAGACCTTCGTGCTCAGCCTGCCGCTGGCCGCCGGCATGCCGGTGCTGGCGCTGGTGGCCTTCGTCGGCGGCCTGTCGGCGGCCACCGGCATGGTCATCGTCGAGGCGATTGCGGTGTCGACGATGGTCTGCAACGACCTCGTGCTGCCGCTGCTGCTGCGGCTGAAGTCCTTTGCCGAACGCGACCTCACCGGCACGCTGCTGTTCATCCGCCGCGCCGTCATCGTCGCTCTGATGCTGCTGGGCTGGCTGTACTTTCGCATCGCCGGCGAGGCCTACGCGCTGGTCAGCATCGGCCTCATCAGCTTTGCCGCGGTGGCGCAGTTCGCGCCGGCGCTGCTGGGCGGCATGTACTGGAAGGGCGGCACGCGCAACGGCGCGCTGGCGGGCCTGAGCGCAGGCGCGCTGCTGTGGGCCTACACGCTGATGCTGCCCAGCATCGCCAAGAGCGGCTGGATGGATGCGTCCTTCCTGCAGCACGGCCCGGCCGGCCTGACGCTGCTGCGGCCCGAGGCGCTGCTCGGCCTCAGCGGCCTGGACAACCTGAGCCACGCGCTCTTCTGGAGCCTGCTGGCCAATGCCGGCCTCTTCGTCGCGGTGTCGCTGCTGTGGCCGCCGCGCGCTGCCGAGGCCAGCCAGGCGCTGCTCTTCGTCGATGTCTTCGAGCGTCAGGCGCAGGACCGCGTGTTCTGGCGCGGCCGCGCCAAGGTCGCCGACCTGGTGGCGCTGGTCGGCCGCTTCCTGGGCAGCGAGAAGGCGCGTGCGCAGCTCGGCAGCGGCGCCGACGCGCAGGACGCCGACCCGCGTCTGGTGCAGCAGGCCGAGTCGCTGCTGGCCGGTGCCATCGGCGGCGCCTCGGCGCGCGTCATGGTGGCCAGCGTGGTGGAAGAAGAGACGCTGGAGATGAACGACGTCATGCGCATCGTCGAGGAAGCGTCGGAGCTGCGCCACTTGAACGAGCAGCTCAAGAGCCTGGACAAGCTCAAGGACGACTTCATGAGCAGCGTCACCCACGAGCTGCGCACGCCGCTGACCAGCATCCGCGCGCTCAGCGAGCTGATGCGCGACGAGCCCGGCATGGACGAAGCGCAGCGGCTGCAGTTCCTGGGCATCGTGGTCAGCGAGAGCGAACGCCTGAGCCGCCTCGTCAACCAGGTGCTGGAGATGGCCAAGATCGAGAGCGGCCACGCCGAGTGGCTGAGCGCCGATGTCGACCTGGCCGCACTGCTGCAGCAAGCGCTGCTGAGCACCGCCGAGCTGCTGCGCGAGCGCGGCGCCAGCGCCGAGCTGCACCTGCCGGCGAGGCCGGTGCCGCTGCTGCGCGCCGACCCCGACCGCCTGCTGCAGGTGGTGCTCAACCTGCTGAGCAACGCCGCCAAGTTCGTGCCCCGCGAAGGCGGCCGCGTCGACGTGCACCTGTCCGTGCAGGACCGGCGCGCCACCGTCGAGGTGCAGGACAACGGCCCTGGCGTGCCGCCCGGCCAGCAGGCGCTGGTGTTCGAGAAGTTCCGCCAGGGCGGCGACGACAAGCACCGGCCGCAAGGCACCGGGCTGGGCCTGCCCATCAGCCGCAAGATCGTCGAGCACTTCGGCGGCCGGCTGTGGCTCAAGCCCACGCCGGGGCAGGGCGCCTGTTTCGTGTTCGACATCCCGTTGCAGACCCCGGAGAGCACACCATGACGCACAAGGTCCTGATCGCCGACGACGAACCCAACATCCTCATCAGCCTGGAGTTCCTGATGAAGCGCGAAGGCCACCAGGTGCTGCTGGCGCGCGACGGCGACGAAGCGCTGGCGCTCATCCGCAGCGAACGACCGGCGCTGGTGCTGCTGGACGTGATGATGCCCCGGAAGAGCGGCTTCGAGGTCTGCCAGGCGGTGCGCGCCGACGAAGCGCTGGCCGGCATCAAGATCCTGATGCTCACCGCCAAGGGCCGCGACACCGACGTCGCGCAGGGCCTGGGCGTGGGCGCCGATGGCTACATGACCAAACCCTTCAGCACCAAGGACCTGGCGGCGCGCGTGCGCGAGATGCTGGCCGCTTGAACAACTGCGCCTGCAGATGAAGATTCAGCGCGCCGCGGTTCTTACTGCACTGCTGCCCGGGGTGGTGCTGGCGGCGATGTTGGCGGTGGTGGCTGGCGTGCTGGCCGCGACGCTGTCGCCCGCCGAACGCAGCGCGCTGTGGGCGCTGCTTGAGTCGCGCATCGCGCTCGTCTTCATGCTCTGGCTGGTGGCGGCCATCGCCGCCGGTACCGTTTGCCGCAGCGCCTGGCTGCGCTTCGGCGCTGCCCCTGGCCGCCTGGCCGAAGACCTGCAGGTGCTGCTGGCCACCGACGCGCAGCGCGAACTCAAGGCCGACGAAGGCAGCGCCGGCAGCCGCGCGCTGGCCGGCGCCGTCAACGCGCTGGTGCAGCAGCGCGACGCGTTGCGCGCCGACATGGCCGCCCGCGTGGCCGAAGCCAGCCGCGAGGTCGAGCAAGAGCGCAACCGACTGGCCGCGCTGATGGCCGAACTGACGCAGAGCGTGGTGGTGTGCAACCTGGACGGCCGCGTGCTGCTCTTCAACGCCCGCGCACGCTTGCAGTTCCGCGCCCTGGCGGCCAGCCAGCAGGGCAGCGCCGCAGCCGACAAATCCATCGGCGGCGCCGAAGCGCAGGGGCTGGGCCTGGGCCGCAGCATCTACGGCGTGCTCGACCGCCGCCTGGTGGCGCACGCGCTCGAGGCCGTGCAGCAGCGGCTGCAGCGCGGCGCCGCGCACCCGGCGGCGCAGTTCGTCACTGCCACGCCCGGTGGGCAGTTGCTGCGCGTCCACCTGGCCCCTGTCAGGGCGAGCCCCGACAGTGCTGCGCCGGTGCGCGCCCCCGACGCAGCGCCCGAAGAGCCGCTCAACGGCTTCGTGCTGATGCTCGACAACATCACGCGCGACCTGGCCGAGGACACCGCACGCGACCGGCTGCTGCACAGCGTCACCGAAGGCCACCGCGGCGCTCTCGGCAACCTGCAGGCCGCGGTCGAGTTGCTGGAGGACCCCGAACTCGACGGCGCCACGCGCGATCGCTTCCACGCCGTCATCCGCGACGAGATCGGCGCCATGGCGCGGCGCCTGAACGAGGCCGCCGAACTGGGCCTGCGCAGCATCAAGGCGCGCTGGCCACTGGAAGACATGCTGGGCGCCGACTTGGTGGCGGCGGCGGCGCGCCGCATCGAGGCCCAGCTCGATACCCGCGTGATGGCCAGCGAGGTCGACGCGCAGCTGTGGCTGAAGGTCGACAGCTTCAGCCTCATCCAGGCTCTGCAGCACCTGGCCGGCCGCCTGGCCGACGAGTACCAGGTGCAGCGGCTGCAGCTGCGCCTGGCGGCGTCGCAAGGCCGCGCCCAGCTCGACCTGGTGTGGGCCGCGCAGGCCATCAGCACCGAGAGCCTCAGCACCTGGGAGACCGAAGCGATGCGGACGGCCCCGTGGTCTGGCGCCGGCGACGACAGCACTGCGCTGACCGTGCGCGACGTCGTCGAGCGCCACGGTGGCGCCTTCTGGTTCGAGCGTGCGCGCGTGCGCCAGGAAGCGTTCTTCCGCTTCCTACTGCCGCTGGCCGGCGAGGCCGCGCCACTGGAAGCGGCGGCGTTGGTGCGCCACGACAGCCGGCCCGAGTTCTACGACTTCGACCTCTTCCGCCACGCCGGCGCGGGCAGTGGCGGCGCGGCGCTGGCCGACACGCCGCTGGCCGACCTGGCCTACACCGTCTTCGACACCGAGACCACGGGCCTGGAGCCCAGCGCCGGCGACGAGATCATCCAGATCGGTGCCACCCGCATCGTGGCGGGCAAGCTACGCCGCCAGGAGAGCTTTGAGCAACTCGTCGACCCCGAGCGCAGCGTGCCCGCCGCCGGCGTCGCCATCCACGGCATCCAGCCCGAACAGCTGCACGGCCAGCCGACCATCGCCACCGTGCTGCCGGCCTTCCATGCCTTTGCGCTCGACACCGTGCTGGTGGCGCACAACGCGGCTTTCGACATGCGCTTCCTGCAGCTCAAGGAAGCCAGCACCGGCGTGCGCTTCGAGCAGCCGGTGCTCGACACGCTGCTGCTGTCGGCGGTGATCCACCCGCAGCAGGATTCGCACCGCCTGGAGGCCATCGCCGAGCGGCTGGTGGTGCCCGTGCTGGGCCGCCACACCGCGCTCGGTGACGCGATGGTCACGGCCGAGGTGTTCCTGAAGCTGCTGCCGCTGCTGCAGGCGCAAGGCATCACGACACTCGGGCAGGCGCTGGAGGCGTCGCGCCAGACCTACCTGGCGCGCGTGAGTTACTGATCCCCGGCGCGCGCCCGGCCATGAAAAATGCCCCGCCGCAGCGGGGCATGGATCTGGGCCGTGGCGCGTTCAGCGGCGGCGACGCGCCAGCGCGGCACCCAGCAGGCCAAGGCCGATCAAGCCCAGCGTGCCGGGTTCGGGCACGCGCATGCCTTGCGCCGAGAAGCTGAAGTTGTCGAGGATCGGCAGCACGCGGAACGGCAAGCTCGTGTTGTTCATCGTCAGCGTGATCGACGACAGCGCGGTGCTGGAGCTGATGCCGAAGAAGGCCCGATTGGGGCGCTGCAGGCTCGTGACACCAAAGTTGCTGCCGTCGACATTGACGTTGAAGGCCTGGCCCGCCGTCGCATTGGCATTGCCGTCGGCCTCGGCCATCATGTCCAGGCCGAAGCTGAAGACATTGGCCGGCAGCTGGATGACGAGGTTGCCGCCTTCGTTGACCGATCCGTACAGCAGCGAGGCGCCCGAGCCCCAGTTGTACGAAGGCGCCACTGCGTTCTGGTCGGCAACGTAAAGGTAGCCGCTCAAAGGCGCCGTGAAGTTGACGCCGCTGATGCTCAGGCCGCCACCGTAGTACGTGAAGCTGCCCGTGGTGTTCTGGGCCTCGAAATCGATGGTCGTCTGGCCGGAGACCGCGGCGTTGAAGACACTGCGGCTGTTGTAGGTGACGACCGCGGCCTGCGCCACGATGGCGGTGCCGAGCGTGACAACCGTCACCAAAGCGCGAACGACTGAATTCATGGATTTCCTTCGAGGGCCGTGGCCCTGCTGCTTGACCGTGCGACATGCACTGCTTGTATGGACAGCATCAGCAGGAACCGGGCCCTGGTCGGAAACCTCATGCAGATCAACGACTTGACGAGATCGCTGCGCCCGGCTCTGAGGCCGGTGTCAGTTCTCTCAACATGACAAGTTCACGTTCTCGACGCGGCACGCCGTTTCATCCCTTCGGGGGACACGCTGCCCGGTGCAGCGTGTCCAAGGGGTTTCTAATCGGTGCTGGCCGCCATCCCTGCCCACCCTGTCACGAAGGACGCTCATGAACCTCGCGCAACAGTTCGATTTGCTCGGCCGCAAGCAACTCGCCGTGCAGGAGGGCATCCAGATGCTGGGCGACATCCAGCGCGAACTGGCGCAGACGCGCGCGTCGGCCGACGCCTGGGGCTTGACGGCGGTGCTGGCCAACGCGACGCTGATCCCGCTCAACGTGATCGTGAATGCCTTCGAGCTCAAGACCGCCAACACGGCTTACCAGATCCTGGTGCGGCAGCTCTACGGCAAGTTCGGCCAGAGCGGCACGCGGCTCGACGGCCACGCCAAGACCGCGTTGGCGGTGCTCAAGCAGGCCATCGTGGGTGAGCTCAAGCGCAAGGCGCTGGCCGACCAGGTGCCGGGGGTCAACATCCTGATCGGCCTGGCCGAGGATTCGATCGCGGCCTGGCAGACGGCGCAGCGCGTGCAGTCGGGGCAGCAAGAAATGACGGCCCTCGCCGTCAACCTGGAGCGCACCGTCCTGGCCGCCCAACGGCAGCTGCAGCGGATGGGCATCGAGCGCGCCCAGTTGCTGTCGCGGCTGCAGCTGCACGCGCGCACGGCCTAGTGCTCCAACCCATAGGTTTCGAGACAAGTTGAAAACGATGGATTCGTTCGCCAGGCTAGGCGCAAACCACAGCGATACCTTCTGGTATCGCGAGGATTTGCAACGACGCATGGTGGACGAAGACGCGTTTTCATG
>JANMVM010000340.1:0-5452 GCA_031392695.1 Rubrivivax sp.
CGCTGGCCGATGCGCTGCTGGGCTTGTCGCGCGACACGCTGCTGGCGATGGCCATCAAGGCCCGCGCGCTGGCCAGGCCCCACGCCGCAGCACGCGTTGCCGACGAGATCGAAAAGCTGGTGGCCAAATGCTGACCCCCACGCTGCGGGCCTTCGCCCTTCGCGACCCCCCGAGGGGGGTCGCGCTCTTGGGGCAGCCCGGCGGTTGCGCCTCATGAAGCACGCCATCAAGCCCATCCACTTCGTCGAGGACCCGGCGATGCCGGCGAAGGTTTGTGGCCTGCGAGGGGTCGCTGCATGAAGCACGCCATCAAGCACATCCACTTCGTCGGCGTGGGCGGCGCCGGCATGAGCGCGATTGCCGAAATCCTGTACCAGCTGGGCTACCGCGTATCGGGCTCCGACCAGGCCGACAGCCCGGTCACGCGCCGGCTGGCCGAGCTTGGCGTGCAAGTCTTCATCGGCCACGCAGCCGGGCACATCGCCGGCGCGCAGGCAGTGGTCACCAGCACCGCGGTGCAGGCCGACAACCCCGAGCTCGTGGCCGCCCGCGCCGCGCGCGTGCCGGTGGTGGCGCGCGCCGTGCTGCTGGCTGAACTGATGCGCCTGAAGCAGGGCATCGCCATTGCCGGCACCCACGGCAAGACCACCACCACCGCGCTGGTGGCCAGCGTGCTGGCCGAGGCCGGCGTCGACCCCACCTTCGTCATCGGCGGCAAGCTGCACAGCGCCGGCAGCAACGCAAGGCTGGGCGCGGGCGAATTCATCGTCGTCGAAGCCGACGAGAGCGATGCCTCCTTCCTGCACCTGAGCCCGGTCATCAGCGTCGTCACCAACATCGATGCCGACCACATGGAGACCTACGGCCACAGCCTGGACCGCCTGCACGCGGCCTTCGTCGACTTCATCCACCGCCTGCCCTTTTACGGCCGCGCCGTGGTCTGCAGCGACGACGCCGGCGTGCGCGCGGTGCTGCCGCGGCTGGCGCGCCCGCTCACCACCTATGGCCTGCAAGCCGGTGCCGACCTGCGCGCGGTGATGGTGCAGGCGCTGGTCGGCGGCGGCATGCGCTTCACGGCGCAGCAGGCCGGCCACGCCGACCTGGCCGTCACGCTCAACCTGGCCGGCGAGCACAACGTGCGCAACGCGCTGGCCGCACTGGCCGTGGCGCGTGAACTCGAGCTGCCCGACGCGCCCATCGCGCGCGCGCTGCAGGCCTTCGCCGGTGTCGGCCGCCGCTTCGAGCGCCACGGTGAAGTGCCCTGCGCCCAGGGCGGCCACTACACGCTGATCGACGACTACGGCCACCACCCGGTGGAACTGGCCGCGGTGATCGCCGCGGCGCGCGGCGCCTTTCCGGGCCGGCGCCTGGTGCTGGCCTTCCAGCCCCACCGGTTCAGCCGCACGCGCGATTGCTTCGATGATTTCGTGGCCGTGCTGGGCCGCGCCGACGCCGTGCTGCTGACCGAGGTCTACGCCGCCGGCGAGCCGCCGATCGCCGCTGCCGATGGCAGCAGCCTGGCGCAGGCGCAGCGCAGCGCCGGCCACGTCGACCCGGTGTTCGTGGCCGACGTCGCGGCCTTGCCCGCAGCGATCGCCGAGGTGGTGCGCGACGGCGACGTGCTCGTCACCCTGGGCGCCGGCTCCATCGGCCTTGTGCCGCGGCAGTTGGTGCAACGCGGTGGAGGCAACCCATGACCGCAGACGTCAAGGCCCTGGGCAAGGTGGCGGTGCTGCAGGGCGGCAGCAGCGCCGAGCGCGCGGTGTCGTTGATGTCGGGCGGCGGCGTGCTGGCGGCGCTGCGCAGCCTGGGCGTCGACGCGCACGCCTTCGACCCCGCCGAGCGCGACCTGGGCGAGCTCAAGCGCGAGGGCTATGCGCGCGCCTTCATCGCCCTGCATGGCCGCCATGGCGAAGACGGCACGGTGCAGGGTGCGCTGGAACTGCTGGGCATCCCGTACACCGGCAGCGGCGTGATGGCCAGCGCGGTGGCCATGGACAAGGTCATGACCAAGCGTCTGTGGGCCGCCGCAGGCCTGCCCACGCCGCGCTGGCAGTGGCTGGCACCCGACCATCAGGCGCGCGAAGACGTGATGGCCGTGCCCGACGCGCTGGGCCTGCCGCTGATCGTCAAGCCGCCGCGCGAAGGCTCGAGCATCGGCATCACCAAGGTGCAGGGTTACTCGCAGATGCAGGATGCGGTGGCGCTGGCCGCGCGCTACGACGCCGACGTGCTGTGCGAGGAGTTCATCGAAGGCATCGAGCTGACCTGCCCGGTGCTGGGCCAGGGCGCAGCGGCGCGCGCGCTGCCGGTGGTGTGCATCGAGGCGCCCGAGGGCAAGTACGACTTTCAAAACAAGTACTACACCGACGTCGTCAAGTACCGCATCCCCAGCGGCCTGCCGGCCGCCGAAGAGGCCGAGGTGCAGCGCCTCACGCTCGATGCCTACCGCACGCTGGGCTGCCGTGGCTGGGGCCGCGCCGACCTCATGCTGCGCAGTGCCGGAGCGCACGCCGACCGCAGGATCTTCCTGCTCGAGATGAACACCAGCCCCGGCATGACCAGCCATTCGCTGGTGCCGATGTCGGCGCGCGCCGCCGGCATGAGCTACGAGCAGCTGTGCCTGCACCTGCTGCAGCACGCGAGCCTGGACTCGACCAGAGCCTGACATGGTCACCTTGCGCCGCACCCTCAAACCCAGCGTCAGCGTCGTGCTGCCGCTGCCGGCCGACGTGCGCCTGATGAACGTCGTTGCCAACACCGTGTTCGTGCTGGCCGCGGCGGGCGCGCTCGTCGCCGGCGTGCTGTGGCTGATGCGCAGCCCGCTGTTCCCGATCCGCGGCATCCAGCTCGACGGCGACCTGGCGCGCAACAGCGTGCCCACCATCCGCGCCAATGCCGCGCCGCGGCTGGCCGGCAACTTTTACAGCGTCGACCTGCAGCTCAGCCGCAAGGCCTTCGAGTCGGTGCCGTGGGTGCGCCGCGCCGTCGTGCGCCGCGTCTGGCCCGACCGTCTGGCGGTGCGCCTGGAAGAGCACCAGGCCGCCGCGCTGTGGGCCGCCGAAGACGGCAGCGACCGCCTCGTCAACAGCCACGGCGAGGTCTTCGATGCCAACGTCGGCGATGTCGAGGACGACAGCCTGCCCACGCTGGCCGGCCCCGAAGGCACGGCAGCGCAGATCCTGGCGCTGTACCGCCGCCTGCAGCCGGCGCTGGCGCGCGCCGACATGGATATCGTGCGCCTGCACCTGTCGGGCCGCGGCTCCTGGCGCGCTGAGCTCGACAGCGGCGCCAGCATCGAACTCGGCCGCGGCAGCGATGACGAGGTCGTGGCCCGTACCGAGCGCTTCGTGCGCACGCTGGCCGCTGCCACCGCGCGCTGGCGTGCGCCGCTCGAGTACGCCGACCTGCGCCACACCGACGGCTATGCCGTGCGCCTGCGCGGCGTCAGCACCCTGACACCCGCTGCGGCCCACGCCGGCGCTGCGGCCAAGACAAACTGAAGCACGAGGACACGAGCATGGCCAAGGAATTCAAGGACATGGTGTTCGGCCTGGACATCGGCACCGCCAAGGTGATGGTGGTGGCCGCCGAAGTGCTGGACAACGGCACGCTGCGCCTGGCCGGGCTGGGCATAGCGCCCACGCACGGCCTGAAGCGCGGCGTGGTCGTCAACATCGACGCCACCGTGGCCAGCATCCAGCAGGCGCTGAAGGAGGCCGAGATGATGGCCGCCTGCAAGATCAGCAGCGTCTACACCGGCATCACCGGCAGCCACATCCGGGGCTTGAACAGCACCGGCATGGTCATCGTGCGCGACAACCACGAGGTCACGCCGGTCGACGTGGCGCGCGTCGTCGAGACGGCCAAGGCCATCAACATCCCCAACGACCAGCGCCTGCTGCTCGTCGAGCCGCAGGAATTCATCATCGACGGCCACGAGGTCAAGGAGCCGATCGGCATGAGCGGCAGCCGGCTCGAGGTCAAGGTCCACATCGTCACCGGCGCGCAGAGCGCAGCCGAGAACATCCTCAAGTGCGTGCGCCGCTGCGGGCTGGAGGTGGAGCGCCTGGTGCTCAACCCCAGCGCCAGCAGCTCGGCCGTGCTGACCGACGACGAGAAGACACTGGGCGTGGCGGTGGTGGACATCGGCGCCGGCACCACCGACGTGCAGATCTACACCGACGGCAGCGTGCGCCACACCGCGGTGATCCCGATTGCCGGCTATCTGATCACCAGCGACATCGCGATGGCGCTGCGCACGCCCACCAAGGATGCAGAAGAGATCAAGGTCGAGCACGGCGTGGCCAAGCAGCTGCTGGCCGACCCGGCCGACCAGGTCGAGGTGCCGGGTCTTGGGGACCGCGTGCCGCGCATGCTCAGCCGCCAGGCGCTGGCCGGCGTCATCGAGCCGCGCGTGGAGGAGATCTTCGCGCTCGTGCACCAGGTGATCCGCCAAAGCGGCTACGAAGAGCTGCTGTCCAGCGGCATCGTCATCACCGGCGGCAGCGCCGTGATGCCGGGCATGGTGGAGCTGGGTGAGGACATCTTTCTCAAGCCCGTGCGCAAGGGCCTGCCGACCTACAACGGCACGCTCTTCGACATGGTGGCCAACCCGCGCTCGGCCACCGTGATGGGGCTGCTCGAAGAGGCGCGCATCGCGCGCTCGCGCGGCCACAAGGCGGCGGCGCAGGCCGGTTCGATGAAGAACCTGGCCGGGCGCGCCAAGGACTGGTTTCTCGGCAATTTTTAGCAAGGGGCTCGACATGAACTTCAAGAAGCCCCGGTTTTCTCCCACAAGGCAGCGAGGGTTTCCCGAGCGCCTTGTGCTCCCCTCGGGGGGCGGGCTCGGCGCAGCCGAGACCCTGGGGCTCCGTTTCGGCAACTGCAACTATCTCTAGGAGGCTCACATGCCCATCGAAATGATCGACGAATTCGACCAAGGCACGCAGATCAAGGTGATCGGCGTGGGTGGCGGCGGCGGCAACGCCGTCGAGCACATGATCAACCTGGGGGTGCAAGGCGTGGAGTTCATCTGCGCCAACACCGACGCGCAAGCCCTGCACCGCAGCAATGCGGGCACGCTGGTGCAGCTGGGCAGCTCCGGCCTGGGTGCGGGCAGCAAGCCCGAGATGGGGCGTGTCTCGGCCGAAGAGGCGGTGGACCGCATCAAGGAAAGCATTGCCGGCGCGCACATGCTCTTCATCACCGCCGGCATGGGCGGCGGTACCGGTACCGGCGCCGCGCCGGTGATCGCGCGCGTAGCCAAGGAGATGGGCATCCTGACCGTGGGCGTGGTCACCAAGCCCTTCGAGTTCGAGGGCCGCAAGCGCGGCAAGCAGGCCGAGGACGGCGTGAGCGAACTCGAAGCCAACGTCGACAGCCTGATCGTGGTCTTGAACGAGAAACTGCTCGAGGTGATGGGCGACGACGTGACGCAGGAGCAGGCCTT
>JANMVM010000344.1:0-2269 GCA_031392695.1 Rubrivivax sp.
CCGCGCCGCCGGTCACCGGCGCATCGATGAGCGTGAGGCCGCGCTCGGCGAGGCGCTCGCCCAGCGCGCTCACGTACGCCGGCGGCATCGTGCTGCAGGCGATGAACACGGCGCCTGCAGGCAGCTGACCCACCAGTCCAGCATCGCCAAACAGCACGGCCTCGGTCTGCTCGGAGTTGACCACGAAGCACACGACGATGCGCACATCGCGTGCCAGTTCGGCGAGCGAGGACGAAGGCTGGCCGCCCTGCTCACGCAACCAGGTGAGCGCCTCGTCGCGAACGTCGTAGCCCACGACGTCGTAGCCCTTGGCCAACAGGTTCTTGGCTGCGCCACGGCCCATGGCGCCAAGGCCGATCAGGCCGACTTTGGTTTTGCCGCTCACGTTGGCGCTCACGGTTTGGTGCTCATCTCTACAGCCAGCCTTTGATCGATGCGACCACGGCCGCAGTCGAGATGCCGTAACGGTCATGCAGCGTCGGCAGCGCCCCGGCGTCGAGGAATGCATCAGGCAATGCGATTTGTCGAAACACTGGATTCAGGCGATGACGCATCAGCAAGGCAGCGACCGCTTCGCCAAGGCCGCCGATGCTCGAGTGATTCTCGGCCACCACCACCAGCCGGCCGCTGCGGCCGGCCTCGCGCAGGATGGTCTCGTCGTCCAGCGGCTTGATGGTGGGGACGTGCAGCACGGCCACGTCGGCGCTTCCGCCCGCCATCGCCTTGGCCGCTTCCAGCGCGCGCATGGTCATGATGCCGGTCGAGATGATGAGCACATCGCGACCGTCGCGCAGCAGCTTGGCCTTGCCCAGCTCGAAGCGATAGTCGTATTCGTCCAGCACCAGCGGAACCTGGCCGCGCAAGAGGCGCATGTAGACCGGCCCGTTGTGCGCCGCTAAGGCCGGCACGGCCTGTTCGATGTCGAGCGCGTCGCACGGGTCGACGATGGTCAGGCCGGGGACGGCGCGCATCATCGCGATGTCATCCGTGGCCTGGTGGCTGGGGCCGTAACCGGAGGTCAGGCCCGGCAAGGCGCACACCAGCTTGACGTTGAGATTTTCTTCGGCGATGACCTGGTGGATGAAGTCGTAAGCCCGCCGGGTTGCGAACACCGCGTAGGTGGTCGCGAAAGGAACGAGCCCCTCCTTCGCCATGCCGCCCGCTGCACCCATCAGCAACTGTTCGGCCATGCCCATCTGGAAGAAGCGTTCCGGATAGGCCTGCGCAAACAGATGCAGGTCGGTGTACTTGGCCAAGTCTGCCGTCATGCCGACGATCTCTGGCCGGTTGCGGGCGAGCTCCACCAGTGCCTTGCCGAACGGGGCGGCCTGGCTGCGCTGGCCATCGTCTGCAATCGACGCGATCATGGCCGAGGTCGTCAGGCGGGGCTTGTTCTGCGCTTTCATCGCGCGACTCTTGTCTGCTCTGCGGCGTCCAGAATGGCGATGGCCTGCTGCCATTCCGGGGCATCGACGCGGATGAAATGGTTCTTCTCGCGCTGCTCCAGAAACGGCACGCCTTTGCCCATCAGCGTGTCGAACAGGATCACTCGCGGCTTCGGCTCGTTCAGCGCGCGCGCCGCATCGAAGGCGTTGACGACGGCAGCGATGTCGTTGCCGTCCACGCGCTGCACGTGCCAGCCGAAGGCCACCCACTTCTCGGCCAGCGGCTCGAAGCCGAGCACCTTGCCCGAGGGCCCGTCGGCCTGCTGGTTGTTGATGTCCACCAGGCAGATGAGATTGGCCAGGCGGTGGTGCGCAGCCGACATCGCCGCTTCCCAGGTGGCGCCTTCATCGAGTTCACCGTCGGACATCGAGTTGTAGACGAACGCCGGGTTCTTCTTGTGGCGCAGACCGAGCGCCATGCCGACGGCGATGACCAGACCCTGGCCGAGTGAGCCGCCCGACATCTCCATGCCCGGCGTGTAGGTGGCCATGCCCGACATCGGCAGGCGGCTGTCATCGCTGCCGTAGCTCTCGAGTTCGTCCTGCGGAAGAATCCCGCCCTCGATCAGCGCAGCGTAGAGCGCGATCGCATAGTGACCGTGCGAGAGCAGGAAACGGTCGCGCTGTTCCCACTTCGGGTCTTCGGGGCGGTAGCGCAGGGCGTGGCCGTATGCCGTGGCCAGCACGTCGGCATAGCCCAGCGCCTGGCCGATGTAGCCCTGGCCCTGCACTTCGCCCATGCGCAGCGCGTAGCGGCGGATACGGTAGGCGCGCTCGGGCAGTGATTGCGGTGGCTGTGTCATGGGGGTGCGAATGAGGGTGCT
>JANMVM010000373.1:0-9301 GCA_031392695.1 Rubrivivax sp.
AGTTGTTCCACGAGGCGATGAAGGTGATCAGCCCGAGCGTGCCGAGCGCCGGCTTCAACAGCGGCAGGACGATGCGAACGTAGATGCCGAGTTCGCCGCAGCCGTCCATGCGCGCTGCCTCGATCAGGTCTTTCGGGATCGACGAAGTGACGAACTGGCGCATCAGGAAGATGCCGAAGGCGCTGGCCGCGCCGGGGATGTAGAGCGCCTTGGGTTGGTCGATCCAGCCCAGCGCGTCCATGATCATGAAGGTCGGGATCATGTTCATGAACGAGGGCAGCAGCATGGTGCCCATGACGAGGCCGAAGAGCGCGTTCTTGTAGCGGAAGTCGAACAGCGCGAAGGCATAGCCGCCCATCGAGCAGAAAAGCAGCGTCAGCGCCGTCGAGGCCAGCGCCACGTACAGGCTCCAGCCCAGGTTGCGCCAGAACGGCATGCGCTCGGTGAGGATCTTCAGGTTGGCGAGGAAGTCATCGCCGAAGAACATCGGCGGCGGCAGGCTGAAGATCTCGGTGCGTGAGTGCGTGGCGAAGACGAACATGAAATAGAAAGGCGCCAGCATGATCAGCGCACCGACGCCGACCACGCAGTAGGCGGCCCAGGGCGCAAGGTGGTCGGTTTTCATGGCCATCACCTCAAGCCGAAGGGCCGCGCGGGCGGAAGGCCCGGTTGGTGAGCCAGGTCAGCGCGGCCACCAGGATGAAGAGCAGCCAGGACATGGCGCTGGCGGCGCCGAAATCGTTGAAGTCGAAGGCCATGCGGTAGAGATAGATCGCGGTCGTCATGCCCGACTGATCCGAGCCGCCGCGACCGCCGGTCAGGATGAAGGGCTCTTCGAACAACTGCAGGCCGCCGATCACCGACAGCGTGACGCCGAAGAAGATCATCGGTTTCAGGCTCGGCAGCGTGATGTGGAAGAACTGCTGCAGCCGCCCGGCGCCGTCCATCGTGGCGGCCTCGTAGATGTCGGCGGGAATCGTCTGCAGCGCAGCCAGGTAGAGCACGACGTTGAAGCCGTCGTAGCGCCAGAAGACGATCATCGCGACCGCGGGCTTGATGTGGTCGGGGTCGTTGAGCCAGTCCACCGGGTTCGCGGGCATCAAGCCGCCGAGCAGCGGCACCTGGCTGAGCATCCGGATGCCGACGTTGATGAGGCCGAAGTCGGTGGAAAAGAGCGAGCTGAAGAGGATCGCGATGGCCACCGTCGAGGTGATGTAGGGCATGAAGTACGCGCCGACGACACCGTTGCGCAGCTTCTTGAACGAGGTGTGGATGAAGACCGCCAGCGGGATCGCCACCAGGTGCTGCGGCACGCCCGACGCCACCGCCAGCCAGGCGGTGTTCTTGAGCGACTTCCAGAACCATTCGTCCTGCAGCGCAAAGGCGTAGTTGTCCAGGCCGACGAACTCCATCGCGCCCAGGCCGCTGGTCGGCTCCCAGGACTGGAAGGCGAGGTACAGCGAGAAGGCGAGCGGGAAGATGCCGAACACCGCAAACAGGATCACGAACGGGCTCAGGAACGCGTAGGGCGCCATCGTGGGCGACAGGCGCAAGGCAGCGGGCAGCTTCATGGTGGGCGGGCTTTCAACGCAAGGCGCGCTGCTGGAGCAGCCGTTGGGCATCCGCCAGCGCGGTGGCGATGTCCTTGCCGCGGTCGAGCACCTTGTCGAGTTCGGTGTTGATGACTTCGTCGGCAAAGGCATCCTGCTTGTGCACGCTGACCGCGGCAATGCGCCGGGCGGCAGCGCGCCAGCCGACGCGGGCTTGCTGGCCACCGAGAAACTCGATCGGCTGATCGAAGAACGGGTCGTCGTAGGTTTCCAGCAGCGCCGGGAACGCGTCCTGCGACTTGAAGGCGGCGAGCTGCATCTCGCGGTCGAGCGTCAAGAGCTGGATGAACTGCCAAGCCAGCAGCTTGTGCGCCGCCGGCGTACCGCGCGGAATGGCGAAGAAGGTGCCGCCGTACGCGGCCAGGGCGCCTTCGGGCAACTGCGCGGCACGCCACAGGCCCTTGGTGCTGGGGGCGAGCCAGTTGTTGAGGTGGCCGGCGAGCCAGGCACCGGTCATCTGGGTGGCGATGGTGCCCCGCTTGAAGCCCTCGGACCATTCGTTGGACCAGGCGCCGACGCGGGCATCGAGCTTGCCCTGGCGCACCTGGCGCGCCAGTTCGAAGGCGCGCACGAAACGCGGCGACGTCACCAGCACGCGCGACTGGTTGTCGAAGTACAGGCCCTCGCCGGGCTGGATGCCGGCGCGGATGACGATGTCCTTCATGTCGCGCGCGTGGGCCATCAGGTAGGCACCCGTCGCGGCCTTGATCCTGGCGCCGGTGGCGACGTAGCTTTCCCACGAGCGGGTCAGTTCGGCTTCGCTGACCCCGGCCTTGGCCAGCACGTCGCTGCGGTAGAGCAGCGTGCCGGGGCCGATGTCGGTCGGCGCGGCGACGATCGCGCCCAAGCGGTTGGTGGCCTGCTGGACCGCGTAGGGCACCCAGCGGGCTTGGTGACTTTTGATGTCGTAGGGCGGGCGCGACAGATCGTCGAGGCCACCGCCCTGCGCGAAGCGGCCGACGTAGCCGACTTCGAGCGCCATCACGTCGGGCAGGTAGAACGAGGTCGACAGCGCCGTGGTCATGGCGGTGTGGTGATCGCTGAACTGGCGGCTCACGACCTGGATCTCGACCGTCGGATGCAGGCGCTTCCAGGCGGGGATGGCGGCCTTGACGATCTCGTCGACCGCCGGGAAGGCGGCCACGACGAGTGTCTGCTGCCCGTGTGCAGCAGACAGCATGAGCGCCGCCAGGCTCAGCCCCGAGCCCCAGCGCCACACCTCGAATGCTTGCGTCTTGCCCCCCATCCACCTCTCCCGTTGAACCCGCGCCTGGCTGCCGTTCAGGGACCGGCCTGGATCGGCCGGGCTCCCCAAGACTTGAAAGCGCTTTCACACTCTAGGGGTGCGGCCCGAGGATGTCAATCGATGGAAGCCCGGCGCCTGGGTCGGCCAGGGAACTGGCGCCGCGGTTCGCCTCGCGGCCCCGCCAACGCTGCCGCGAAGGGGCTCAGCCCGGCAGGCGGCGGCTCGATTCGCGAGCCACCAGGCGCGGCACCGGGACTTCTGCGGTGGGCTTGACGTTGGCCAGCATCTGCATCATGGCCGATGCCGCCAGGCGCCCGAGTTCGTAGGCCGGCTGCTGCACCGAAGTCAGTGGCGGAATCGCGTACTGCGAGGTGGGCAGGTCGTCGAAGCCGACGATGGAGACATCTTCGGGGACGCGCAGCGATCGGCGCTGCAGCCCCAGGGCGGCACCCACCGCCATCTGGTCATTGGCGGCGAAGATGGCAGTGAAGCGTTGGCTCGTCTCGAGCAGGCGATCGACGGCGAGCAGGCCGCTGAGCTCGTGGTATTCGCCCGGGACCACCAGCGCGGGGGCGTAGGCAATGCCCGCGGCCTCGAGTGCAGCGCGGTAGCCGCGCAGGCGCTCGGTGGCGTCGGGATGGCCCGAGTCGCCGGTGATGAAAGCGATGCGTCGATGGCCGAGCTGGATCAGGTGCTGGGTGGCCATGCGCCCACCTTCGAAGTTGTCGAAGTTCAGCGTGAAGAGTCCCGGCGCCTTGAGCGTGCGGCCGGTGACGACCAGGGGCTGGTTCTTGGCGTAGGCCTTGAGGGCCTGGTCGGTGAGGCGGCCGGTGAGCACGACGATGCCGTCGACACGGCGCGATTGCAGAACGCCGATGCAGCGCGACTCGGCCGCCGCGTCCCAGTGCCCGCTGACGAACAGCGCGTTGTAGCCGGCCGGCAGCAGTTCGTCTTCGATGCCGCGCATCGCGGCGCCATAGAACGGGCTGTCCAGGGCCTGCGTGACGACGCCGATGCTCAAGGTGCGACCACCGGCCAGGCCGCGCGCGATCGGGTTGGGCACGAAGCCCAGTTTTGCAATCGCCTCGTCGATGGCCTGCTTCTTGAGCTCACTGACGACGGCCGTGCCGTTGAGCACCCGCGACACCGTGCTGGCCGACACCCCCGCCGCCTGGGCGACCCTGCCGATCGTGACGGGCCCGCTGTCCCGTCCCGAAGCGGAAGGCTTGGTGCTGCGCGAACGGTTCTTGCTCTTCATGGGGGCTCGCAATCGCGGGGATCGGGCAGTGTAAGGGCGGACGCCTGCGGCTCAGTACGTGCGGCTCAGTAGGAATTGCGCTCGAGGAAGGCCACGCGCACGGTGCGCACGATGATGCGCAGATCCAGCGCCAGCGACCAGTTGCGCAGGTACTCGAGATCGAACTCCACGCGGGCCTTCATCTTGTCGATCGTCTCCGTCTCGCCGCGCAAGCCATTGATCTGGGCCCAGCCCGTGATGCCGGGTTTGACCTTGTGGCGCACCATGTAGGCACTGATCAGCTCGCGGTACATCTCGTTGTGCGCCACCGCGTGCGGCCGTGGCCCGACGATGCTCATGCGACCTTGCAGCACGTTGAAGAACTGCGGCAATTCGTCCAGCGAGGTGCGGCGCAGGAAGGCTCCGAACGGCGTCACGCGTGCATCGTGCCTGGTGACCTGCGCCACCACGGCACCGTTGTCCTGCGTGAGCATCGAGCGGAACTTGTAGACCGCGATCTCGTCGCCGTCGAGGCCGTTGCGGCGCTGCTTGAACAGCACCGGGCCGGGCGAGCTGAGCTTGACGCCGGCGGCGATGGCCAGCATCAGCGGCGAGATCAAGAACAGGATGAGTGACGCCAGAACGATGTCGGAGACGCGCTTGACGAGCTCGTTGGTGCCCGTGAACGGCGTCTCGCAGATGCCCACCACCGGCACGCCGTGGATGTCCTGCAGGCGCCCCTGGATGATGCTGATGCCGAACACGTCGGGCACGAAGAAGACCGACGCGGTGGTGCCCTGCACGCTCTTGAGCAGCTGCAGGATGCGCGGCTGCGAGCCCAGCGGCATCGTGATGTAGACGGCCCTGATGCCGTGGGCGCGGATGTAGGGCCCGGCGTCCTTGAGCAGGCCCAGCATCGATGCCGAGGCGTCGGCGTGGACCCGGGCGCCCGAGCGGTCGTCGAACCAGCCCACGAAGTCGTGGCCCTCGTCACGACTGTCGCGCAGGGCCTGGGCGACCTTGACGCCCAGCGGCCCGGCGCCGACGATGACGGCCGACTGGCGGCGTCCGGGCTGCGCGGCACGGCGGCGCAGCATCGTGCGGCCGATGACCACCGCCAGCCACTGCACCGGCGGTGTGGCCAGCGCCCAGGTCAGCAGCACGGGCTTGCTGAAGAAGTGCAGGCTGTGGGTGGCATAGCCGCACAGGCCGAGGATCGCCAGCGTGAGCAGCCAGGAGCCGAGGATGTCGGTGCCGGCGTTGGTCAGGCGGTCCTTGAAGCGGTTGTGCCCAGGAAACGTGAGCGCGATCACCAGCACCGACAGCGCCAGGTCAGCGCGCAGCACCGGCTGCCCAAAGGCCGCCGTGGCCAGCAGGTACACCAGCACCGTCAGCGTCGGCTCAAGGAAGGCTGCCGCCAGCGAGGTCACCGATTGCGGCGCGCTGAAGAATTTGGTCGGGTGGCTGCGGTCTTCCAGCATCGGTGCGCCGAGTCGACGAATCAGTCGACGATGTCGAGCGCCCGGGCAGCGCCGGCAAGTGCCGGCGACACCTGGGCGTCGATGACGTCGGCCGGGCCCGGCAGCAAGGACTGCCGAGCGGCCAGCGTGCAGGCCGCGTCGTAGCGGTTGACGAGCCCGGGGCCCGACAGCGCCCGTTCGGCCGAAGCATGGCCGAAGCGCTGTGCCAGCACGTCGAGCACGGCCAGCGGCGCGCCCGCCACCGCGTGGCCTGCAGGGCCGAGGCGGAGCAGATCCGCCGCCTGCAACGTGGGCAGCGACAGCGCCTGCGCGGTGAAGTCGTTGATGACCTTCAGGCGCTGCAGGCCCAGGCTGCGCTGCAGTTGTGGAATCGAGAACGACCAGTGGTGATGGGTCATCTGCACCGCGTCGCCGAGGCTGGGATTGGCGATGCCCAGAGCACAGGCCGGCGGGCAAGCCTTGCGCTGGTCGGCCAGGTACTGAAGGATCGCCGCCAGCAGCGAGTCGTCATCGGCGCACGCGCAGCAGGCCACGTCGGCGGGCGGCGCGGCGCGCTCGACCCGCCAGGCGAAACGGGCGTCGGTGCCGCCGATGTCGCCGAGCAGCCGGGGGTAGGTTTCGTTGACCATGTTCTGGCAAGCAGGAAGACGGGCGCCACGGCGCCCCGTCTGCTGCCGTGTCGGCCGGCCGTCTGCGCCGCAGGCTGTGCGGCACCGGTTTCGTTCAGGGCGTGAATTTCACGTCGTCGAAGTAGTAGGTGCGGGTACCCGGCATGGCGTCGTAACCGGCGTCGCCCAGGCCGTAGTCGAAGAAGATGTTGACCTTGTTGAAGGTCTTGGTGACGTCCAGCTGGGCCGTCGGCAGGTAGCCGGGCAGGTTCGGATCGGTCTGGTAGCCGTTGGGTCCTGGACCGCTGGGGACGAAGTGCTTGCCGGCCGGCCCGAAGTCGAAGGTCAGCACTTCCCAGGTGTTGGCCAGCGTGGTGAAGGCGTCGACTTCGCTGTTGTAGTCAGGGCGCCCCGACTGCTCCACCTTCAGGTGCACGCGCATGCCGACGTAGGCGCTGTAGACCCGAACCGTCATCTTGGTCGCGCCGGTGGCGAAGGGGATCGTCGGCACGGCATCGTTGACCTTGCGTTGCACCGACGTGCCCGCCCACACCTCACCGGCGTTCTTCACCACCTTGCCCAGTTTGCCGGTCTTGGCGCCGTCGGCAGGCACGCCGACATCGGCGTAGCCGATGACGGTGGAGTTCTCTGCGCCGCCGAAGCCGCTCAGGATCGAAGGCTGCGACTGCGTGTTGTCGAAGTTTTTCTCGTCGAAGGTGACCAGCACGGTGTTGGTGCCCGTGCCGGTGACGAAGGTGAGGTCGTCGAAGTAGTAGGACTTGCCCGTGCCGGCGGTGCCGAAGTTGAAGAAGATGCTTGCTTTGTTGTAGGTCGTGGCCAGGTTCAGCACCGACGTTCCGCTGGCCGCATTGGCGAAGTTGAAGGTCAGCGTCTGCCAGCCGGCCACGGTGGTGGTGGCCTCAGTCTCGACCGACTTGGTGGCGTCGGCAATGTCTTCCACCTTCAGGCGCACCGGGATGCCCACGTCGGGCGACCAGACGCGCGCGGTGACGGTGGTGGCGGTGGCCGTGAAGGCGATGCGCTGGAGACCGCCGTTGGGCACGGTGACCACGGTCGTGCCGCAATAGAACGGTACGCCGCTGCCCGGCTTGATCACTTTGCCGACCTTGTTGTTGCCGCCCGTCGGGTCGGCCACCAGCGTCGAGGCGTAGCAGCCTTCGAAGCCTGTCACGGCCGCCGTGGCTTCGTCGAGCGTGGCGATCGTGGTCGCCACGGCGGGAGGGGGCGGCGGCGGCGTTGCCGCGCCGGCGACGACTGTGATGTCGTCGATGTAGTAAGTCTGGCCGCTGGTGACTGTATCGGCGTCCGGCGTGATGGCGATGATCTTGTAGGCGTTGCTCAGGTTGACGCCGCTGAAGTTCCAGCTCACCGTGCTCCAGGTGTTGGCCGCGCCGGTCGGGGCGCTCGCCACCTCGACGCTGCTGCCGCCCGGAACCTCGACCTTGAACTTGATCACGGCGCCGGCACGCGTGGAATAGACGCGCGCAGTGATCACCTTGTTGCTGGTCGTGAAAGGAATCGTCGTCGTGGTGAAAAAGGTGCCGCCCCAGGTGTCGGGGCCCACGGGCTTGACGATCTTCAGCGCGTTGCCGCTGCCGCCCGTCGGGCCGGCCTCGACCGTGGGCAGCGCCCCGCCGTAGGCGCCCATGGCCGAGAAGGCCGGCGTCGTTTCATCGAACGACACGAAGGCAGCGCCCGGTGCAGGCGCCGGCGTGGGCGCGGCGGCAGGGGCTAGCGTGATGTCGTCGATGTAGTACGACTGCCCGCTGGTGACGACATCGGCGTCCGGCGTGATCGCCACGACGGTGTAGGCCTTGGTCGCGTCCACCGCGCCCAGGTCCCAGGACACGGTGGTCCAGGTATTGGCCGCCACAGCCGGAGCGCCTGCGACCTCGACATTGGAGCCGCCCGGAATCTCGACCTTCAACTTGATGATGGCGCCGGCGCGGGTGGAATAGACGCGCGCAGTGAGAACCTTGCGGGTGGCGGTGAAAGGGATGGCCGTGACGTTGAAGAACGTGCCACCCCATGTGTCGGGGCCTACGGGTTTGACGATCTTGAGCGCACTGCCGGTGCCGCCCGTCGGGCCGGCCACGACCGTGGGCAGCGCGCCGCCGTAGGCACCCATGCCCGTGAAGGCCGGGACCGTTTCATCGAAGGTGACCAGCGCAGTGCCGGTGGGTGCGGGGGCTGGCGTGGGGGCCGGCGTCGGCGCGGGCGTCGGGGCCGGCGTGGGCGCAGGCGTCGGAGCCGGTGCCGGCGTGGGGCCTGCCACGGGGGCAGGCGCGGCAGCCGCCAGGGGCGGCGACTCCGCGTCCCCGCCACCACATGCGCTCAAGAGGAAGAAGGCAGCCAGGGTTGCCGCGGAGAACTGGACGGGTTTCTTGATCTGGCTCATGGCAGGTCTTTCACGACGGGGTCGAGAGGAAATCGGAGGCGGTGGGCGGACAACAAACAAAACAGGGTGCCACAGGGCGGACGGCATCGCAGCAAAGTGCCTTCAGGGTCGCTCAGCGATTTGAAAGCGCTTTCACCGCAGGATAGATCGGCGATGGTGCCTTGGCAATGCCCAGCCGACTATCGATTTCCCTTAGCCAGTGGCCAGCGCGGCCCGCGGCGGCTACGACACCCCGGGCGGCCGGCAGACACTAAAACGCACGTTCAAGCGCGCCGGGGGCCACGGTCAGGACCTTGCCGTCGCTGAAACGCACCGTGATCGGCGTCTTGCCGGCGTTGAAGGCGAGGTAGGTCTTGCGCCCGTCAGCGCGGCGAAACACCGAGTACAGCGTCGTATCGGCGGTGACGCTGAAATCGGGCAGGCCCATCTCGTTCAGGCTCAGCATCCAGTGCAGCGTGTGGGCGCGGGTCTCACCGAGTTCGACGCTGCCAAAGCGGTCCCACTGTGCCAGCGCGGCCGCAGGGTCGGCCAGCGCCAGGTACTTGGCAAAGATGTCTTGCCAGCCGTCCTTCGGGAATTCGGAGTAGTTCTTGCCGCGGGCCAGATAGGTTTTGGTGTCTTGCGCCAGCGTGCCCACGTTGCGCTTGACGTAGGCCGGGTCGCGCCCCAGGTGGATCGAAAACGCAGCCATCGGCAGCAG
>JANMVM010000010.1:0-3714 GCA_031392695.1 Rubrivivax sp.
CTTGGCCGCCGAGTAGTTGGCCTGCCCGAGGTTGCCGACCAACCCCGAGGTCGAGCTCATGTGCACGAAGACGCCGCTGCCCTGGGCCTTGAAGTGCGTTGCCGCCGCGCGGCTGACGTTGAAGCTGCCCTTCAGGTGCACGGCGATGACGGAGTCGAACTCGGTCTCGCTCATGCGATGGAACATCGCGTCGCGCAGAATGCCGGCGTTGTTGACCACGATGTCGATGCGACCGAAGCGCTCGACCGCCGCTTCGACCATCTTGTGCGCTGCGTTCCAATCGGCCACCGAGCCGCCGTCGACGATGGCCTCGCCGCCCAGGGTCTCGATGGCGGTCACGACCTCGGCGGCCGGTTGTTCGCCGCTGGCCTGACCGTCGAGGGTGGCGCCGAGGTCGTTGACGACCACCTTCGCACCCGCCAGCGCCAGCGCCAGCGCGATGCCGCGGCCGACGCCGCGCCCGCCCCCGGTGACCAGCGCCACCTTGCCTTCCAGCAGTCTCGTCATGTTTGGCTCCGTCGGGAAAACCCCGGTGCCCGTACCGCCCAAAACCAGGCGCCGAGCCTTGTTCGCATATCGTTCGCTAGCGTATCATGCATCACAGCATCAACGCCATCCATCCGGTCGATCCCACCCTGCGATGAACGCCCCCGACGAACACGGCCTGCTGGCCACCACGCGTTACCTGCCGCGGCTGCGGCTCGAGCGCAGCGAGATGCTGGCGCAGCACCGCTGGATGGCGCCAGGCCTGAAAGGCCTTGCCAAGGGCCGGCGCGCGATCGCCAACTGGGACGAAGACGGGGTGACGATGGCGGTCGAGGCTGTCCGCACGCTGCTGCGCGCACGCGCAGTGCCGGTCGCCGAACTGACGCTCGCATCGACGACGCTGCCGTTTGCACAGCGCCTGAACGCCGGCATCGTTGCCGCGGCGATCGGCCTGCGCGAAGGCGCTGCGCTGCGCGACGTGGGCTCCTGCGCCCGCGCCGCGCTGGCCGAGCTTGCCGCGGCGCTGCGCCGGACGGCCGAAGGCCCGACCGTCGTGGTGGCCGCCGAGCGCCGCGTCGCCAAGCCGGCCAGTGCGCAGGAAATGATCCAGGGCGACGGCGCGGCAGCCGCGCTGGTCGGCCGCGGCGACGTGGTCGCCACCTTTGTTGCCCACCACGGCCGCCATGCCGACCTGGTCGACCATTTTCGCGAAGCCGGCCACGACCACGACTACGGCTGGGAAGAGCGCTGGGTGCGCGACGAGGGCTACATGAAGGTGGCGGTCGGCACGCTGCAGGCCTGCCTGGCCGACGCCGGGGTGGCCGCCGGCGACGTCGCGCACTTCGTGATGCCGGCGCCGCTGCCGCGTGTCAACGAAGCGGTGGCCAGGAAGCTGGGCATCGCGACCGGCGCGCTGGTGGCGACCGAGCACGAGACCACTGGCGATCTGGGCAGCGCGCAACCGCTGGCGCTGCTGGACATTGCGCTGCGCGCCGCCGCGCCGGGCGCGCTGATCCTCGTCGCCGCTTTCGGCAGCGGCTGCGACGCGCTGCTGTTGAAGCGCAGCGCAGCGCCCTGCCCCGGCACGCTGCCCGACGCGGGCAAGGCCGAGACCAGCTACCTCAAGTACCTCTCGTTCACCGGCCAGATCGACCTCGAGTGGGGCATGCGCGCCGAGATGGACAACAAGACCGCACTGACTGCCGCCTGGCGCGACCACGCGCGCGCGGCACGCTTCGAAGGCGGTCGCTGCAGCGCCTGCGGCACGGTGCAGTTCCCGAAGACCGGCGTCTGCGTCAACCCGGCGTGCCGCTCCCAGGGCACGCTGGCCGCCGTCAGCCTGGCCGATGCGCAGGCCAGGGTGATGTCGCACACCACCGACTTCCTGGCCTACACGCCGCACCCGCCGTTCCAGTTTGGTCAGGTCGACTTTGAAGGCGGCGCGCGCGTACTGATGGAGTTCGCCGACACCGACCCCGGAGAACTGTCGGTCGGTTTGCCGTTGCGCATGGTCTACCGAATCAAGGACTTCGACCGCCAGCGCGGCTTCCGCCGCTACTTCTGGAAGGCGACGCCCGACAGAGCGCCCCCAGGTCCGGCCTTGGCCGGCCCGCCCCCCGAGGGGGTTCAAGGCGCCCGGCAAAGCCGGATCAGCTTGAAAGGATCCGTCTGATGGCCAGCGGCATCCGCGACAAGGTCGCCATCCTGGGCATGGGCTGCTCGCGCTTCGGCGAACGCTGGGACGCGGGTGCCGACGACCTGATGCTCGAAGCCTTCAACGAAGCCAAGGCCGACGCCGGCATCGAGCTCAACCAGATCGAAGCGGCGTGGCTGGGCGTGTGCCTTGAAGAGAACAACGTTGGCAAGACCGCCGGCTCGCTGGCCAACGCGCTGCGCCTGCCACGCATCGCCGCAACCCGGGTCGAGAACGCCTGCGCCACCGGCACCGAGGCCCTGCGCGGTGCGGCCTACGCGGTGGCCTCGGGCGCCTACGACATCGTGCTGGCGCTCGGCGTCGAGAAGCTGAAGGACACAGGCTACGGTGGCCTGCCGGCACGCACACGCGGCGTCGCCAACGACCTGTGGCTGCCCAATTCCACGGCGCCGGGCGCGTTTGCGCAGCTGGCCTGGGCCTACGCCGCCAAGCACGGCATCGACATGAAGGACCTGAGACGCGCGATGGCGCACGTGTCGGTGAAGAGCCACGACAACGCGGCGCTGAACCCGAAGGCGCACCTGCGCAACAGGATCACCGAAGAAGACGTGCTGAAGGCGACGACGATCGCCGCGCCACTGGGCTTGTACGACTGCTGCGGCGTCAGCGACGGCGCTGCGTGCGCGATCCTCACGACACCCGAAATTGCGCGCGCGCTGCAGCCCAACCGTGAGCTCGTCACGATCAAAGCGATCGAACTGTCGGTCAGCAACGGCGAAGAAGCCGGCTTCCAGGCCTGGGACGGAGCCAGCATCCAGACCGCGCGTGAAGCATCGGCCCGCGCGTACGCGGCTGCAGGCATCACCGACCCGCGGCGCCAAATCGGCATGGCCGAGGTGCACGACTGCTTCTCGGTCACCGAGACCGTGCTGATGGAGGACCTGGGCTTCAGCGCCCCGGGCCGCGCACTGCACGACGTGCTTGACGGCGTGTTCGACCGCCAGGGCGCGCTGCCGGTGCAGCCCGACGGCGGGCTGAAGTGTTTCGGGCATCCGATCGGCGCTTCGGGGCTGCGCATGGTCTACGAGATCTGGCTGCAGCTGCACGGCCGTGCCGGCGAACGGCAGCTCAAGCCGTTCGACCGCGGCCTCACGCACAACCTGGGCGGGCACCCGCACCAGAATGTTTGCGCGGTGGCCATCGTCGGCCGCGCGAGATGACCCCCCGAAGCGCCTGCGGCGCTCCCCCCCGGGGGGCGACGCCAGTGGCCCGGCAAAGCCGGTTCCACGGTGTCCACTTGATCCGCACGACCTTTAATTGAACGGAGAATTTGCATGCGAGGACTGCAAGGCAAGACCGCCATCGTCACCGGCGCCGGCAGCGGCATCGGGCGCGCCATCGCGACCCGGCTGGCCGCCGAAGGCGTGACTGTCGGCGTGTTCGACATCAACCCCACCGGTGCCGACGAGACCGTAGCCGCGATAACCAAGGCCGGCGGCAAGGCGCTGGCCGTGGCCTGCGACATCACCAATTACGACGCCGTCACCGCCGCCGTGGCGAGCTTCGAAGCGCAG
>JANMVM010000026.1:0-6533 GCA_031392695.1 Rubrivivax sp.
TCGCCGCGCGCCAGCAGCAGGGGCAGCAGCAGCAGCGTCGCGCCGGCGACGCGCAGGAAGGCCAGCGCGACGGGCCCGAATTCGGCCGCGCCCAGGCGCATGAAGAGGAAGGAGGCGCCCCACAGCGCGCCCAGGAGCGTCAGCTCCGTCAGGTCGCGCCGGTTCATGGTCTCGCGCCCAGGAGCGTCAGCTCCGCTAGGTCGCGCCGGTTCATGGTCTCGCGCCCAGGAGCGTCAGCTCCGCCAGGTCGCGCCGGTTCATCAGGCGACCAGCGCGCCTTCCCGCTCGAGCAAGGCCTCTTTGCGCGTCAGCCCGCCGGCATAGCCGGTGAGCGAGCCGTCGCGGCCGACCACGCGGTGGCAGGGCACGATGACTGAAATCGGGTTGCGCCCCACCGCCGCGCCCACGGCTCGCGCGGCTTCGGGCCGGCCCAGCGCGCGCGCGATGTCGCCATAGGTTTGCAGGCTGCCGCACGGGATGCCCCGCAGCTCGAGCCACACGCGCTGCTGGAAGGCTGTGCCCTGCGCATCCAGCGCCACGCCGAAGCGCCGGCGCCGGCCGGCAAAGTAGTCTTCGAACTCGCGCGCGGCCTGCGCCAGCCAGCGCTGATCCGCCGCCACGGGCACGTCCAGCGCTCCGGGGTGGTGAGCCTGGCCGTCGAACCAGGCACCGGCCAGGCCGCGCGCCGTGGCGGCCAACGTCATGGGCCCGAGCGGGGTGTCGATGCGGCATTGCGCCGTGAAGGCGCTGCAGGGGTTCTTCATGTCGGATGCTCCAGGTGGTGCCACAGCCGCATCACGGCATAGGCGCGCCAGGGCCGCCAGGGTTCGGCCACGGCATTGAGGTGCTTGAGGTCGCGCGAGCCGAGCGCGTTCATGAGGCCGATGTCGCTCGCCGGCCAGGCGTCGGGCCAGGCCAGCGCGCGCATGGCGATGAGCTGCGTCGTCCATTCGCCGATGCCGGGCAGGGCGCGCAGGGCGTCCATCGTGACGTCGAGCGGCGCGCCACGGTGCAGCGCGATGCTGCCGTCGGCCACCGCCCGCGCCAGCGCCTGCAGCGCGCGCACGCGCTGGCGCACGATGCCCAGCTTGCCGATGACCTCGGGGTCGGCAGCGGCCACGGACTGGGCGTGCGGGAAGACATGGGTCAGCGCTGCGAAGGGCGTGTCGATGGGCTCGCCAAAGCGGTCCACCAGTCGCTGCACCAGCGTGCGCGCGGCCTTCACCGTGACCTGCTGGCCGAGGATCACGCGCACCGCGCCTTCGAAGCCGTCCATCACCCCCGTCAGGCGCAGGCCCGGGCGCAGCGGCACCGGCAGCAGCGCCATCACGGGGTCGATGAGCGCCGGGTCGGCATCGAGGTCGAGCGCATGGCGCACGCGCTGCATCACCGCGCCCAGCACCGGCGACAGGCTGGCCGAGGCGCCGACATGGACCTCATCCCGCTCGGGCACGAAGCGGGCGCTGACCCAGCCCGTGACGCGCAGGCCGCGGTGCAGCCAGCCCACGGTGCGGCGCAGCGTCAGGCCATCGACCTGTTCGACGCCGCGCACCTCGCGCTGGGCAAAGAAGCCGAGCACGGCGGCCACGTCGTAGGGCGGGCGGTAGGCCAGGCGCAGCGCCGTGTCGGCCGGCGGGCCGGCGCCCTCGCGCCGCAGTTGCGTGGGGTTGAAGCGGTAGCGCTCGACAAAGGCGGCGTTGAAGCGGCGCAGGCTGTCGAAGCCGCTGGCCAGCGCCACCTGCGTCACCGGCTGCGCGGTGTCGGTGAGCAGTTGCTTGGCCAGCAGCAGGCGCTGCGTCGTCAGGTAGTCGTGCGGGCCCACGCCGTGGCTGGCGGCGAAGATGCGGCGCAGGTGGCGGTCGGTGACGCCCAGGCGCGCCGCCAGCGCCGGGATGCTCACCGCCTCGCCGCTGTGCACCGCGTGCTCGATGTGGCGCGCCGCCGTGTCGGCGAGCGAGCGCGACGAGTCCATCTGCGACAGCCCCGGCGCGATCTCGGGCCGGCACTTCATGCAGGGCCGGAAGGCGGCGGCCTCGGCCTGCGCACGGGTGTCGAAGAAGCGGCAGTTCTTGCGCATCGGCGTGCGCACGCGGCACACCGGGCGGCAGTACACGCCGGTGGAGGTGACGCCGACGAACAGGCGCCCATCGAAGCGCGCATCGCGGGCCTTCACGGCAAGGTAGGCGGCATCGGCATCGAGGACCATGGCCGGATCATAGGTTCCGCCGCGCCCCTGGCTCGCCGTTTTCGGACCTGTTCCTCGGCAGGTAGCATGGGGCCCATCCGAGGGGCGAATCCACGGCGCGACAACAGGGGGTCAGCGACATGAACGAGCGCAGGGTGTGCGTGGTCAGCGGTTCTTCTTCGGGCATCGGCGCGGCCACGGTGCTGCGCTTCGCACGCGAGGGCTGGGACGTGGTGGTCAACTATTCGCGCCAGGCCGCGCCGGCCGAGGCCGTGGCGCAGCAATGCCGCGCCCTCGGCGCCGCGACCCTGGTGGTGCGCGCCAACGTCGCCGAGGATGCCGACTGCCGGCGCCTGGCGGCCGATGTCGAGGCCCGCTTCGGCCGCGCCGATGTGCTCGTCAACAACGCCGGCACGACGAAGTTCGTGGCGCTCAAGAACCTCGACGGGCTGGATGCCGAGGACTTCCAGGCCATCTATGCCGTCAACGTTGTGGGCGCCTTCCAGCTCGCGCGCGCGCTCGCGCCGCTGCTGGCCCAGCCGCCGGGTGGGGCGATCGTCAACATCTCGTCGGTGGCCTCGATGATGGGCCGCGGCTCGTCGATCGCCTACATGGCCAGCAAGGGCGCGCTGAATGCGATGACGGTGGGGCTGGCGCGCGCGCTGGCGCCGGCGATCCGCGTCAACGCCATCGCGCCCGGCCTTGTCGAGACACCCTGGCTGCAAAACGGCATGGGCGCCGAGCGCTATGTGCGCCACGTCAAGGACTGGACCGACAAGGCCGCGCTGGGGCAGACGATCCAGCCCGAGGACGTGGCCGATGCCGCCTGGTGGCTGGGCGCCGGTGCCGCCAAGACGACGGGCGAGGTGCTGCTGCTGGATGCCGGTTTCCGCCTCACGAAGGCCTGAGCCCCAGCGACGCCAGCGACGCCACCGATGCCACCCAGGCCGCGAAGGCCAGCAGCAGCGGTGCGTAGTGCGCAGGGCGGTCTTCGAGCCGACCCAGCGCCAGGCAGGCGGCCTCCAGCGTGCTGCGCTGCTCCGGGCGCTGCGCCTGGCGGATGCGGTACAGCGACGACGGTGGCTCGGGCAGCGCCAGGCGCGGCAGTTGCTGCAGCAGCGGGTTGAGGCGCAGCAGCTGGCGTGACTGGCGCCAGGTGCCGTCGAGCATCACCAGGCGCTGCGGCGCCTGCTGCAGCGGCGGTGCCGCTGTGCCGGGCGTGGCGCCGGGGCCCGGGTAGAGCAGAGCGGCGCCCTCGCCCAGCCAGACCGCCAGCGCGTCGGGGTCGAAGGCTTCGCCGACCTCGCAGCGGCAGTCGCGCAGGCTCAGCTGCAGCAGCCGCGCGCTGCCCTTGGCCTGCCGGACCTCGAGCGGGTGTTGCAGCAGCAGCAGCGGCACGTGGTTGTCGGTGCGCCGCACCCAGGCGCACAGGCACGTCCGCTGCGGGCGCAGGCAGCGCGGGCAAGCGGGGCGGCGGGTGGCTTTGAGGGTGGGCATGGCGGGGCCGGGCATGGCAGGGCGAGAGGCTATCCTGTCGCGCATGCCCGATCAGCCATCAGCCGCTCCCTCAGACCCGCTGGGCACGCCCGCTGCGCACAGTGGCTTCGCCAGCCTCGGCCTGCACCCCGCGTTGGCGCAGGCGGCCGCTGCCGCGGGCTGGGAGCTGCCGACGCCGATCCAGCGCGCCGTGCTGCCGGCCATCCTGCAGGGGCGCGACGTGCTCGCCCAGGCGCCCACGGGCACCGGCAAGACGGCGGGTTTCCTGCTGCCGATCCTGCAGCGCGTGCTGGCCATCCCGGGCTTGGCGCAGCAGCGCCCGCGGCGGCTCGAGGCCCTGGTGCTGGCGCCGACGCGTGAACTGGCGGCGCAGATCGGCGCCGCGGCGCAGGCGCTGGCGCCGCAGCTCAAGACCGTGGTCGTGGTCGGCGGCCTGTCGATCAACCCGCAGTTGATGGCGCTGCGCGGCGGCGCGCACGTGCTTGTCGCCACGCCTGGCCGCCTGCTCGACCTGACGCGCCAGAACGCGCTGCGCCTGGCCGACCTGGGGGTGGTGGTGCTGGACGAGGCCGACCGCCTGCTCGATGCCGGCTTTGCCGAAGAAACCCGCCGCGTGCTGGCGCTGCTGCCGCGGCCGCGCCAGACGCTGCTGTTCAGTGCCACGCTGCCGGCTGCCGTGCTCGCGCTGGCCGCCGCGGTGCAGACCGATGCGCTGCGCGTGGTGGTCGATGGCGAGCCGCTGCCCGCGCCAGGTCCGCAGGCGCCCGGGGCTGCGGATGCCGTGCCGCCGCTGGCCATCCAGCAGCGCGCCATCCTCGTCGACACGGCGCGCCGCACGCAACTGCTGCGCCACCTCGTCCAGCGCGAGCGCTGGCCGCGCGTGCTGGTGTTCGTGGCCACCCAGCACGCCAGTGAACATGTCGCCGACAAGCTGCGCCAGGCCGGCTTGCCCGCGGCGGCGCTGCACGGGCAGCTCAGCCAGGGCCGGCGCAGCCAGGCACTGGCCGATCTGCAAGCCGGCCATGTCCAGGTACTGGTGGCCACCGACCTGGCGGCGCGGGGCCTGGACGTGGCGGCGCTGGACGCCGTCGTCAACCTCGACCTGCCGCGCTCGGCCGTCGACCACACGCACCGCATCGGCCGCACCGGGCGCGCTGGCGCTGCCGGCGTGGCGCTGAGCTTCGTGCTCGCCGATGCGCCGGGCAGCGAGGCCCACTTCAGGCTCATCGAAAAGCGCCAGCAGCAGCGCGTGCCGCGCGAGACGGTGCCCGGCTTCGAGCCCGCGGCGGCGCAGCTGCCACCAGTGGTGGCCGATGCCAATGGTGGCGTCAAGGGCCGCCGCATGAGCAAGAAGGACAAGCTGCGCGCGGCTGCAGCCGCCGCAGCCGAGGCGGCCAGCTGAAGCGCTACTCGACCTTGCCGATCTTGCGCACCGCGTCGGTCATGAGCCGGGCATCGGCATCCCAGTAGGTCTGGAACTCGGGCGCGTCCTGGTACTCGATGGGGCTACCGGCGCGGTTGATCGTCTCCACGACCTTGGGATCCATGGCGGCCTTGCGCGCCGCGGCGCGCAGCTTCTGCACGATGTCCTCGGGCGTGCCCGCGGGCACGAACAGCGCCGACCACTGCGCAAAGCTCGCCGCGTAGCCGGCTTCCTTCAAGCTCGGCACGCCGGGCAGCGAGGCCAGCGGCTTGTCGCCCCAGTGCGCCAGCGCGCGCAGCTTGCCGCCCTTGATCTGCTGCACCACCGTGCTCGGCCCGCTGGCCACCGCGTCGACCTGGCCGCTGAGCAGCGCCAGCAGCGCCGGGCCTGCACCGGTGTAGGGGATGTGCGTCATGCGAAATCCGGCACTCGCCTTGAGCATCTCCATCGGCACGTGCATGGTGCCGTAGTTGCCCGAGCTGCCGTAGTTGTAGGTCGCCGGCTTCTTCTTCGCGTCGGCCAGGAACTCGGCCAGCGTCTTCCAGGGCGCGTCGGCGCGCACCACCAGCACCGTGGGGTCGGCCGTGAAGCGCGCGATCGGCTTGAACTGGGCCAGCGTGAAGGCCGGCTTGCGGCCCAGGATGAGGTCGGCCTCGGGCAGGATCGAGATCGACGACAGGCTCAGCAGCAGCGTGTAGCCATCGGCCGGCGCGCGCGCCGCTGCGCCCATGCCGGTGGCGCCGCCGGCGCCGGCGCGGTTCTCGACGATCACCGTCTGGCGCAGCTCGCGGCCCAGCGCTTCGGCCACCGGGCGCGCCACGGTGTCGGCCACGCCGCCGGGCGGGAAGGGCACGATCATCGTGATCGGCCTGTCGGGCCATTGGCCCTGGGCCGCGGCGGCTTGCGCCACGAGCAGCAGCGCGGCGCCGATCCAAAGTGGCCGGGTCATCGGAGCGTCTCCTCAGCGAAGGTGTTTTCGAGCACGCCCAGGCCGTCGATCTCGATGCGCACGACGTCGCCGTGCTGCAGCCAGCGCGGCGGCTTCAGGCCCATGCCCACGCCGGCCGGCGTGCCGGTGGCGATGATGTCGCCCGGGTGCAGCGTGATGCCGCGCGAGCAGGTCTCGATGAGCGTGGGGATGTCGAAGATGAGATCGCTGGTGCGGCCGTCCTGGCGCAGTTCGCCGTTGACCCAGCAGCGCACGCGGGTGTCGCTGCCGTCGAGTTCGTCGGCCGTGACGAGCCACGGGCCCATCGGACAGAAGGTGTCGAAGCTCTTGCCCAGGTGCCACTGCGCGTGGCGCATCTGCACGTCGCGCGCGGTGACGTCGTTGACGATGGTGTAGCCGTAGACGTGGCCCAGCGCATCGGCGCGCGTGATGTTGCGCCCGCCGCGGCCGATGACGACGGCCAGTTCGGCTTCGTAGTC
>JANMVM010000041.1:0-4687 GCA_031392695.1 Rubrivivax sp.
CGCGAGGTGCTGCGCGGCGCCGTGCCGGTGATGCTGCGCGTGGCCAGCGAGACGCGGCCGCGCGTCAAGGCGCAGCGCGTGCGCGGTGCCAGTGGCGGCACCAAGCCGCCACCGCTGGCCCTGGACGCCGAGGCCACCGAACGCTTTGCGGCGCTGCGGGCCTGGCGCGCCGAGGTGGCGCGCGAGCACAACCTGCCGGCCTACGTGGTGTTCCACGACGCCACGCTGGCCGAGATGGCGCGCGAACAGCCCGCCACGCTGGACGCGCTGGCCGGCATCAGCGGTGTGGGCAGCAAGAAGCTCGAGGCCTACGGCCAGGAGATCCTGCGCGTGCTGCGCCGGTAGCAGCCGGCCCGGCAACAGCTGCCTCGTTATCATGGTCGGTTGCCTTTGCCGATCATGAACCAGCCCTTGTCACCCCCTCAACAGCCGCCTGGAGAGCCTCCCGCCGAAGCACGCGCCGTGCGCGAGCCCCCGGCCGAAGCACGCGCATTGCGCGGGCCCCCCGCCGAGGCACGCGCATTGCGCGGGCCCCCCGCCGAGGCGCGCGCATTGCGCGAGACTCCTGCCGAGGCACGCGCATTGCGCGTGCGGGGCGCGCGCACGCACAACCTCAAGAACATCGACCTCGACATCCCCAAGCACGCGCTGGTGGTGATCACGGGTCTGTCGGGCAGCGGCAAGAGCAGCCTGGCCTTCGACACGCTGTACGCCGAAGGCCAGCGCCGCTACGTCGAGAGCCTGAGCGCCTACGCGAGGCAGTTCCTGCAGTTGATGGACAAGCCCGACGTCGACGTCATCGAGGGCCTGAGCCCGGCCATCAGCATCGAGCAAAAGGCCACCAGCCACAACCCGCGCAGCACGGTGGGCACGATCACCGAGATCCACGACTACCTGCGCCTGCTCTACGCGCGCGCCGGCACGCCTTACTGCCCCGACCACGGCCTGGCGCTGCAGGCGCAGAGCGTGAGCCAGATGGTCGACGCGGTGCTGGCGCTGCCGCCCGACACCCGGCTGATGATCCTGGCGCCGGTGGTGCGCGACAGGAAGGGCGAGTTCATCGACCTCTTCGAGGACATGCAGGCGCGCGGTTATGTGCGCTTTCGCGTCGGCAGTGATGGCAAGCCGGGCGAGGTGCTCGAAGCCGATGCGCTGCCCAAGCTCAAGAAGAACGAGAAGCACGACATCGACGTCGTCGTCGACCGCCTGCGCAACCCCCCCGCCGCCAGCGCCGACGAGGCCCTGCGCAGCGCAGCCGCCGGGGCGCTGCCCGGCCAGGTCAGCAACGCGGCGGCCGGGCTCAAGCAGCGCCTGGCCGAAAGCTTCGAAGCCAGCCTGCGCATCGCCGAAGGCCGCGCGCTGGCGCTCGAACTCGACACCGGCAAGGAGCACCTCTTCAGCAGCAAGTTCGGCTGCCCGGTGTGCAGCTACTCGCTGCCCGAGCTGGAGCCGCGGCTGTTCTCCTTCAACTCGCCGGTCGGCGCCTGCCCGGCCTGCGACGGCCTGGGCCAGGTCACGGTGTTCGACCCCGAGCGCGTGGTCGGCTTCCCGACGCTGAGCCTGGCTGCCGGCGCGGTCAAGGGCTGGGACCGTCGCAACAGCTACACCCACAGCCTGCTGGAAAGCGTGGCCCAGCATGTCGGCTTCGACATCGAGACGCCCTTCGAGTCCCTGGCGCCAGCGGCCCAGCAGGTGCTGCTCTACGGCTCGGGCACGGACGAGATCGAGTTCATCTACGAAGCCGAGACCGCTTCACGCACCGGCAAGGCCAGGACGCGCCAGATCAAGCGCAGCCACCCCTTCGAAGGGATCATCCCCAACTTCGAACGCCGCTTCAAGGAAACCGATTCGGTGGCCGTGCGCGACGAGCTGGCGCGCTACCAGGCAGCCAAGCCCTGCGTGCAGTGCGAAGGCTCGCGGCTGCGGCGCGAGGCGCGTCACGTCTTCCTGCAGCACGCCGGGGGCGGTGCGAGTGACGGCGGCGAAGCCAGCAACGGGGCCGGCGTGCGCGGCAAGCCGATCTACGAAGTCGAGCATGCCACGCTGGCGCAGGCGCTGGCCTACTTTGAAGTCCTCAAGCTCGTCGGCGCCAAGGGCGAGATCGCCGACAAGATCGTGCGCGAGATCCGCAGCCGGCTGCGCTTCCTCAACGACGTCGGCCTCAACTACCTGAGCCTGGACCGCGGCGCCGACACGCTGTCCGGCGGCGAGGCGCAGCGCATCCGCCTGGCCAGCCAGATCGGCAGCGGCCTGTCGGGCGTGATGTACGTGCTCGACGAGCCCAGCATCGGGCTGCACCAGCGCGACAACGAAAGGCTCATCGGCACCCTCAAGCACCTGCGCGACCTGGGCAACAGCGTGCTCGTGGTCGAGCACGACGAGGACATGATCCGCTGCGCCGACCACGTCGTCGACATGGGCCCCGGCGCCGGCGTGCACGGCGGCCGCGTCATGGCCCAGGGCACGCCGCAAGAAGTGGCCGACAACCCCGATTCGCTGACCGGCCAGTACCTGGCCAAGGTGCTGCGCATCGAGGTGCCCCGGCGCCGCCGCGCGGCCACGGGCTTTGGCTCGGCGCCGTTCCGCCTGAGCATCGTCGGCGCGCGCGGCAACAACCTCGACAACGTCAACGTCGAGATCCCGGTCGGGCTGCTGACCTGCGTCACCGGCGTCAGCGGCTCGGGCAAGAGCACGCTCATCAACGACACGCTGTACACGGCCGTCGCGCGCAAGCTCTACCAGAGCCACGCCGAGCCCGCGCCGCACGACCGCATCGAAGGCCTGGAGCAGTTCGACAAGGTCATCAACGTCGACCAGAGCCCGATCGGCCGCACGCCGCGCAGCAACCCGGCCACCTACACGGGCCTGTTCACGCCCATCCGCGAGCTGTTTGCCGAAGTGCCGGCAGCGCGCGAGCGCGGCTACGGTGCCGGGCGCTTCAGCTTCAACGTCAGCGCCGCGTCGGGCGGCGGGCGCTGCGAGGCCTGCGAGGGCGACGGCGTGATCAAGGTCGAGATGCACTTCCTGCCCGACATGTATGTGCCCTGCGACGTCTGCCGCGGCGCGCGCTACAACCGCGAAACGCTGGAGATCTTCTACAAGAGCAAGAACATCACCCAGGTGCTGGAGCTGACGGTGGAGGACGCGTACAAGTTCTTCAGCGCCGTGCCCAACCTGGCGCGCAAGCTGCAGACCTTGCTCGATGTGGGCCTGGGCTACATCCGCCTCGGCCAAGCGGCCACCACGCTCAGCGGCGGCGAGGCGCAGCGCGTGAAGCTGGCGCTGGAGCTGAGCAAGCGCGACACCGGCAGAACCTTGTACATCCTGGATGAGCCCACCACGGGCCTGCACTTTCACGACGTGGGCATGCTGCTGAAGGTGCTGCACCAGCTGCGCGACGCCGGCAACACCATCGTCGTCATCGAGCACAACCTGGACGTCATCAAGACCGCCGACTGGGTCATCGACATGGGCCCCGAAGGCGGCGCGGGTGGCGGCCAGGTGGTGGTGGCGGGCACGCCGGAAGACGTGGCGGCGCATGCGGGCAGCCATACGGGGCGGTTCTTGAAGGCGATGCTGGCGGCTTGACTTGTCGGCCCGCGAAACTTGACCGTCGAGCCACGGCCGTCAAGTTTCACAAGTCGCTCAGGCCCCGGGGATTCGCACCTGGCCGTTCTCGAACCAGGCCGTCTCGAAGCCGTCCTTGAGCAGCACCGCTTTGACCGTGCTCTTCCCGGCCGCCTCAAGCTGGCGCGCAAACTTCGCCAGCGTAATCTCGGCCTCGGTCAGCACATACAGGATGGACGTGCAGACCGCTTGCGCCAGCAACTTCAGATCGTCCTGGACAGCGTGACGCGAATCGCCCGAGTCGCGCCTCAACACTGACGCCCAGTCGCCGGCCATCATGCCGTGGTCGATGTTGAACGGCAGCAGGTGGAAGTTGCGCCACGGCAAATCGGTGATGGGTTGCTTGGCGTGGAACTCGGACACCACCACCGCAGACAAGTACAGCGTCGCACCACGCTGCACCGCTTCGCGCAAATAGCGCATGGCATCGGCGTGATGCGGCCTGGAGTCGTCCACCAGCGTGATCAGGAAGCTGGTGTCCAGCAGGAAAGCGCTCACGTTTCGTTGCCCCGCAAGTCTTCGACCCATGCGGCTGCGTCAGGCACGTCGGCCCAAGCCCGCTTGCCGCGTTCCATCATCCGGGCCAGCGCACGTTCGTCCAGGCTCTTGTCCTGCGGTTCGAAGCCCAGCAATTGCGCGTTGCGGTGTTCGCGCGTCTGCACGTTGTAATCCGCCACGATGCGCACCAGCGCCTGCTTGAAGAGCCGGTTCTTGGGGTCGTTGCTCAGCATCTCACGCGCTGCGCTGACCAGCAGCGTGGAGCCGTCGGCCAAGCGCAGATGGGCATTGATGTTGTTCAAGCCACCGATTTCAAACACCTCGCCTTGCACGTAGCGCTCGACACGAACCCACTGATCGGCGTCGTCGGTGTGGAAGTCACTCTCGGCACTGATGACCACGGGTTGGGGCAGCCATGCGGATGAGATCTCGTAGCGCAAGGATCGGCCGGACCGTGCTGCCTTCTGCCAGCGCTCGACCACGGCGCGGCGCTTCGGGTTCAAGCCGTCAATCAAGGGCGATGCCGCCAACAGCCGCAGGTCGCGCAGCAAGCCGGGGTTGG
>JANMVM010000050.1:0-2044 GCA_031392695.1 Rubrivivax sp.
GGGTTTGAGCGGCGGCGTCGATTCCGCGGTCAGTGCCTGGCTGCTCAAGGAGCAGGGCTTCGAGGTCATCGGCATCTTCATGAAGAACTGGGAAGAAGACGACGACAGCGCCTACTGCGCGTCGAATGTCGACTTCGTCGACGCCGCTGCCGTGGCCGACGTCATCGGCATCGAGATCGAGCACGTCAACTTCGCCGCCGAATACAAGGACCGCGTGTTCGCCGATTTCCTGCGCGAATACGGCGCCGGGCGCACGCCCAACCCCGACGTGCTGTGCAACGCCGAGATCAAGTTCAAGGCCTTCCTCGACCACGCGCTGCGCCTGGGGGCCGAGAAGATCGCCACCGGCCACTATGCGCGGGTGCGGCAGCAGGCGGGCGCCTGCCAGCTGCTCAAGGGCCTGGACCCGGCCAAGGACCAGAGCTACTTCCTGCACCGCCTGACGCAGGCGCAACTGTCGCGCACGTTGTTCCCGGTGGGCGGCCTGCACAAGACCGAAGTGCGCCGCATCGCCGAGCGCATCGGCCTGCCCAATGCGCGCAAGAAGGACAGCACCGGCATCTGCTTCATCGGCGAGCGCCCGTTCCGCGAATTCCTCAACCGCTACCTCAGCCACGAGCCGGGGCCGATGCTCGACGAACGCGGGCGCGAGTTGGGCCGCCACGTCGGCCTGAGCTTCTACACCCTGGGCCAGCGCCAGGGCCTGGGCATCGGCGGCGTGGCGCGGCCGGGCCAGGACAGCGCCGCGCTGCACGAGCCCTGGTACGTGGCGCACAAGGACCTGGCGCACAACACGCTGCACGTGGTGCAGGGCCACGGCCATGCCTGGTTGCAGTCGCCGTGGTTGCAGGCGGCCGATGTCAGCTGGGTGGCCGGCGCGGCGCCCGCGGCCGGCGCGCTGGCGGCCAAGACGCGCTACCGCCAGGCCGATGCGCCCTGTGTGCTGAGCTTTACCGCCGATGGCTTCAGGCTCGACTTCAGCCAGCCGCAGTGGGCCGTCACGCCCGGCCAGAGCGCGGTGCTCTACGACGGCGAGGTCTGCCTGGGCGGCGGTGTGATCGGTGCGGTCCCGCTGCCGCCGGTGAGCGCGCCGCAGCCGCCGACGCGCCGTCGGCGCCGCTCGCCGGCGCGCCTGCCGGCACCCGGTTCCGCCGACCTGCGCTGAGCGAAAACCCGTGGCAGCGGCCGCGGCGCGCCGCCGACAATGGCTGCCATTCCCAGCCTCAGCAGGACAGCCGATGACCGCCTACACCATCGCCGCCAGTTCGATCGCGGCCGCCATCGACGCGGCCGCCGCGGCCCTCGAATCCAGCGTCATCGCCTGGCGGCGCGACCTGCACCAGCACCCTGAACTGGGCAACCGCGAATTCCGCACTGCCGGCGTGGTCGCTGAGCACCTGCGCGCGCTCGGCTTCGACGAGGTGCGCACCGGCGTCGCCCACACCGGGGTGGTGGGCGTGCTCAAGGGCGCGCTGCCCGGCCCGGTGGTGGCGCTGCGCGCCGACATGGACGGCCTGCCCGTGACCGAAGAGGTCGACGTGCCTTTCGTGAGCAAGGCGCGCGGGCAGTGGAACGGCGAAGAGGTGGGCGTCATGCACGCCTGCGGCCACGACTGCCACGTCGCCATCCTGATGGGCGTGGCGCAGGTGCTGGCCGGGCTGCGCGCGCAACTGCGCGGCACGGTCAAGTTCATCTTCCAGCCCGCCGAAGAGATGCCTCCCGAAGGCGAAGACGGCGGCGCCAAGATGATGATCGCCCAGGGCGCGCTCGAAAAGCCGACGCCGCGCGTGATCTTCGGCCTCCACGTCACCTCGCGCCTGGCCACCGGCGTCGTCGGCTACCGGCCGGGCCCGACGATGGCCAGCAGCGACAAGCTCAAGATCACCGTGCACGGCCGCCAGACCCACGGCGCCGCGCCCTGGATGGGGGTGGATCCGATCGTCACCGCGGCGCAGGTCGTGCTGGGCCTGCAGACGGTGGTCAGCCGCACCATCGACCTCACCGAAGAGCCGGCGGTGGTGACGATCGGCACCATCCGCGGCGG
>JANMVM010000055.1:0-11725 GCA_031392695.1 Rubrivivax sp.
CTCTCGAGCCGGCCCTGCAGCGCGTCGCAGCCCTGCGCCAGCAGGTGCGCTCGCTGGGCCTCGGTCTCGACGCCCTCGGCGACGACTTCCAGCCCGAGGCCGTGGCCCATCTGGATGATGGCGTTGGTGATCGCCGCCGAGCCGGCGTCGCCGGGCAGGTCTTCGACAAAACTGCGATCGATCTTGAGCCGGTCCAGCGGCAGGCTCTTGAGGTGCTGCAAGGACGTGTAGCCGGTGCCGAAGTCGTCCACCGCCATGCGCACCCCGAGCGCGCGCAACTCGCTCAACATCGGGCGCACGGCGGCCAGGTTGTCCATCAGCATGCGCTCGGTGAGCTCGAGCTCAAGCATGGACCCGCTGGCGCCGGCCTCGGCCAGCGCGCTTTCGATGGAGGCCACGAAGCCCGGGGCCTGGAATTGCAGTGCACTCAGGTTGACCGCCACCGGCACCCGCGCCAGGCCTTGAGCGTGCCAATTCACGGCCTGCGCCAGGGCGCTGGACAGCACCCACTGGCCGATCGGCAGCATGAGCCGGCGCGCCTCGGCCACCGGGATGAAGGCATCCGGGCCGATCAGCCCCTGCTGCGGGTGAGCCCAGCGCAGCAGCGCCTCGATGCCGATCAGGCGGCCGTCGGCAACGCGCACCTGGGGCTGGAAGTGCAGCACGAACTCCTGCTCGCGCACAGCCTGTGCAAGGCGGCTTTCCATCGCCAGTTCGGCGCGCGCCGCCTCGGCCAGCGATGGGTGGAAGAAGTGGAAGGCGGCACGGCCGCTGGCCTTGGCGCGGTACATCGCGGTGTCGGCGTGCTTGATGAGCTCGGCCGCGTCGAGGCCATGCTCAGGGTACATCGCCACCCCGATCGAGGGCGTGACCGAGATCGCCACGCCGCCCACTTCCAGCGGCGCGCCCACCGCCGCCAGAAGCTTGCCGGCGACCTCGGCCACGGCCGCGTGCGAGGCGGCGCCGGCCAGCAGGAGCACGAATTCATCGCCACCGAAGCGGGACACCAGATCGGCCTCGCGCAGCGCGCCGGTGATGCGCCCGGCCACCGTCTGCAGCAGCACGTCGCCCACGAGGTGGCCCTGCGAATCGTTGACGCGCTTGAAGTGGTCGAGGTCGATGAACAGCAGCGCCAGCGGCTGCCCCACGGCCTGCGCCTGCGCCAGCAACGTGGTGGCGCGGGCGATGAAGGCGGGGCGGTTGGGCAGCCCGGTGAGCGCGTCGTGGTGCGCCAGGTGATGGATGCGCGCCTGCGCCTCGACGCGGTCGCAGATGTCGCGCACCAGCGTCATGCGCAGCCGCTCGCCCTGGTAGTGCATGGTGCGCACGATGAACTCCACCGGCAGGTGCGAGCCGTCGGCGTGCACGGCCATGCTGTCGTAGCCGATCTCGTGACCGGCGGCGATGACTTCTGCGACGCGCTGGCGCTCGGCGGGGGCGATGAAGTCCAGCGTCGAGCGGCCCATCATCTCCTCCTGCGTGTAGCCCAGCAGCGCGAGCAGCGGTGGGTTGACGTCGGTGATGAAGCCGCCCTTGTGGAAGACGATGCCTTCAGCGCTGGCCTGCATGAACTTGGCCTGCCGCTCTTCGCTTTCGCGCAGGGCGGCTTCGGCGCGGCGGTGACGCGTGATGTCGCTGATGAGCACGAAGACGCCGATGGCCGCACCGGCGGCGTCGGCGTGCGGCAGCAGGTGGACCTCGATCGAGCGCGGCCCGTCTTGCGCCGATGCCGGCAGCTGGCGTTCGTAGAAGGCGCCGCGCCGCTCGCTGAGCACCTGGTCGACCTGGGGCTGGATGGCGTTGGCGGCCTCGGCGCCGATGATCTCGGCCACCGTGTGGCCGAGGATCGTCTGCTCGTCGAAGCCGAACAGGCCGGCGTAGCCCTGGTTGGCATAACGGCAGGTGTTGCCCGCACGTTCGTAGTAAGCCATTGCCACCGGCACGTTGTTGCACAGGCGGCGGAACTGCGCCAGTTCGAGCTGCAGCGCGTGCAGGGCCTCGGCAGCGTCGCGCCCGGTCATGGCCCGGCCTCGGCGGCGAGCTGGGCGACCTCGGCCGCCAGGCACAGGTCTTCCCAGGCCCGGGCCTTGTCGGGCAGGTTGCGCAGCAGATAGGCCGGGTGGTAGGTCACCACCAGCGGCACGCCCTGGTAGCGGTGGACGCGGCCGCGCAGGCGGCCGATGGGCTCATCGGTGCGCAGCAGCGCCTGCACCGCGAAGCGCCCCATGGCCAGGATGATGCGGGGCTGCAGCAGCTCGATCTGGCGCACCAGGAAGGGCTCGCACTGCGCCAGCTCTTCGGCGCTCGGGTTGCGGTTGCGCGGCGGCCGGCACTTGAGCGTGTTGGCGATATAGACGCTGTGCTCGGGCGCCAGCGCACCGTCACTGGCGCGGCTGAGCTGCAAGGCGGCGAGCATGCGGTCGAGCAGCTGGCCGGCGGCACCGACGAAGGGCTCGCCGCTCTGGTCTTCCTGCTCGCCGGGCGCTTCACCCACCACCAGCCAGTGCGCTTGGCGGTGACCGGTGCCGAAGACGGTCTGGGTGCGGCTGTCGCACAGGCCGCAGGCCCGGCACGCGGCCACCGCGGCCTGCAGGGCGGGCCAGCCGAGGCCTGCGGCAACGGGTCTGCCCTGTGCAGGCGGCGACGACGATGGGGCGGCCCGCCGGGGCGTCGGCTGCGCCACCGGTGCCGGCGTCGCGGGCACGGGTGCAGTCGCTGGCACCGCAGCCGCGGGTGCAGTCGCTGGCACCGCAGCCGCGGGTGCGGCCCAGACGCGCAAGCCCAGGCCGCGCAACATGGCGTGCTGTCGTTCAGACCAGGCCATGCGGATCGGCCCCCGCAGCGGCCAGCGCCAGGCTCATCACCAGCGCGTCCTCGCGCCCCTGCAGCGCCGGGTAGTAGGCAGGGCGCAGGCCGATCTCGGCAAAGCCACGCCGCCGGTACAGCGCGCGCGCGCGCTCGTTGCTCAGGCGCACCTCGAGCAGCAGCGTGGCCAGGCCCGCCTGGCGGCCGTGGGCCTGCACCACGTCGAGCATCCGCCGGCCATGGCCCTGACCCTGCTGCGACACGGTCACGGTGATGTTGAGCAGATGCAGTTCGTCGACGCCGGCCATGGCCACGAAGTAGGCGACGATGGCACCGTCGGCCTCCAGCACCTCGGCCAGGTAGCCGGCGGCCAGCGAGTCGATGAAGTTGCCGCGCGTCCAGGGATAGGGGTAGGCGCCGGCCTCGATGGCCTGCACGGCGTCGACGTCGTACATGGTCATGGCGCGGCGCGCCAATCGGGGCTGCGGTGGCGCTTGCAGTTGCGCGCTCATCATGCAAGCTCCGTGCTTCGCACGACGCTATTCGCCTTGGGAGCGGCCCGGCGTCTCATGGCGGGTCAGGCGGCGTGGTCGATCGACGCCAGGTCGGCCGCGCGGGCTTTCACGGCCGCCCGTTCGGCGGTGGTCAGCGCGACCTGGTCGCGCAGGTACAGCGGCAACGCCAGCGCCGGGTCCAGCCCCTCGCCGGCCAACACGGCGGCCTGCGCCAGGCGCAGCAGCGCGGCGGCGCGGTCGTGTTCGCGCTCGACGCGCGGCCAGGCTGCCGGCAGTACCAGCCGGTCGCCGAAGGCGGCCAGCGCCGAGCCGGCCAGCGTCTGCTGCTGCACCCGCGCCCAGGCCTCGGCCAGCGCCGCCAGGCTGAAGAGGGCTGGCGCCTGCAGCGTCTGCCAGCACCCGCCCTGCCAGCGGTAGCGGGCGGCGTAGGCCTCGTTCATGCGGGCATCCAGGGCCACGCCGATGTCGACATCCTGCTCGGCATCGGCCGCTTGCCAGCGCGCGTCTTCGGCCACCACGAGCAGGCTGTCGATGGGCAGCAAGGGCAACTGCAGGCCATAGGCCAGGCCCTGGGCCACCGCGCAAGCCGTGCGCAGGCCGGTGAAGGCACCCGGCCCCTGGCCGAAGGCGATCGCACCCAGATCGGCCCAGGCCAGGCCGGCGCGGCCGAGCAGGGCCTGCAACTGCGGGATCAACTGCGCCGAAGCCAGCGCGCCACCGGGCGCCAGCACGGTGAAGGCATCGCGGCCGGTGTGCAGGCCGGCGGCGATGATTTCCGTCGAGGTATCCAGTGCCAGAACGGGCAGCGTCGGCTGGGGCGGGGCGGGCATGCAACGAGTTTAGCCGTGCGATCATCGGCGACATGTTTCAAGCGTGTCCGACCGGGCGGGGCCGCAGCGCGCGCTGGGGGCTGGCAGCCGCCCTGTCGGTGACCGCGGCACAGGCCGCGCAATCGCTACCGCCCGAGGCCTTGCAATCGTTGCAGCGGGCCGGCGTGCCGGCCGAGGCCTTCTCGGTCGTGGTGCTCGACGCCACGTCGGGCCGCCGCGTGCTGCAGTGGCAGGAGCAGCGCCCGGTCAACCCGGCGTCGCTGACCAAGCTGCTGACCACCATCGCGGCGCTGGAGCGGCTGGGCCCCGCCTACACCTGGGCCACGCCGGTGTGGCTGGCCGGGCCGGTGAAGGACGGCGTGCTTGAGGGCTCGCTGCACATCAAGGGCAGCGGCGACCCCAAGCTCGTGCTCGAGCGCGTGTGGCTGCTGCTGCGCCGCGTGCAGCAGCAAGGCGTGCGCGACATCCGCGGCGACATCGTGCTCGACAACTCGGCCTTCGTGGTGCCCGAGACCGATGCCGGCGTCTTCGACGGCGAGCCGCTGCGCCCCTACAACGTGCGCGCCTCGGCACTGCTGCTCAACTTTCGCTCGGTCACCTACACCTTCGTGCCCGACGAGGCCGCGGGCGTGGCCCGGGTGACGATGGAGCCGCCGCTGGCCGGCACCCAGTTCGACCGCAGCGTGGCGCTGCTGGCCGGCCCCTGCGGCGACTGGCGTGCGACGCTCAAGCCCGGCTTCGAACCCGGGCGCACGCGCTTTGGCGGCGGCTACGCCAGCGCCTGCGGCGAGCTCAGCTGGCCGGTGGCCGACCCCCAGCCCGCGAGTTACGACGCGCGCCTGATCGAGGCGCTGTGGCGCGAGATGGGCGGCCAGTTGCAGGGCAGCGTGCGCGAGGGGCCGGCACCGCCCGACAGCAAGCCGAGCTTCGAGCAGCACTCGCCGGCACTCGCCGAGCTGGTGCGCGACATCAACAAGTTCAGCAACAACGTGATGGCCCAGCAGCTGTTCTTCACGCTCGCGCTGCAGGCCCGCCGCGGCGGCCCGGTGACGCAGGACGCGGCGCGCGAGACCCTGGCGCGCTGGCTCGTGGAGCGCACCGGCGAGCTCGGCAACGAAGTCGTGCTGGACAACGGCTCGGGCCTGTCACGCCAGACGCGCATCAGCGCGCTGCGCCTGGCGCGGCTGCTGTCGCTGACCTTCGACAGCCCGGTGCTCAGCGAGCTCATGTCCTCGCTGCCGATCTCGGGCGTCGACGGCACCTTGCGCCGCGCGCGCACGACGGCGGGCCGCGCCCACCTGAAGACGGGCTCGCTGCGCGACGTGGCCGCCGTGGCCGGCTACGTGTTGTCGCACAGCGGCAGGCGCTTCGTGGTGGTGGCGATCATCAACCACGCCAACGCCAACGCAGCACGTCCGGCGCTCGACGCCGTGGTGCAATGGACGCTGCGCGACACCCCGGCCCGCTGAGCGCCGCCCACCATGACCTTGCAAGACACCCTGGGCTACTGCGCCGCGGCGCTGACCACCGGCGCCTTCGTGCCACAGGCCGTGCTGACACTGCGCACGCGTGACGTCAGCGGCATCTCACTGCACATGTACGGCGCCTTCACCGCCGGTGTCGCGCTGTGGCTGGCCTACGGCATCGTGCTGCGCGAATGGCCGATCGTGGCGGCCAACGCGGTCACGCTGGTGCTCGGGGTGACGATCCTGGTGACCAAGATCGCCGTCGAGCGCCAGGCGCGCCGGCGTCAGAACCGGTAGGCCAGGCCCACGGTCATCGACGGCGGGTCGAGCTTGGCGTCCAGCGTCTGGCCAGTGCCCAGCGTGGTGCGCGTCTTCAGGAAGGTCTTGAGCACACTGGCGTCGATCGACCAGCGCGGGGCGAGCGCAAACGAGGCTCCGGCCTGCACCGTGGCAGCCCACTTCGACTGCACCGACACCGAAGTCGGGTTGGCCGGCGTGCCGCCGGTCAGCGCCGTCAGCGTCGCGGTGCTGCGCGCCTTGTAGAACTTGGCGTAGGTGGGGCCGAAGCCGAGGTACGGCCGCACCGGGGCCGCAGCGTCGAAGAAGCGGTACTGCGCCAGCAGCGAGATCGGCAGCGCCTTGACCTCGGCGATCTTGCCCACGCCGGCGATCGCGCCGTCACCGACGATCTCGTGCTTGAAGCCGGCCGCCAGCGGCAGGTCGACCGAGACCTGGTCGGTCAGCATGTAGGTCACGCCGGCGCTGGGCTGGGTATTGGCCTTGATGTCGGCCTTGGTGCCGGCAAAGCTGGGCGCGCTGAGATCGCCGCTGCTGACCTCGGGCTTGATCTGCGTCACGCCACCGCGCACCAGCACGGAGCCCGCCGACTGCGCCGCTGCGCTGGCGGCCGCTGCGATCCCGAGCACCGCCAGGGCGAGTGCCGGGAGCTTGATTCCTTGCGTCATGTTCATGTCTCCTGCGAGGGGGGCTCAGAGCCAGCCGGCGTTGGCCAGGGCACGCGAAATCAGCTGCGCCACCAGCTGGTGGCCGTAGGGCGTGGGGTGGAAGCTGTCGGAGAAGGCATACGTCTTCCACCAGTTGGCGCCGCCCGTGGCACCTGCCGGCGGCGTGGCAGCCGACAAGGCCGTGGCGGTGCAGGTGGTGAAGGTGTAGGTCGGCAGGCCGTCGCTGCCGACACCCGTGATCGGACAGGCCGGGGTCTTGACGTTGGTCAGGGCGAACTGCGCCGGCGCGGCGATCTGGTCGTTGAACGCGGTGTAGAAGTCGACGATCACGACCGCGCTGTTGCCGGCAAAGCGCGTCGCCAGCTGGCTGTTGTAGGCCTCGACCCAGCTCTTGAAGAGAGCCTCGCTCTGGCCGCGGGCGGTGATGCCCGCAGTGCCGCCGCCGCTGGCCGCAGCGATGCTGTCGAGCACGGTCTGGAAGCGCGGTGTGTTGGTGATGCCGGGCATGTTGAGCAGCACGATGCGCCGGGCGCCGCGGTCCAGTGCCAGCGACTTGATCTGGCCGTAGAAGGTGTCGGCCAGCGCCTTCGAGTAGGTCACACCGGCGGCGGCCAGGCCGGGGGCTCCGCCAGCGCCGGCAGCCCCGACCTGGGCGGGCGTGAGCTGGGTGCCGAGCAGGCGCAGGTAGGACGCGCCGCCGTCGGTGGCGGCGGCCAGGTAGGCGCCGACCAGTGCCGCCGCGTCGTTGCCGCCGCCGTCGATGACGAGCAGGTCACCCGAGGCAAAGTTGCCCGCTGCCCCGGCGCTGGCGAGTTGCACGCTGACGATGCGCGGGTCGGCTGCCGTCAAGCCCGAAGCCGCGCCGTTGATGACGCCGCCGCCGATGGCGAAGTTGGCGCAGCCCGGTGTCGGGTTGGCGACGAAGGTGGTGCCGTTGAAGGCAAAGAAGTTGCAGCCCTTGGACAGGCCGTAGGTGATGGCCACGCGCTCCGGGTAGATCAGGCTGTCGGTGCCCTGGACCGTGAAGCGCAGGCCACCGAAGGTGCCGGAGTCAGCCAGGCTGTCGCCGAACACTTTGACCGCTGTCACCGACTGGCGCGGCGTGGTGTCGCCACCATCGCTGCCGCCACAGGCCACCAGCGCGGCGCTGAGCAGCGCGGCCGCAGGCCATTTCAGAGTACGAAACATGGCTTCTCCTTGAAGTCGAGCCGCACGGGGCGCGCGGCAGAAAACGGCTGCCTGGACCCGCGGGCACCCGGCGAGGGGTGATCCCGCAAGAATGAAAATCGCACGACCGTTCGATTTTGCTGGCCGCGAATATATGCTGCCTCGGCGCAACCCGGAGCCGGGCATCACCCTGGCGTGGCGTTCCTGCAGGCTGCAGCGCGACTGGCCTTCACGCGCACTGCGGGCGGCTCGCCCGCGGGCTGGCTAGAACGGGTTGCGCTGCGCCCGCTCGAGCGCCAGGGTCGCCAGCTGCGTCTGGCCGCCGGGGGCCAGGCGGGTGGCATCGGCCCACAGCCAGGTGCTGGCCACGGCATCGGTAACGAGGGTGGCGGTGGTGCAGCCGGGCAGTGGCGTCGTGCACACGGCCAGGCTCACGTCGGTGAGGCCGAAGCTGGTCGGCGAGCGGGCCGCCGACTGCGTGCGCAGGTCCATCTGCACCAGGCCCACGAAGCGGCCGTCGAGCAGCACCTTGACGCCCAGGCGCTCGTTGAAGGCATTGCTCAAGCGCGTGATGAGCGCGGCACGGTCAAAGCCGCTGGCGGCGTTGGCCAGCGCTTGGGCGCGGGCATAGGGCGACATGCCCATGTCGGGCAGGTTGGAGACGATGACCTTGGCGCCCAGCGCGACCAGGCGGTTGACCACGGCGGCCATGCGCTCGCCGCGGCCTCGGGCCTCGGCCAGCAGCACGTCCTCGGACACCGCCGGGTACTGCGCATACAGCTCCAACACGTCGTTGGCGCCGGCGATGACGAGCGCCAGATCCTTGTCGCGCAGCCCCCCGGCGGCGGCCTGCACTTCGACCTGCGCCGCCACGTCCGCCACCTTGGCCCCCAACGCGGCGCGCATGAAGGCCTTGGGCTCGGCCGGCGGCGTGGCGGTGTTGCACTCGGCAAAGACAAAGCCGTAGTAGGCGGCCACCGACTGCACCCACAGCGGGTTGATGGTGCAGTTGAAGACGCTCGGCGTGACCGTGGTGTCGAGGCCGTTGACGCCGTAGCGCTTGCCGTCGGACTGCAAGAGGCTGGTCTCGTCACCGAAAGCGAACACGCGCTGGGCCACGAAGGGATCGAACTGCGAAGTGCCGCCGCCGCAGGCGACGGTGAGCGCTGCCGCGGCCAACGCCAGGGCGCCGGCGGCGGCGCGCGGCCAGCGGAGGGTGGCCTTGCTGCTGAGAATCATCTGAACTCCGAGAGGGGATGAGGGGTCACGCGCCGGTGCGGCAGCGGGGCAGTGCTTTCAGGCGGCGGCGCGTTCAAGGCGGTCCCGCACGCCGTCCCAGTCGGCGGCTGGCGGGGGGCGTTCGACCCAGATGGCACTGGCTCCGGTGGCATCGATCTCGCGCAGCACCGAAAACAGCTCGTGCGCCGCGGCTGCAGCCTCTGCGGGCATGGTCCGGTGGGACCACCCCAGCCCGGCTGCCGGGACCAGGCGCGAATATACCGCGACACCCCCGCCGACCGGCGGCGACGCCGCCAGCCGCGCCTGCAAGGCGGCGCTGTCCCACAAGCACACGGCCGCCACTGGCGCGTAGTGCGATGCCAGCGTGCCGGACGCCCGCGGTGAAGCGCCGTCCGCTGCTGCCAAGGGGTGGCCCAGCACCTGCTCGATCTGATGCCGCGACAGCTGGCCCGGCCGCAGCAGGGCCGGCTGGGCGCGCGTGCAGTCGACGATGGCCGATTCGATGCCCACCGGGCAGGCACCGCCGTCGAGCACCAGCAACCCGGGCCCGAATTCTTGCGCCACGTGCGCCGCGGTGGTCGGGCTGACGTGACCGAAGCGGTTGGCGCTGGGCGCCGCCACGCCGTGCACCCCAAGTTGCGCCGCCGCGCGCAGCAGGGCCAGCGCCAGCGGGTGCGCCGGCATGCGCAGGCCGATGCTGTCCTGCCCGCCGGCGGCGGCAGCGCCGGCGCCTGGCCGACGCGCCACGATCAAGGTCAGCGGCCCGGGCCAGAACGCCGCCATCAGGCGCCGCGCGGCCGGGCTCACGGTGGCCGCAAAGTGATCGAGCGCTGCTGCGTCGGCGACGTGCACGATCAAGGGGTGATCGGCAGGCCGGCCCTTGGCAGCGAAGATGCGCGCCACCGCCGCGTCGTCGTCGGCGCGGGCGCCCAGGCCATAGACCGTCTCGGTGGGAAACGCCACCAGCTCGCCGGCGGCCAGGCTCTGCGCCGCGACGGCCAAGGCAGCATCACCACGGAGCACGGGCATGGCGTTGTGCCGCGGCTTTCAGAAGCCGGCCAGGCCGAGCCGGGCCGCCGCCTGCAAGGCCGTGGCGCGCGCCTCGGCCACGGTGGCAGCGGTCACGGTCAGATGCCCCATCTTGCGACCGCGCCGAGGCTCGGCCTTGCCGTACAGATGCAGCCGCGTGCCCGGCAAGGCCAGCACCGAAGCCCAGTCGGGCGTGCGGACGCGCGCCTTGCCGGCGCCGGACTCGTCGAACCACAGCTCACCCAGGAGGTTGAGCATGACGGCCGGCGAATGCAGCCGCGGCGCCACCAGCGGCAGCCCGGCCAGCGTGCGCACCTGGAGGTCGAACTGCGACACGTCGCAAGCATCGATGCTGTAGTGGCCCGAGTTGTGCGGGCGCGGCGCCATTTCGTTGGCCACCAGCGAGCCGTCCTCGAGCACGAAGAACTCGATGCACAGCACACCCACGTACTGCAAGGCGAGCGCCAGCCGCTCGGCCAGCGCCACGGCCAGCGCCGCGGTGTCGGACGACACATCGGGCGCCGGCACCTGGGTCACGGCCAGCACGCCTTGGCGGTGCAGGTTCTGCTGCACCGGCAGGTGCACGATCTGCCCATCGGCGCTGCGCGCCACGATGACGCTGATCTCGCAGTGCAGCGTCAGGCGCTTTTCCAGTACGCACGGCACGCCGCCGAGCGCAGCCCAGGCGCCGGGTAGATCCGCGAGCTGCGCCACCGCCGCCTGACCCTTGCCGTCGTAGCCCAGGCTGACTGTCTTCAGAATGCCGGGCAGCAGCGCCGACAGCCCCGCCTGTTGCGCGTCGGCCGCGCTGGCCACCTCGGCATGCGGCGCGCAGGGCACACCGGCCTGCACGAAGCAAGCCTTTTCGCGCAGGCGATGCTGGCAGACCTCGACCGCGTCCGCTGGCGGCGCCACCGGGCACGCCGCCGCCAGGTGGCGCAAGGCGCTGGCCGGGACGTTCTCGAATTCCGTCGTCACCGCCAGGCAGGTGCGCGACAGCTCGTCGAGCGCCGGGCGATCCAGATAGGGCCGCGCCAGATGTCGATCGGCCGCCGCACCGGCGGGGCTGCCGGCATCGGGTTCGAGCACCACGACGCGGTAACCCTGGACCTGGGCCGCATGCACGAACATGCGGCCGAGCTGGCCTCCGCCGAGCACGCCCAGCACGCCCAGCAGCGCCGGACCGGCAGTGGCCGGCCCGGGATCGGTGGGTGCACTCACTGCAGGTCCTGCGTCATGACACGCGCTGCTGCCGTCTGCTCGGCGCGGTAAGCCTCCAGGCGCTGGCGCAACGCCGCATCGTGGCTGGCGAGCATGGCCACCGCGAACAGCGCGGCATTGGCCGCGCCCGCAGCCCCGATGGCAAACGTGGCCACCGGAATGCCCTTGGGCATTTGCACGATGGAGTACAGAGAGTCGATGCCGCTGAGGTGCTTGCTGGCCACCGGCACGCCCAACACCGGCACGATCGTCTTGGCCGCCAGCATGCCCGGCAAATGCGCCGCGCCGCCAGCCCCGGCAATGATGGCCTTGAGCCCGCGGCCCGCAGCCTGGTCGGCAAAGGCGAACATGTCGTCCGGCATCCGATGCGCAGAGATCACCCGTTTCTCATAGGCAACCTGGAATTGGTCGAGCAGGTCCGCCGCGTGGCGCAGGGTGTCCCAGTCGCTGGAGGAGCCCATTAGGAGGGCGATGGTGGGGGACATAGG
>JANMVM010000063.1:0-5582 GCA_031392695.1 Rubrivivax sp.
GCCAGCAGCGCGCCTTCGATGGCATCGAGGCCGCTGGCCTGCTTGCCAAACAGCTGCTGCGATGCTGCGGCCACGCCCACCAGGTCGCCGCGCAGCGGCACGTGGTTGAGATAGGCCTCGAGGATCTGCGTCTTGCTCCACTGCGCTTCAAGATCGCGCGAGCGCACGATCTGCGACACCTTCGCAGCGATGCTGCGGCCACCGGCCGGGCGCGCCAGGTCGGCGTCGAGCAGCCCGGCGAGCTGCATCGTCAGCGTCGAAGCGCCGCGCGTGCGCTGGTTCCAGGCCTGGGCCCAGGCGCCGGCGGCCAGTGCGCGCCAGTCGACGCCGCCGTGATCCCAGAAGCGGCGGTCTTCACTGAGCACGAGCGCGTGGCGCAGCGCGGGCGAGACATCGGCCACAGGCACCCAGGGCCCGCGGCGCACGCTGGCGTCGATGCGCACCTGCTGCAGCGGCGTGCCCTGGCGGCTGAGCAAGGGGATGTCGGACGGTGCGTGGGCGGCGCGCACGGCGTCGAAGGCCGGCGTGGTGAACGGGGCGGACGTGGCGCCGGCCGTCAGTGCGGTCAGCGCGCTCAGTCCGGCCAGCGCGGTCAGCACGAGCCCGACGCTGGCGGACTTCAAGGCGCCACCTCCCAGGCCGCGTTGGGCGCTTCGCCGAAGCTCTCGGGCGCGTACATCGCCTCGACGCGCGTCGGTGGCAGGCCGAAGCGGCCGCTGGTGTTCAGGCGCAGCGTGTACTCCACGACCTGGCGGCCGCGCGGCATCCATTCGTAGTAGCCACGCCAGCCGTCGGCGGCGCGCTCTTCATACGTCGGCCAGGCCCTGCCCTCACGCTTCTCGGCCTGCGTGGCGATGGCCGAATCGCGGCCGAGGCCACTGCCCAGCAGCGTGGCGCCGGCCGGCACCGGGTCGGCGATGACGACCCAGGCCATGTCCGCGAGGGCATCGACTTCGAGGCGCACGCGCACGATGTCGCCGCGGCTCCACACGCCGGAGCGCTTGCGTTCGACGGCGCTCAGCGTCTTGGTGATGCGGTAGCCGGCCGCCAGCGGCGAGCGCAGCGGCACCGCGGCCAGGGTCTGCACCGTGAGCCAGGGGCGGCCGGTGCCGTCATGCGTCGCGTGCAGCGTGGCGGCGGCGGCCAACGGCAGGCCGAGCACGGCACCCGCGGGCGTGGCGGCCCAGTCGAGACCTTGCGTAGCTGCTGCCAGCTGCAGCGTGCTGCGGCCGGCCACGGGCACGTTTTCGAAGCGCTCGGCAAAGCGCTCCAGCGCCAGCACGCCCCACAGGTTGGCGGTGGTGGTGAGCCAGGCACCGCGCTGCTGGCGCGCCAGCGTGCCGGTGACCAGACGCGCCACGTCGTCGCGCCAGGCCGGCACCTCGGTGGCGGCCAGCAGCAGCCGCGCCGCATTGGCGTCGGGGCCGTCCATCAGCCACCACCAGTCGTCCTCGGCTTCGGTGCTGAACTTCAGCGTCGTGCCGCCCGCCACCAGGCGGCTGCGGATGAGGCGCTGCAGTTCGTCCAGGCGCGCCGCGCGCTCGGGCAGCGCGTCGACGCGGCGGTACAGGCTCCAGGCGTCAAGCAGAGCCGAAGTCGGCCACGCCGCCGGCGTGTGGCTGATGCTGCCCAGCATGCGCGGCTGCACGCGGCCGTGGCGCGCCAGCGCTTCGAGCGCGGCGAGCTTGCGCACGTCGAGGTCAGCGCGCGGCGCGGCAAAGCGGCGCTCGATGCGGCCTTCGACAAAGGCCGCGAGGCCCTGCAGCATGGCGTCGCGCGTGCGCTCGGGCCAGGCCCAGCCGGCTTCGTGCGCGCTGCTCAGCAAGTAGGCGGTGAGGCGGTCGCTGCCGCTGGCGCCGCCCCCGGGCGCGGGCGGGAAGTAGTGCGCCAGGCCGTCGCTGTCGAGGTACCCGGCGGTCTCGTCGCGCAGCCGCGCCCAGGCCGCGCTGTCGCGCAGCGCGATCGCGCGCGAAGCCTTCTGCTCCAGGCAGCTGTAGGGATAACTCTCGAAGTAGTGGCGCAGCCCGGGCAGCGCGCCCGACAGGCGCGGCTGCAGCGCCAGGCTGACGCGGCTGCTGCCGGGCAGCGCGCCAACGGGTGGCGCCAGCGCCAGCACGAGCTTGCCGTCCAGCGCCTGCAGCGAGGCCTGCCAGACGCGCACCGGCACGGCCGGCGCCACGGCCTGCACGATCTTGACGCGGTCCCTGGCCGCCTTCGTGGCCATGCCCGTCGGTGGCGCGCCGGTTTCCTCGGCCGCCGCTTCCCAGTCGATGCGCGTCGCGCCGTCGGGCACCTGCACCGACCAGCGCAACTCGGCCGCGGCGCCGGCCGCCAGCTGCACCGTCTGCGGCGCCGGTTGCGTGGCCAGCGCAGCACCCTCGGCGCGGCCGCTGAGCGTGGCCTGGACCGTCATCGCGCGCGCCGTGGTGTTGCGCAGCGTGAAGCCGGCGTCGAAGCGGTCGCCGGCGCGCGCCAGCGGCGAGACGCCGCTGAGCAGCTGCAGGTCCTGCGTCACGCGCACGCTGGTGCTGCCGGTGCCGAAGAGCTCGGTGCCTGCATCGGCGCGAGCATCGGCGCGAGCATCGGCAATCGCCACCAGCCTGAAGCTGGTCAGCGAATCGTTGAGCGGCACCTCGACGACGGCCTGGCCGCGGGCGTCGAGCGTCACCGTGCCGCGCCACAGCAGCAGCGTGTCGAAGAGCTCGCGCGTCGGGTTGCGGCCACCGCCGCCGCCGGGTGGCAGCGCCTTGCGGCCGTAGTGGCGCCGGCCGATGATCTCGCCCTGCGCGGTGGCCGTTTCCACGCCCCAGGGGTGGGGCTGCAGCAGCGCCTCGAGCAGGTCCCACGAGCGGTTGGCCTGCAGCGCGAGCAGCCCTTCGTCGACCGCGGCAAAGGCGATCTGGGCCCCGGCCAGCGGCTGGCCGCCGCGGCGCACGCTGACGGTGGCCTTGACGGTCTCGCGCACGCCGTACTGGGCCTGCGGCGTGCTGACCTTGACCTCCAGGCGGTGCTCGGCCAGGCCGATCTTGAGCTCGGCCACGCCGAGCTTGAAGGCCGGCTTGGCAAGGTCGACCACGGCGCTGGGCGCGCGCCACTCGCGGCCCTCGTAGCGGAAAGCCTGCCACCACTCGAGCGGCTCCTTCCAGCCCCAGCTCAACAGGCTCCACCACGGCGCTTCGCGCAGCCGGCCGCGCAGCACCAGGGCGCTGACGACGACGTTGGGTGCCCACGAAGCCGCACCCGCCGCGGCGCGCGGGATCGCCAGCTCGATCACCGGCTCGCGGCCGTGCAGCGTCACGACGCGCGCATCGATGACGCCTTCGCGCTCCACCGTCACCAGCGCGGTGGCCTGCGCAAAAGGCATGCGCAGCTGCAGCCGCGCGGTCTGGCCGGGTTCGACTTCGCGGCGCTCGGGCAGCAGGTCGATGCGATCGTCGTTGTCCTGCGCAAACCACTGCTGCTCGGCGCCGCTCATCCAGGCCGAGGTGTGGGCCACGCTCGTGCGGCCGGCATCGTCCTGGGTGCGCGCCAGCAGCTCGACCTCGCCGACCACGCTGAGCCGGGCGCTGCAGGCCAGGCGGCCCTGGGCGTCGGTGGTGCCGCGGCACAGCGTGCCCAGGGCCCGGCTCTGGCGCCGGTTGTCGTAGCTGTAGAAGCCGCCGACGATGCGCTGGCGCGTGCTCAGCGTCTGGTGCAGCACGCCCGACACCTCGACGCTGCGGCCCTGCAGCGGCCGGCCGTCGGTGCTGAGCACGAGCGCGGTGAAGGCCAGTTCGCCGCGCATGCCGACCCAGCCCGGCACGCGCAAGCCGGCGACCACCGCCGCCGGCCACAGGCGCAGGCGCTGGCTCACGGTCTGCACCTCGCCGTTGGCGTCGTTGAAGCTCAGTTCGGCCTGCAGCTCGGCCGGCCCGGTGAGCGCCGGCAGGCCCTGGACGAGCAGCCGCGCCGCACCCTGCCGGTCGGTGCTGGCGGCCAGCTTGTCGGCCACCAGGGTCGTGCCGTCGTTGCCTTCTTCGTCTTCGGGCTGCGCCTTGCCCGGCGCTTCGAAGCTGAAGTCTTGGTGGCCGGCAAACTGCGGCACCAGCGGCCGCAGCAGCGCCGACAGCTTCAAGGGCGCGCCGGCCATCGGCCCGCCGGCCATGGCGTTGAGCTGCGCCGCGAAGGCCAGCTGCGCGGGCGCCACGAGCACGCCCGAAGGCCCCGACAGGCGCGCGTCGACGAGCGGCACGCGAAAGGCCTCGACGCGAAAGGTGCCGCTGGACAGGCGCGACGTGCCGCGCTGCAGCGAGACCTCGTAGACCCCGAGCGCCGCGTTGCCGGGGATCGCCCAGCGGCTCTCGGTGGCGCGGGCAGCGCCGCCTGCGCGCGCCGGCCAGGCCAGCGGCAGCCGCACCACGGCGTCGCTGCCGAGGTGCGTGAGCACGAGCTCGGTGGGCAGCGTGTCAGCCGCCGGCAGAGCCAGGCCGCGATCGGTCTCGTCGCGCACGAAATGCTTCATCGACACCGTCTCGCCGGCGCGCAGCAGCGTGCGGTCGAACACCGTGTGGGCGCGGCGGCTGGCCAGCCCGCCGCTGGCGCTGGCGATGTTGAAGCGCCAGGCCTCGATGCCGCGGCTCCAGCGGCTGAAGACGAAGGACACGTCGCCGGCCGCGCGGGCGCTCACGAACAGGCCGTCGGCGGTGGTGCAACGTTGGGCGCTGTCGTCGCTGTCGTCGCTGTCGTCGTCGAAGCCACGCTCGATGCGCGCGATGCCGCTGGCGTCGGTGTTGCCGCTCCACAGCGGCCGGCCGCGGCAATCGTTGACCACCACGCTCGCGCCGGCCACCGGGCGGCCGCGGTCGAGCGTGGTCACCCACGCCAGGCTCGAGCTGCGCCCGCGCTTGAAGTGCACGGCCAGGTTGGTGACCAGCACGCCGGTGCGCGTGACCATCGGCGCCCGGCTCGCGAGCAGCGCCTGGCCGAGGATGCGCGAGCTGACCTCCACGACATGCAGGCCGCGCTGCGGCAGCGGGATGCCGATGACCTCGGTGGCGCGCGGCGTGGTGGTCTTGAGCTGCGGCAACTCGGCGCGCTGGACGCCGGCCTCGGCGGCCAGCAGCGGCTGGTCGCGGGTCTTGAACTCGTCCGCGTGGGCCTTCTTCAGGCGCGCCATCCAGCCCATCAGCGTCGCGTCGGGCGTGTTCGCGTCGAGCCGCTTGATCGCCACCTGGCCGCCTGTGCTGGCACCGGCCAGGTCGGCCTGCACGTGGCGCAGCGTCAGCGGCAGCAGCGCCGGCCCGGAAGCATCGGTGCCGGCTTCGATGATGCCGAAGGGTGCCGCCGCGAACTTGGCGAGCGGCGGCATGCCGCCGGTGGCGACGTCGAGCGGGAAGTTGCCAGCGTTGGCCAGCGCGCGGCCGGTCTCGTCCTGCACCACCGCCGGCAGCGTGAGCTTGAAGCGCGTGTGCTCGGGCAGCGGGGCGGCAAAGCGCACTTCGCTGACCATGGCGCCGCGCTCGTCGGCGTCGATCTTCGGCGCCAGGGACGTAACCTGCGCTCCCTGTGTTCCCTGCGCCCCTTGCGCCCCCTGCACCCCTTGC
>JANMVM010000101.1:0-9647 GCA_031392695.1 Rubrivivax sp.
CAGCGTGAGTTCGAACCAAGGTCAAGCCGACATGGCCCGGCTCCATGGGTGCCGTGACTTCGAGCGCACCACACCTGCGCTCCAGGCCGCAGCAGACCCCTGTCTGCCAGCGATGGCGCGCGGGCGTAGACTGCCGCAGCTTCCGATGCGCGCATCCACCTTCAATCCCCTTTTGCGGCAGCGCTGGACCTGGCTGTTCTTGCTGGCCCTGTTGCTGCCGATCGCGCAGTCGGCGGCGATCTGTCACGGCTACCAGCACGTCCAAGTCGAACTCGGCGAGCATCAAAAAGGCCAGGCGCTGGCGCAAGCCGCGCATTGCGACCTCTGTCTGATCGCGGCCACGGTGGCTGGCGGCGCCTGGTGGAGTGGGCCGCCCGGCCTGCCGATCCTGCGCGCTGGCCACGCGCTGCCGCCGCTGGCCCACGGCAGCGTCTGGCAGGCGCTGCCGATGCTGGCCTACCTGAGCCGCGCGCCGCCTGCTGCTCCACGCTGATCGTTGACCCTGGCGCCTGCCCCGCGACCCTCGCGGGCGGGCTGCTTCAGACGTTCCTGCCTGGAGAAGTGATCTCATGAACCCATCCCTGATGGCGGGCCTTGCGCTCGCCCTGGCCACGCCCTTGGTGGCGCTGGCCGACACCGCCGCCGACATCGAAGCCTTGCGACAAGAGCTCGCAGCGATTCGAACCCGCTACGAAGCCCGCCTGCAAGCGCTCGAGGCGCAGCTCAAGGCGGCCCAGGCCGATCCGTCGCCGGTCGCAGCGCCTGCCCCGCCCAACCCCGCCGCGACAGCGACAGCGACAGCGCTGAGCAGCGGCGCCAACGCCTTCAATCCGGCGCTCTCGCTGATCCTGTCGGGCTTGTACGCGCGCACCTCGCAGGATCCGTCCAAGGCCCTCATCACAGGCTTGCAGTTGCCGGCCGCCGCACCGATCGGCCCTGGCACGCGCGGCTTCAGCCTGGCGGAGTCCGAGCTGAGTCTTTCAGCCAGCATCGATCCCTGGTGGCGGGGTGCAGCCCACATCGCGCTGCATCCCGACGACAGCGTGTCGATCGAAGAGGCCGCGATCCAGACCACGTCGCTGGGCCACGGCCTGACGCTGAAGGCCGGGCGCTTCTTTTCGGCGCTGGGTTACCTCAATGCGAAGCATGCCCACACCTGGGACTTCGTCGACAACCCGCTGGCCTACCAGGCGCTGCTGGGCACCCAGCTCGCCGACGACGGCGTGCAGCTGACCTGGCTGGCGCCCACCGAGCAGTTCATCGAATGGGGCATCGAGATCGGCCGCGGCCGTGGATTCCCGGGCGCTGACAACAGCCGCAACGGGGCCGGCATGAAGGCCCTCACGGCGCACACCGGCGGAGATCTCGGCGACAGCCACAGCTGGCGTGCGGGTCTGTCGGTGCTCAGCGCCAGGGCCGACGGACAGGATCTGCAGGGCCTGGGCTCGGCTGGCCAGTCCGTCACCAGCGCCTTCAGCGGGCGAACGCGGGTCTGGGTCGCCGACGCCGTCTGGAAGTGGGCACCCAACGGCAATGCCAGCCGCACCAGCTTGAAGCTGCAGGGCGAATACCTGCGCAGCGCGCGCAGCGGCAGCCTGGTCTACGACGTCGGCGGCAGCGACAGCGCGGGCGGCTACCGGGCCGTGCAGTCGGGCTGGTATCTGCAGGCGGTCTACAAGTTCCTGCCCGCTTGGCGGCTCGGCCTGCGAACCGAGCGTCTGGACGCCGGCAGCCCCGACTACGGCCTCAACGCGGGGCGCTACGCCACCAGCGATCAAGCGCTGCGCAAGCACACGCTGATGGTCGACTTCAGTCCCAGCGAGTTTTCGCGCCTGCGGCTGCAACTGGCGCAGGACCGAACGCGTCCTGGCAGCGCAGACCAGCAGTTCTTCGTCCAATACCAGATGAGCCTGGGCGCCCACGGCGCCCACGGCTACTGAACACTTCCAGGAGCGACTGTGATGAATCGCATGATCAGTTCCATCGTGCTGGCCGCGCCCCTGGCGCTGCTGGCGCTGCCGGCGCAAGCCGCCTTGCGTGTCTTCGCCTGCGAGCCCGAGTGGGGGGCGCTGGCGCAGGAGCTCGGCGGCAAGCTCGTCGAGGTGTCGGTGGCCACCAGCGCGCTGCAGGACCCGCACCAGATCCAGGCCAAGCCCAGCCTGATTGCGCGCGCCCGCAATGCCGATCTGGTGGTCTGCACCGGCGCAGAGCTCGAGGTCGGCTGGCTGCCCCTGCTGCTGCAGCAGTCGGGCAACGCCAAGATCCAGGCGGGGCAGCCGGGCAATTTTGCTGCTGCGGACTTCGTGCGCAAGCTCGATGTGCCGGGCCAGCTCGACCGTTCGCAGGGCGACGTCCATGCCGCCGGCAACCCGCACATCCAGACCGACCCGCGCAACATTGCGCTGGTGGCGCTGGCCCTGGCGACGCGCCTGCAGCAAGTCGACTCGGCGCATGCCGGCGAGTACGCCAAGACGCAGGCCGACTTCGCGCAGCGCTGGCAACAAGCCAGCCTGCGCTGGACGGCCCAGGCCGCGCCGCTCAAGGGCCTGGCGGTGGCGTCGCAGCACAAGGCCTTCGTCTACCTCTACGACTGGCTTGGCCTGAAGGAAGTGGCCGTGCTCGAACCCAAGCCCGGCGTCGAACCCAGCGCATCGCATCTGCAGGCCGTGCTGGCCACGCTCAAGGCCACGCCGGCGCGCATGGTGCTGTACGCCGCCTACCAGGACCCGCGTCCGTCTGACTGGCTGAGCAAGAACGCTGGCATCCCCACCGTGAAGATCCCGTTCACGGTGGGCGGCAGCGACGGCGCGCGGGACCTGTTCGGCCTTTTCGACGACACCATCGCCCGCTTGCTGGCGGCGGCGGCAAGGCCATGAACTGGAGCGCGCTCGATGCGGGCATCCTCGGCCCGGCCCTGATCGCCGGCCTGCTGGTGCTGGCCACGCATGTGCCGTTGGGCGCGCAGGTGCTCGACCGCGGCATCGTCTTCATCGACCTCGCCATCGCCCAGATCGCGGGCCTCGGTGTGATTGCGGCCGACGCTTTCGGTTTGCCGGAGGGTGGCATCGCCGTTCAAGCGGCCGCCGTCAGTGCCGCTTTGCTGGGCGCCTGGCTGTTGACCTGGACCGAGCGCAAGGCGCCTGAGCAGCAGGAGGCCTTGATCGGCGTGATGTTCATCCTGGCGGCTTGTGCCGGCATCCTGCTGCTCGCAGGCAACCCGCATGGCGGCGAGCATCTCAAGGACCTGCTGGTCGGCCAGATCCTGTGGGTCAGCACCCCGCAGCTGGCCTGGCTGGCCGGCGTTTCGACCGTGCTGCTGGTGTTGCTGGGGCTGGGCTGGGTCGAGCGACTGGGTCGCTTCGGTTTCTATGGTGCATTTGCGCTGGCCGTGACCGCATCGGTCCAGCTGGTGGGCGTCTACCTGGTGTTCTCGAGCCTGATCATTCCGGCCCTGGCCACGCGCGCCTGGCGCGGCCCGCGTCGCCACGCCCTGGGTTACGGCCTGGGCGCCGTCGGCTACGCCCTGGGCCTGGCGCTGTCGGCGCTCTTCGATCTGCCCTCGGGTGCCGTGATCGTGTGGACGCTGGCGGCCTGCGCGCTGCTGTTTGCCGCTGCGACCCGATCTGCCGGCACCGCACCGGATTAGCCACGGGTGGCTGGCAGCCCAGGGGCCGGGCAGCCTGCGGTGCCGATCAGGGTGCCAAAGCGCGCTTGAAATCGACGTCGCCAACCAGCTTGCCGATCAGCGCCCGGTACAGCGCAGAGTAGTGCTCGATCGCGCGCGGGATCGCCACCGCACCCGCGAACGACGAATCTCAGGCGTCGTCGACGGCGAGCTCCTTGTCGAACACCGCCCGCCCCTCGCGCAGCACCTGGAAGCGCGCTGCCAGGCGCGCCGTGCCGGTGCAGATGGCGGCGCCGACCTTGCTGTCGAGCAGCTGGCCTTCGATGACGGTCCTGCTCTGCAAATCGAGCAGGCCCGCCGACTGCAGTTCGGCCATCAGAATCTCTTTCAAGTGACGCGAGTAGCTGCCGTTGGGCGCCTCGATGTTGCCGCCGCGCAGGCCGCCGCGCAGCTCCCTGTCCAACTCGGGTGGCAATCCGCTGGCCAGCTTGAAGGTGCCCACGGTCGCCGGCGCCAGGGCTGCAGAACGCAGCAGCTGCACGGTGCCAGCGCTGGCCATCGGCGGGGGCATGACGCTGGTGCAGCCGGGGACCGACAGCACCGTCGCCAGCGCCGCCAGCAAGGCCGCGCCACGTGCCCGCGTGGCGCCGGTCCGACAGGGTGGGTTCATGCTTCGTATTCCTTGGGCCCCGGTTGTTGCGGGGCTGCAGTCGACACGCTAGCCTTTGACGCGTCGATGGGGAAATCGGAGTTACCCATGAGCCCACCGGCACGCCATCTCGCACGGCCTGACTTCAGGTCCGGCGAGTCGCTCGGGGCGCTGGCAGGCCCGGCTTCGAACCAGGGAGAACGACATGCTCCGAATCACGGCCGCACTGGCTACGGCTGCCTTGATGCTGTCCATGGGAGGTTGCGCCGTCAACCGCGCCACGGCCATGGCCGACGCCTCCTTGCGCTGGGACACGCTGAAGTCGATGCACGTCAAGCAGCTTGAGGGCGAAGACGGCAGCACGCGCAAGCTCATCGCCGAGAAGTTCCGCGCCTCGGGCTTTGCCGTCACCGCCGACCCCGAGCCGATGGCCCAGCCCGACGTCGTCGTCACCTACCGCGACAAGTGGATGTGGGACATCACGATGTACCTGCTGGAGCTGACGATCACGCTGCAGGACCCGCGCAGCAGCGTCGCGCTGGCCACCGGCAATTCGTACCACACCTCCTTGACGCGCAAGTCGCAGAAGGAGATGGTCGACGAGGTGGTCGACAACATCCTCAAGCAGCGCAAGTGAGTTGAAGGGTCGCAGGGGGCCGGCCCGGCCTTGCGGCAGCCCAGGCCCTCGGCCGCTGCGGCTGGGTGCTAAGGTCGGGCTCGCCGCCTGCGCTGGCGTGAATGCCTGCGGCGCCTCCTTCGGCTCTCGACCCCTACGATGCTGCACAGCCTGGCCTGCCCCGTCCTGCGTGACCCGCGCGATCCTCACCAGCCGATGGATCCAGCCCCCTGGCGCCCTCGCCCGTGAGTGCCGTCGCGCCCGCCTCAAGCGCACGCCGCGGCGCGCCGGCCTGGGCCTATCTCGCCCTGGCCTCGAGCACGCTGCTGGTGGGCAGTTATGTCGGCCTGTCCAAGCTGCTGGTGGTGGCATTCCCGGTGCTGCTGCTGGCCTGGCTGCGCTTTGGCATCGCAGCGCTGGCGATGGCGCACTGGGTACAGCGCGCGCCGGGTGAGATGCCGCTGTCGCCGCGCGACCGCCGGCTGCTGTTCTGGGAAAGCTTCCTCGGCAACTTCCTCTTCAGCATCTGCATGCTCTATGGCGTGGCGCTGACCTCGGCGCTGGCCGCGGGGGTGACGATGGCGGCAATCCCGGCGGCCATCGCGCTGCTGTCGCGCGCGGTGCTGGGCGAGCGGATCCGGCCGCGCGTGCTGGCCGCCATCGCCTGCGCGATGAGCGGTATCGCCATCCTGGCACTGGCGCGCGCCGCGCCTGGTGCCGCCGCCGCCTCGCCCTGGGGTTATGCGCTGCTGCTGGGCGCGGTGTTCTGCGAGGCCTGCTACGTCGTCATCGGCAAGCAGCTCACCGGCAACGTGTCGCCGCGGCGCATCAGCGCGCTCATCAACCTGTGGGGCCTGGTGCTGGTGACGCCCTTCGGCGTCTGGCAGGCGCTGAGCTTTGACTTCCGATCCGTTCTCGGCGCCACCTGGGGCCTGCTGGTCTTCTACGCCTTGGCCGCCAGCATGGTCAGCGTGTGGCTGTGGATGCAGGGCCTCAGGCAGGTGCCGTCCTCGCGCGCTGGCGTGTTCATGGTGCTGTTGCCGGTAGGCGCGGCCTTCGTCGGCACCGCCGTGCTCGGTGAGCCCTTCGGCAGCCAGCACGTGCTGGCGCTGGGCCTGGCCATCGCCGGGCTGCTGCTGGCCACTTGGCCGGAGCGCAACGCCGCCCTTGCACTCATCGAGGATCGTCATGGCCAGAAAGCTTGATCTCATCGTCTACGGCGCCACCGGCTTCACCGGCCGCCTGGTGGCAGAACACCTGCAGCGGCGTTACGGTGCCAGCGGCGAGGTCGCCTGGGCGATGGCCGGCCGCAGCCAGGCCAAGCTCGAAGAGGTGCGCGACCTCATCGGCGCGCCCGGCACGCTGCCCCTGCTGACGGCCGATGCCAGCGATGCGGATTCACTCGCCCGACTGGTCGCCGCGACGCGCGTGCTCATCACCACCGTCGGCCCCTACCAGCTTTACGGCGAACCCTTGCTGCAGGCCTGCGCGCATGCCGGCACCGACTACCTGGACCTGTGCGGTGAGCCGGCCTGGATGGCGCAAATGATCCGGCGCCACCAGTCTGCAGCGCAGGCCAGCGGCGCGCGCATCGTGTTTTCCTGCGGCTTCGATTCGGTGCCCTTCGACCTTGGCGTGCGCTACCTGCAGCACCACGCCGTGCAGCGTGACGGGCAGCCGCTGCGCCACGTGCAGGGTCGCGTCATGGTCATGAAGGGCGGATTCTCCGGCGGCACCGCGGCCAGCCTGGTGGCCACGCTGGCGGCGATGAGTCGCGACCCCGAAGCCGCGCGCGCCATGGCCGACCCCTTTGCGCTCACGCCGGGTTTTACCGGGCCCGTGCAGCCCGACGTCCATCAGGCCACGCTGGACGACTTCACCGGGGCCTGGAGTGCGCCTTTCGTGATGGCGGCCATCAACACCAAGAACGTGCACCGCACCAACGCGCTGCTTGGGCATGCTTACGGACGCGATTTCGTCTACGACGAGCGCATGTCTTGCGGCGCCGGCAGCGCTGGCGAGTTGCGGGCGCGCGGCCTGGTGCGCACCGACGCGCTGCAGAACGCGCTGCTCGGCTTCGGCCCTACGCGCGCCCTGCTGCAGCGCTTCGTGCTGCCCAAGCCCGGCACCGGGCCTGGCCCGCGCCAGCGCGAGACGGGCCGCTACGAGGTTCTGTTCAGCGGCATCGGCGTCGGCGGCTGCCGCCTCAGCGCGCGCGTCGTGGGCGACCGCGACCCCGGCTACGGCTCCACCTCCAAGGTCATCGCCGAGTGCGCCCTGGCGCTGGCGCAGGACATCGGCCGCGGCTTCACTGCAGGCGGCATCTGGACGCCGGGTGCGGCGCTGGGCATGGCGGTGCTGCCACGCCTGCAGGAACGCGCGGGCCTGAGCTTTGCGCTGCAGGCCGCCTAGTCTTACTGTGTCGTAAACGTAACCTTGCGTTTGCGCGCAGGCAACACGGGCATCTGGGCCGTGTCGCAAGCAAGGCTGCGGCGATACGCAGCCGCAGGGTCGTGCTGGATGATGGGACGTGGCGTTGCGTGCGCTGGGCTGCCGCGAGGCTTGTAATACGTGGGCCGGGCAGGTTCTTGGCGTCGAGCAGCGTCTTTTTTGCCGGCGCCGTCAGGGTACCGAAGTTGCTGCTCCATCAAGAAGCCGTAAGCAGCGATGCTCAAGCTGGCATGGTGGTGGAACCCCCGCCAGCCGCGCCCTTCGTAGTGCCCGAGTCCCAGTTCCTGCTTGAGATCTCCTGACTATCAAGAATGTTCAGCCTGCCCCTGGGTAGATCACCCTATGTGCCACCTGCCCGAGACCATGTACTCACCACAACCGGAGGTGAGCCATGGCGATGAACAAAGTGCAATTCCAACCCGGCCTGTCGATGCTCGAATTCTTCGAGCTCTACGGCACCCTGGAGCGGTGCCAGGAAGTCGTGCGCCGCTAGCGTTGGCCTGAGGGCTTCGTCTGTCCGGCCTGCAGCGCGACCGAGCACAGCAAATTCGGCCGCGGCGTGGCCGCCTGTATTTCCAGTGTTGCGCCTGCCGCCACCAGTCCAGCCTGATCAGCGGCACGATCTTCGAGTCCAGCAAGCTGCCGCTGCCGCCCTGGAGCTCAAGCGCCACCTCGGTGTCTCCTGGCCCACGGCCTGGATGATGAAGCACAAGATCATGCAGGTCACGCTCGTGCGCGAGGAGGACCGGCAGCTCACCGGGCGCGTGGAGATCGACGACGCCTACCTCGGTGGGGAGCACCATGGCGGCAAGACCGGGCGCGGGTCGCCGAACAAGGTCCCCTTCGTCGCGGCCGTGCAGACCACCGAGTCCGGCGCAGCCGTACTGGTGTGCCTGTCCCAGCGCCCATTCACCAAGGAATCGATCGAAGCGTTTGCCGCGAAGTCCTTGGCTGCGCCCGCGACACTCGAGTCCGATGGCTTGGACTGTTTCACCGCTGTTCGAGGCACCGGCATCCTTCATGAGCAACACATCACCGGGGGCGGCGCGGCCTCGGTCAAGCACCAGGAGTTCTTGGCCGTCAGCACGATCCTGGGCAACCTGAAGACGGCCCTCGCCGGCACGTACCACTCCTTTGGATTTGCCAAATACTCGCATCGCTACCTCGCTCAAGTGCAGTACCTGTTCAACCGCAGATTCGATCTGCGCGCCATCCTCACGCGACTGATTCGGGCCGCGCGCTGCACGAAGCCGCACCCGCTGCACAGGTTGCAGGCGGCTGAACTTTCTTAAAAATCAGGTCTACTCATGGGTACGGACAAGTACCTATTGGATTGACATGCCCCTGCCCTACTCTTTACATGAGTTCGGCCGAATCAGAGTACACCTATGCAGCTTACGAGTGTGGTTACAGCGGCGGCGCTTGTCGCTGTCGGATGCGGCGGCAGTCACGTCAGCACCGCCGCAGTCGCTGCAGTCCCGTTGGCGTGCGCAGTTGCGGCAGCGCAGGCCGCATCGAACCCGGTCGCCGGAACGACCCTGCGCATTACCGCGGCGGCGGACCAGCCTGCCAACCAAACCATGGCATCGCATTGCCTCATCGAAGGCGCCATGAACGAGCGCATCAGCGCGGTGGACGGCAGGCCCTACGCCATCAAGTTCCGCATGCGCTTGCCCGTGCTGTGGAACGAAAATTTCTACATGGCCGGCGGAGGTGGTTCCAACGGCACGCTGGGCGATGCATCAGGCCCCATCGCAGGCTACGTGTCTGCTCTGGCGCGCGGCTACGCAGTCATCGTCACCGACTCGGGCCATGACAATGCGGTCAACACCGACCCGGCCCGCGGCGGCGGCTCGGCGTTTGGCATGGATCCGCAAGCACGGATCGACTTCGGCTACCGCTCGTATGACGTCGTCACCCAGTTGGGTAAGTCACTCGCCATGGCGTTTTATGCCAAGAAGCCTAAGCACTCCTATTTCGTCGGCTGCTCCGAAGGCGGCCGCGAAGCGATGATGATGGTGCAGCGGTTTCCGGCCCACTACGACGGCGTCGTCGCCGGCTGCCCTGCGATGAGCACACCGGTGGTGGCCGCGTATCCGTCGCTGCTCGCGCAGTCGTTCGCGCCGCTTGCGGTCCAGGGCGGCTTCTTTGACCCGAGCGTTGCGACCCGGCCGCTCGTCAACAAGGTCTTCACCGACGCCGACTGGCAGCTCTTCGCCAATGCCATCCTGACGGCATGCGACGCGCAGGACGGCCTCGTCGACGGCATCGTCAACAACTTGTCCGCCTGCACCGACGCGGTCGTC
>JANMVM010000203.1:0-20801 GCA_031392695.1 Rubrivivax sp.
GGGCGCCGCGGTGCACGCGCTGCAGATCGAGCATGGCAACTCGACGGTGGACGCGGTGGTAACGGTGAGCCTGGGGGTGTGCAGCAAGCCCGAGCAAGGCGGGGGCAGCGCCGATGCACTGCTGCGCGCTGCCGATGCGCAGCTCTACCGGGCCAAGACGCTGGGCCGCCACCAGGTTTGTGGGGCCGAACTAGCCCCGGCCTGAACCGGCCACGCTGGCGGCCGCAGCCTGGCCGTCATGGCCGTCATGGCCGTCATGGCGCTCAGAAGCTCGTCCACTCGCCGTCGGTGCCGGTCTTCTGAAGCGCGGCTTCGGTGCTGCGGCTGGCCGCAGGCGCCGCAGCGCCGAAGGTCGGCCGGCTCACGTTCCTGGCGCGCCCGGGGCCGCGACGCTCGACGCGCTCGCCGCTCTGGCTTGCCGGTGCGGGCGCAGGCTCGGCGGTGTCCTCGTCGCCGAGCTTGAACACGGCCACCGCCTGCAGCAGGCGGTGCGCCTGCTGCATCAGGCTGTCGGCTGCTGCAGCACTCTGCTCGACGAGGGCGGCGTTGTGCTGCGTCGTCTGGTCCATCTGGCCCACCGCTTCGGCGACCTGGGCCACGCCGGCGCGTTGCTCTGTGCTGGCGGCGCTGATCTCGCCCATGATGTCGGTCACGCGCTTGATCGATACCACCACCTCGGCCATCGTCACGCCAGCCTGGTCGACCAGCGTGGTGCCTTGGGCGACGCGATCGACACTGGCGTTGATCAAGAGCTTGATCTCCTTGGCGGCTTCGGCGCTGCGGCCGGCCAGGCTGCGCACCTCGGAGGCCACGACCGCGAAGCCGCGGCCCTGCTCACCGGCACGCGCCGCTTCCACGGCCGCGTTGAGCGCCAGGATGTTGGTCTGGAAGGCGATGCCGTCGATGACGCTGATGATGTCGGCGATCTTCCTGCTGCTGTCGTTGATGCCCTTCATCGTCTGCACCACCTGGCCGACGACCTCGCCGCCGCGGATGGCCACCGCCGAGGCGCCCAGCGCCAGTTGATTGGCCTGCCGCGCGTTGTCGGCGTTGTGCGTCACGGTGACGCTGAGCTGCTCCATCGACGCGGCCGTTTCCTCCAGCGCAGCCGCTTGCTCTTCGGTGCGCTGCGACAGGTCGGCGTTGCCGGCGGCGACTTCGCTGCTGGCGTCAGAAATGTCTTCGGCCGATCGGCGCACGCCACCCACGACCTCGCGCAACTGCGCCTGCATCGTGCCCAGCGCACGCAACAAGTCGCCGACTTCGTCGTGTCGCTGCGCCGCCTGCAGCGTCTGGTCCAGCTGACCGGCCGCGGCATGGGTCGCCAGCCGGCTGGCTGCCAGGATGTCGGCCACCAGGCGCCGCTGGCTCAGGTAAGCGAAGCCGATGGCCGCACCGGCCATCAGCAGCCCCAGCGCCGCCAGCGCCAGGTTCAGCTGGCGCGACTGCTCGGCCGCGGCCACCGCGGCCGCGGTGGCGTTGACTTCGATGCGGGCCACGACCTGGCCCACCGTCCTGGCCATGCCCGCAAAGGCGGTATCGGCGCTTTGCATCGCGGCGATGCCGGTGTTGGCATCGACGGTGGCCATGTCGATCGCACTGTCGGCATGCTTGACATAGCCGTCGATGAACTGATGGGCCTGCGCCACGAGGGCCGTGTGCTCGGCGTCGGCGCCGGCGCCCGAGGCCAGCGACTGCAGGCCGGTCTTGACCTCGCCCATGCGCCGCGCCAGTGCGGCGCGCGCGGCCTTGATCCTGGGCTCGTCGAGCGAGGCCACGAGGGCCACGGTGCGATAGACGTCGGCATGCACGCCGGCCAGCTGATCCTGGCTCGCGCTGAGTGTCTTGAAGACACCGATCTGGTCGATGAACAGCCCCTGCGTGGCCGCGGCCTGCCGGGTGTTGAGCCAGGTGTTGAGTTGGGCGGTGCCGAACAAAACCACGGCTGTCAGCAGCGGGGCGAGCAGCAACTTGTGACCGAGCTTCATGGCTTGCTCTGGGTGCGTTGTCGAGCGTGTCGGGCTACTTGTAGATGCCACCGCAGACCACGGTCTGCTCGAGCCGCTCGCAGTACATCGACTTCGGCTCGACCTTCTTGTTCTCGGGGTTGGTGAACTTGTAGTCCTGCCAGAACGAGGTCTTGGCGCGGCCGAGATCGACGCGCTCCTTGACGAAGGCCTTGCCGTCGACGTCCTTCAGCTCGATCAGGTTGCGCCCGACCATCTTTTCGTTGGCGCCGTGAGCGTGCACCATGCCGTCGAGGCCGTAGACCACCAGGTACAGGTCCTCGAACCTGAACGGACCCGTCTTGCTCGTGATCTCAGCGTAGCCCTTGTCCGGGCCGTTGGCCTTGATGAAGGCCACGCCTTTATGGACCATGGCCTTGGCCTGCTCCGGCGTGGCGCCGCCCTCGGCGGCGTGGCTGAGCGTGGCGGCCGCCACCAGGGCGACGGCCAGGGTGATGAGGATGCGTTTCATGGCAAGGCCTTTCGGTGGAGTCGAGTGGGTCAGGTCGGTGAACGATGAGAACGTGGCCGCGGCGCGGTTTGGATGCGACGGCTTGGGATTCACCGGCGCCGGGTGCTCATTGCGGTTATCGGCACCGCCGCCGGGGTTCATGAGGACGCCGTACCCCGAAGTTCGCGACGGCGTCGACAACGACCGGTGGTCGCGACAGAGGCCGTTAGAAACTCGTCCACTCACCGTCGGTGCCGGTCTTGGCCGCTGCCACCGGGGTGCCCGGGGCAGCGGGCTTGGCCCGGGCGCTGAAGCTCGGCCGCGTCACGTTCCTGGCCCGGTTGGGCCCGCGGCGCTCGACGCTGCCGAGTTCCTTCAGCGGCACCGGCACGGCGCGTTGCAGCGACAGCGGGGCCGCCTCACCGTGGCCGAGCCTGAACACCGCCACGGCCTGCACGAGTTGCTCGGCCTGGGCCTTCAGGCTCTCGGCCGCCGCGGCGCCTTCTTGCACCAGCGCGGCATTCTGTTGCGTTGCCCGGTCCATCTGGCCGACCGCATCGCCGACCTGCGCCACGCCGGCACTCTGCTCGGTGGACGCCGCGCTGATCTCGCCCATGATGTCGGTGACGCGGCGGATGCTCGCGACGACCTCGGACATCGTCGCGCCGGCCTGGTCGACGAGGGCCGAGCCCTGCTCGACGCGATCGACGCTGGCGGTGATCAAGGCCCTGATCTCCTTGGCGGCCTCGGCCGATCGGCCGGCCAGGCTGCGCACCTCGGAGGCCACGACCGCAAAGCCGCGACCCTGCTCGCCGGCGCGCGCCGCTTCGACCGCGGCATTGAGCGCCAGGATGTTGGTCTGGAAGGCGATGCCGTCGATGACGCTGATGATGTCGGCGATCTTCTTGCTGCTGTCGTTGATGCCCTTCATCGTCGTGACGACCTGGCTCACCGCTTCGCCGCCGCGGATCGCCACCGTCGAAGCGCCCATCGCCAACTGGTTGGCCTGGCGCGCGTTGTCGGCGTTTTGCTTGACGGTGGCGCTGAGTTGCTCCATCGATGCGGCGGTCTGCTCGAGCGCCGCGGCCTGCTCTTCGGTGCGCCGGCTCAGGTCCAGGTTGCCCTGCGCGATCTCGGCCGAGGCGCTGGCCACGGATTCGGAATTGCGCCGCACCTGGGACACCACCGTCAGCAGGCTGGACTGCATGTCCTTCAGCGCCACCATCAGGCGCGCGGTTTCGTCATCGCCCGCGGTGTCCAGAGGCTGACTCAGGTCGCCGTCGGCAACGGCGCGTGCGACCTCGACAGCGCGGCCGATGGGCCGGCTGATGGCGCGGCTGAACAGCACGCCGGCCACCACGCTGGCGCCAGCCGTCAGCAGCAACAGCAGCAGGCTGATGACGGCGGCGCGCTGGCCTTCGCTGGCGGCCTGGGCGGCGATCGCGGCGCTGTGCGCCACGAGGATGCGGTCGGCTTCGTCGAGCAGCTTGGCCGGTTCGCGGTCCATGCCCTGCACGGCGCTGTCGCCCACCGTCGGGTCGAAAGCGGCGGCCTTGAAGGCATCGAAGCCCTTGCGATAGCCCAGGCCCATGGTGGCGTGCGCGGCAGCGAACTTCGTCAGCAGCGACTGCGCTTCACCGGCGGGCAGTGCCGCGAGCAGCTTGCGGCCCTGCTCGACGACCTCGCGCTCGGCCTGATTGAAAGCGCTCCAGTGCTTGTCCAGGGCCTTGGGGTTCTTGCCGCGCAAGAGCGTGTTCTTCCATTCCTGCACCTGGGTCTTGAGGCTCAGCGCCAGATCCTGGGTGGCACGCTCGCTGGCATCGACCTGTCGCACCGTGGTGGCGTAGGTCTGGAGCGACCGGTTCAGGCTGTGGATGCCGTAGAGCGCGGCACCCAGCAGCAGGGACGCGGTCGCGGCAAAGGCCAGCGGCAATCGGAGACTGATGTTCATCGTCGGTTGAGCCTTGAGGGTGGGGGCAGCGGGCAGGCGACGGCACCCTACTGCAGGGTCGGCTCGACCAGACCCATGTCGGCGCTGGTCATGAGCTTTTCGATGTCGACCAGGATCAGCATGCGCTGCTCGATGGCGCCGATGGCCAGCAGGTGGTCGCTCTCGATGGCGGAGTTGAACTCCGGCACCGGGCGCAGCTGCTCGGGCGTGAGCGTGATCACGTCCGACACCGCGTCAACCACCATGCCCACCACGCGGTGGCCGATGTTGAGCACGATGACGACGGTGAAGCTGTCGTAGTCGGCGCGCTCAAGCCTGAACTTCAGCCGCATGTCGACGATGGGCACGATGACGCCGCGCAGGTTGACCACGCCCTTGATGAAAGCCGGCGCGTTGGCGATGCGGGTCGGCTCTTCGTAGGAGCGGATTTCCTGCACGCGCAGGATGTCGATGCCGTACTCCTCGGCGCCGAGCTTGAAGGCCAGGAACTCGCGCAGCGTGGTGATGGCCGTCGCGGCCGCTGGTGTCGCGCCGAGGGTGGTGGTGGTGTGCAGACTCATGGGGCTGGCCTTTCCTGGCGTTTGACGCCAGACGCGGTTGGAAGTCGATTCAGCGGTTCGGGGGTTGGGGTTCGGCACGGCCATCGTGCCGTCAGAATTTTCGGCGTTGCGCGCCCGGCCTTGAGCCGGAAAAGCGCCACCTATCCCGGCCAGCTCAGGCTTGGCGCGGGGTGACGCACGCAGACGCACGCAGACGCACCCAGACGCACCCAGACGCGATCACACGCGCTCATAAACGGTCTTGCCGCGCAGGCGGAAGAGGTCGCGCGAGTCGCTGAAGTTCTCGGAGTGGCCTGCGAACAGCAGGCCGGGCGACCGCATCACGCCGTGCAGGCGCTCGAGCACGCGGCGCTGTGTCGGGGCGTCGAAATAGATCATGACGTTGCGGCAGAACACGATGTCGAATGGCTCGCCCAGCGACCAGCGCTCGTCCATCAGGTTGAAGAGGCGGAACTCGACCCGCTGGGCGAGCTCGGGCCGCACGCGGATCTGGCCGGCATTGCTGCCGGTGCCGCGCAAGAAGTGCTGGCGCAGGCGCTCGGGCGTGAGGCCGCGCGCCTCGGCGGCATAGACGCCGCGGGCGGCGGTGGCCAGAACCTGGGTGTCGATGTCACTGCACACGATCGTCACGTCGGCGTGGGCGCCCAGCGTCTCGCGCGTCGTCATGGCCAGCGAGTAGGGTTCTTCGCCGGTGGAAGCGGCGTTGCACCAGATGCGAACCCGCTGGCCCCGTCGGCGCAGGAGTTCGCCGGCCAGCACCGGGAAGTGATGGTCCTCGCGGAAGAACGCCGTCAGGTTGGTGGTCAGGCAGTTGACGAAGGCCTGCCATTCCTGCTCGTCACCGGCCGCGACGGCACGCTCCAGACCTTGCAGGTAGCTGCCGAAGGAGGTCTGACCCAGCTCGCGCAGGCGGCGCGACAGCCGGCTGTAGACCATCGCCTGCTTGCCCGCGTGCAGGCTGATGCCCGCGCGCTCGTGGATCAGCTGGCGCACGCGCTCGAAGTCTGCCGTGGAGAAGCTGAACTCGCCCTCCTGAGACGGCCGGGCGCACACGGCCGTGGCGCACGGGCGCGGGCTCAATGCCGCACGCGCCGCGTCAGCGAACCGACATCGAGGATCAGCGCCACGCGACCGTCGCCCATGATGGTGGCGCCCGAGACGTCGGTGACGCGACGGTAGTTGGCCTCGAGATTCTTCACCACCACCTGCTGCTGGCCCAGCAGTTCATCGACCAGCAGGCCGGCGCGCTGGCCCTCGGCCTCGACCACCACCATGATCGCGCTGCGCCGCGTCTGGGCGAAGCGCGGCACGTCGAAGACTTGCTCCAGATCGACCACCGGCATGTATTCCTCGCGCACCTGGACGACGCGGCCCGAGCCGCCGATGGTCTTGATGCTGGACGGCGTGACCTGGAAGGACTCGATCACCGAGGCCAGCGGCAGGATGTAGCACTCGCCACCGACGGCCACGCTCATGCCGTCCATGATCGCCAGCGTCAACGGCAGGCGCACCTTGACGCTCATGCCGCAGCCTTCGGCGGAAGTGATCTCGACCGTGCCGCCCAGCGCCGTGATGTTCTTCTTGACCACGTCCATGCCGACGCCGCGCCCCGAGACGTCGGTGACGACCTCGGCGGTGGAGAAGCCGGGCGCGAAGATCAAGCTCCAGACCTCGGTGTCGCTCATCGAATCCGGCGCGTCGATGCCCTTCTCGCGCGCCTTGGCCAGCAGCCGCGCGCGGTTCAGGCCCTTGCCGTCGTCGCGCACCTCGATGACGATGTTGCCGCCGTGGTGCGAGGCAGCCAGCGTGAGCGTGCCGGCTTCGGCCTTGCCGCAGGCGCGGCGCTCGGCCGGCATTTCGATGCCGTGGTCGCAGGCGTTGCGCACGAGGTGGGTGAGCGGGTCGGTGAGCTTCTCGACCATGCCCTTGTCGAGCTCGGTGGCTTCGCCCTGGGTCACGAAGTTGACCTTCTTGCCGAGCTTGGCCGCGAGGTCGCGCAGCATGCGCGGAAAGCGGTTGTAGACCACCGACATCGGGATCATGCGGATCGACATCACCGATTCCTGCAGATCGCGCGTGTTGCGGTCGAGGTCGGCCAGGCCCTTGGCGAGCTGCTGGTACAGGCCCGGATCCATCTTGGCGCTGTTCTGCATCAGCATGGCCTGCGTGATGACGAGCTCACCGACGAGGTTGATGAGCTGGTCGACCTTCTCGACCGAGACGCGCAGCGTCGAGGCCTCGGCGCTGGCCGGTGCCACCGCCTTGGCAGCCGCCCTGCCCTCGCCCGGCACCGGTGTCGCTGCAGCGGCCGCGCTGGCCGGCGCGGAGGCAGCGGCGTCTGAGGGTGCGCCCGGGGCGTCGTCGAAGAAACCGTAGCCGGCCTCGGCAACCGCGACGGGCTCTTCTGCCGTCGCGCCGGCCGCGCCGGCATGGAAGCCGTAGCCCGGACCCAGCGGCAGCAGCTTGACGTGCTCGCGCGCGATGTGGAAGGTGAAGAGGTCGAGCAGGTCGCTGTCGCTGCTGGTGGTGGTGACCTTGAAGCGGCGCATGCCGTCGGCGGCCTGGCCACCGTCGAGCGCCTCGATGGTGCCGAGATCGACGATCTCGCCGAACAGCTCGACCAGGTTGTCGGCGGCCGTGGAGCCTTCGAGCGGGCCGACCAGGAGTTCGAGAGTTCGCGTGGCGCTGGCTTGGACAGCGGTCGCCACCAGCGGCGGCGCCTCCAGGGGCGGGGGCAGCGGCGCGGCTGCTGGCGCCTGGCCTGCAGCCAGGGCGCGAATGCCGGCCAGCAGCAGCGCGGTGTCGACGGCTTCGCCCGCACCGCCTGCCTGGTGGCGCGCCAGTTGGGCGCGCAGCGCGTCGCCAGCTTGCAGCAGCACGTCGACCATCGGCGGCGAGGCTTGCAGCTCATGACGTCGCAGCTTGTCGAGCAGCGTTTCCATCTGGTGCGTGAGCGCAGCCACGTCGGCAAAGCCGAAGGTCGCTGCGCCACCCTTGACCGAGTGCGCACAGCGAAAGATCGCGTTGAGCTCTTCGTCGTCGGCGGCGGCCAGGTCGATGCCCAGCAGCATCTTCTCCATCGTGTCCAGGTTCTCGGCAGCTTCTTCGAAGAAGACCTGATAGAACTGGGTCAGGTCGAGCCCGGCGTCGGCCTGGGAGAATTCTTGCGGTGTTGCACTCATGGCGCTTGCTCCGGCTGGCGCTGAATCAGCGGATGACTTTGCCGATGACTTCGATCAGCTTGGCCGGGTCGAAGGGTTTGACGAGCCAGCCGGTGGCGCCGGCGGCGCGCCCGGCCTGCTTCATCTGGTCGCTGGATTCGGTGGTCAGGATGAGGATCGGCGTGGACTTGAATTTGGGTTGCTCGCGCAGCCGCTTGGTCAGCCCGATGCCGTCCAGGCGGGGCATGTTCTGGTCGGTGAGCACGAGGTCGAAGTCGCGCACGCTGGCCTTGTCCAGGGCGTCCTGGCCATCCACCGCTTCGGTCACATCGAAGCCGGCGTTCTTCAGCGTGAAGGTCACCATCTGGCGCATCGAGGCCGAGTCGTCCACGGCAAGAATGGAATGCATAGCGGTAGCTCCGGGTTCAGGCGTTGTTTGTCGGGTGCAGGGGGCGCGGCTCTAGAACAGCTCGGCGAAGCCGGTGTCCATGGCGGACTGGGTCACCGGGTTCGGGCGCTGGGGCGCCGCCGCGACCACCGCCTCGCCGTCGTCGTCGCCGGCGAAGGCGTCGCTGACCAGTCGGTCGGCACCGTGGTGCAGGCGCCGGCTGGTGTGGGCGATGAGTTGCGTGGCCAGGTCCTGGAACTGCAAGGCCTTGACGGCGCAGCCCAGCAGCTGCCTCGCCTGCTGCAGCGAGGGGGCATCGAGCCGGCCTGCGTCATGCAGGTCCTGCAACAGTTGCAGGCTGCCGAAGAAGCCGGCCTGCAGGGTCTGGTGGCTGTCGTCAAGCAGGGCCTGCAGGCGATCGAGGTCGTGGGTGGCCGTCAGCAGGTCGTCCTGCAGATCGAGCGCGATGCCGAACGACAGCGCCGGGTCGTGCGTGGAGGGGGCTGGGCTCATGGCGCGTGGCGCTTCAGAGTCGGTTGGTCGACAGGCTCGCCGTGCTGCGCAGCCGTTCCAGCAGCCGCGGTGCGATCGCCGTCAAGGGCAGCACTTCGTGGGCGGCGCCTTCGGCGATGGCTTCCCTGGGCATGCCGAAGACGACGCAGCTGGCTTCGTCCTGCGCCACGTTCCAGCTGCCGGCGTCACGCAGCGTCTTCATCGCCTTGGCGCCGTCGGCACCCATGCCGGTGAGCATGACGCCCAGGGCGTTGGGGCCGACGACGCGCGCGGCCGACAGGAACAACACCTCCACCGAGGGCTTGTGGCGGTTGACCGGATCGCCGTCGCGGACGCGGGCGATGTAGTTGGCACCCGAGCGCTCGACGCTCAGGTGCAGGCCACCGGGTGCGATGTAGGCATGGCCGGGCAGCACGCGCTCACCGTCGCGTGCTTCCTGCACGCCGATGCGGCACAGGCCGTCGAGCCGGGTGGCGTAGCTCTTGGTGAACCCGGGCGGCATGTGCTGCGTGATCATCACCGCGGGCGCATCGGCGGGCAGGCCCATCAACACCTCGCGCGTCGCTTCGGTGCCGCCGGTGGAGGCGCCGATGAAGATGATCTTCTCGGTCGACAGGCGGCCCAGCGTCGCGGGCGGCGCCAGCGGCCGCGCCGCCGCCAAGCCCGGTGAGGCGGGCTGCGCAGGCTTGCGCACCCTGGCCTGGGCGGCGATGCGCACCTTGTCGGTGATGTCCTGGGCCAGCAGCCGCAGGCCGTCGGCGACACCGATCTTGGGCTTGGCGACGAAGTCGACGGCGCCCAGCTCCAGCGCGCGCAGCGTGGCCTCGGCGCCGCGCTCGGTGAGGGTCGAGACCATGATCACGGGCATCGGCCGCAGGCGCATCAGCTTGGCCAGGAAGTCGATGCCGTCCATGCGCGGCATCTCGATGTCCAGCGTGATCACGTCGGGGTTGAGCTCACGAATCATCTCGCGCGCTGCCAGCGGGTCGGCGGCGGCGCCGACACACAGCATGTCGGGCTGGCTGTTGATGATCTCGGCAAGCAGGCTGCGCACAAGGGCGGAGTCATCCACCACCACGACACGGGTTCTGGTCATCGTCAAGGTGCTCCGGGTGGGGGTGGTGGATACATCAAAACAGATCGATCGAGCCGCCACCAGTGCCCACCGCTGCCGCCGCGCGCACCTGCGCCTGCAGCGCCTGGGCGGTTGCCGCGGCCGTGGCGGCCAGGCGCTTGACCATCGCCTTGCCGCTGGCTGGCAGGAAGCACACCTTGCGCGGGTAGATATCGAGCACGTCCTTGCTCACGACGGGGATGCGCTCGGCCTTGAGGTAGTCAAGCACGAAGCGGGTGTTGCGCTCGCCGATGCTCAGGCGGTCCATGCCGGCCATCACCTGGCCGCCGCCGAAGACCTTGGCCTCCAGCGACGAGCGCGAGGCGCCGCGCTTCATCATCTCGTTGATCAGCAACTCCATCGCGTAGGCGCCGTAGCGGCCGCTGTCGCTGCTGCCCTCGGGCAGCATGAAGTGGTTGAGTCCGCCGACGCGGGCGTTGCGGTCCCACAGGCAGGCGGCGATGCACGAGCCGAGCGTGGTCATGATGAGCAGCTCTTCGCTGTCGACGAAGTACTCGCCCGGCAGCACCTTGACCGCTTCGCTACTGAACTGCGTTTCGTACCAGAAGAACGAGGCCTCGCCGGGATTGCGCTTGACGGCCTTGAGCTGGCCCAGGCGCGTGGGCGCAGCCGGAGCCGCTGGGCGTGGCGCTGAACCTGGCGCTGGTGCGAGCGCTGGTGCGAGCGTGGACATCGGTGAGCGCGGCCCGCCTCAGGCGCGCCCGCGGCAGGCGACGGCAATGCCGCGTCGCGGGGCCGCCGGTCGCGGCGCGGGGCGTGCAGGTCGAGGTGCTGTCATGTTCCGGATCGTCCTCGAACCCGCGCTGGCGGGTAGGTCTGAAAAGCGCGGTAGAACTGGCTCTGTCTCGGGCCGCCGACTCGTTCGCGCGGCGGCAGCGGCGCGACGCGCATCGCGCCAGGCTCAAAAACCGAGGCTGGCCAGCAGCTCGTCGACCTCGCCCTGATTGCTGACGACATCGGTGCGACCCGCGGCGTCGACGACCGGGCCGTCGAGGGCGCCGGCGCCGGGCTTGTGCGCCGGCTCGGCCGGCGCGACCTGCATCAGGAGCTTGACCAGGCTGTCTTCGAGCTCGCTGGCCAGCGAGACCACCTTGGCCACGACCTGCCCGGTCAGGTCGTGAAAGTCCTGCGCCATCATGATGTCGGTGAGGTGGCCGTCGATGCGCTCGGTGGCGGCTTCGACGTCGGCGACGAAGTTCAGCACCGCCCCCGTCGCCACCGCACGCACCGGGTCGGCGACGATGGCCTGCGCCATCTGGCGCGCGCTGCTGGCGATGGCGATGTGTGCGGCTTTGGCCTGGTCGACCGAGTTGAGCACTTTCTCTGCCGCCTCGCCGGTCTTGCGGGCGATGTAGTTGAGGCGGCTGCGCGCGTCGGGCAGGCCGTCGGCTGCGTGCTGGAGCTTGGACATGACGCCCAAGTGGTGCAGTGTGTCGTGCAACTGGCGCGTCAGCAGCCCGAGCTGCTGAAAGACTTCGGGCGATGCCGCGGCAGCCGGAGGCGGCGCGATCGCGAGCGCGTTGACCATCGTCATGACCCTGCCCCTCACGCCGTGGCGGAGAGCTTCTGCATGATCTTCTGCACCTTCTCTTCCAGCGTGGCTTTGGTGAAGGGCTTGACGATGTAGCCGGCCGCGCCGCTCTGCGCCGCGAGCACGATGTCTTCCTTGCGCGCCTCGGCGGTGACCATCAGCATCGGCAGGTACTTGAGGCTGTCGTCGGCCTTGACGGCCTTGAGCAGGTCAAAGCCGGTCATGTTGGGCATGTTGATGTCGCAAACGACAAAGTCGTATTTCTGCGCCCTGAGCATGTTCAACGCGACGGCGCCGTCCTCGGCCTCGTCGGCGTGGATGCAGCCCATTTCCTTGAGCAGGCCGCGCAGGATGCGGCGCATCGTCGCGAAGTCGTCGACGATCAGGAACTTGAGGTCGGTGGGGTTGATCATCGTGATCCTAGGCCGCTGGGCAGGCATGCTCCAGAGTTCCTTTTCGGCTTCAGCCGACCGAACTTGAAGCATCGCCTGCTGCCTGCTGCCTGCTGCCTGCTGCCTGCTGCCTGCTGCCTGCGGGCGGACCGGACTACCAGCGCCGGCAACCGGCGCCCCACAAAGCCAAACGGGCCGGCCCCTTGTGAGAGCCAGCCCGTTGATTCCAGAATGAAAACTATGGTCGGGGCGGCGGGATTCGAACTCGCGACCCCTTGCACCCCATGCAAGTGCGCTACCAGGCTGCGCTACGCCCCGACTGAGCTTCGCATTATACGGTGCAGGTCTGCGCCTACGGCGCCAGCAGCTCGCGAATCGACATCAGCTCGGCGCGCAGCTGCGCAGCGTCGGGACGCGCGGCAGAACTCACCGGTACATCCACCCGGTCGACCGCCGGGTGCATCAACAACATCGCGGCTGCCGATTCGATGATCGAACCAGTGGCTTCCTCATCGGCCTCATCGCTGATGGGCGCCGCCGCGCGCAGGCTCATGGCACCGTCGACCAGCCGGTTGCGAGCGCCGCTGATGGTGAAGCCCTGGTCGTACAGAAGCTCGCGGATGCGCCGGATCAGCAGCACTTCATGGTGCTGGTAGTAGCGCCGATTGCCGCGGCGCTTCATGGGCTTGAGCTGCGTGAACTCTTGTTCCCAATAGCGCAGCACGTACGGCTTGACGCCGCACAAATCGCTCACCTCACCGATGGTGAAGTAGCGTTTGGCAGGTATGGCGGGGAGCGCTTTCTCCATTGAAATCAATGGGATCAGTAGGGAAAGCTAGACTCTACTCGAAGTCTCCTTCGGGCGGGGTGTCGCCTTGCACGATCGACTTCAGCTTGTGGCTGGCGTGGAAGGTGACCACGTTGCGGGCCTTGATCGGGATCGACTCGCCCGTGCGCGGGTTGCGACCCGGCCGCGGTGCCTTGCGCCGGATGTTGAAGTTGCCGTAGCCCGAGAGCTTGACGTCGTGGCCGTCGACGAGCGCGCCGTGAACGATCTCGAAGAAGGCTTCGACCATGTCCTTGGATTCGCGCTTGTTCAGGCCCAGGCGATCGAACAGCAGTTCGGCCAATTCGGCCTTGGTCAGCGTGGGTGTCTCAAGCGAAGGCAGGATCACGCCTTCGCCGGCCGGGGTGTCGGTCGCCATCTTGTTGTTTCCTCTCAGGCTCGCAGGCGTGCGCCCACGGCCAACGCTGCTCTGGCCACCGCGGCCGCCACAGCGCCCTCGATGCGATCTTCCGCCAGCGTGCTGTCGAAGTCGAGCAATTCCAGGCGCACGGCCAGGCTGCGCTCGTCGGCGGCCATGCCGGCCACCGGGGCGGCGGGCTTGTAGACATCGAAGAGTGTCGCCGAGCGGACGATCCCGCCAGGGTCGCCGGCCAGTGCCGCGGTCAGCGCGTCGTGCGAGACCTCGTCCTTCACCACCAGCGCCACGTCGCGCGACACGGGCTGCTGGCGCGACACGGGCCGGAATTCGGGCATCGGGCGGTCGAGCACGGCATCCAGGTCCAGCTCCATCAGCGCCGGCGCGTGGGGCAAGTCATAGGCCTGGCGCCACTGCGGGTGCAGTTCGCCGACATGGCCGACGACACGACCGTCGAGCAACACCGCAGCACAGCGGCCGGGGTGCATGGCCGGGTGGGTGGCCGCCACAAAGCGCGCCATGCGCGGCGCCAGCAGCGCCTCGACATCGCCCTTGGCATCATAGAAGTCCACCGCCTGCTCCGGGTGGCCCCATTGCGGCCGGTTGGCGCTGCCGTAGGCCAGCGCGGCCACCCGCATGGGCTGGTGCACGCCGGCGACGGTGAGCTCGCCGTCGCTGACCGAGAGGTCGCGCATGAACACGCGCCCGAGTTCGAACACTCGCACCCGCGTGAGCTTGCGCGCGAGGTTGTGGCGCAGCACGCCCACCAGGCTGGCCAGCAGGCTGGATCGCATCACGGCCAGTGGCGCCGCGATCGGGTTGAGGACGCGGATCGGATCGGCATTGCCGGCCAGCTCTTGCTCCCAGCGCGCTTCGACGAAGCTGAAGCTGATCGTCTCCTGGTAATCCAGCGCCGCCAGGGCGTGGCGCACGGCGTGCGTGCTGCGACGGGCCTCGCGGCGCACGCGGGCGGTGATCGGCGCCACCGGCAGGCTGGTGGGCAGCTTGTCGTAGCCAATGACGCGCACGACTTCTTCGATCAGGTCTTCCTCGATCGCGAGGTCGAAGCGCCAACTCGGCGGCGTGACCGTGAGCACACCATCGGCTTCGGTGAACTGCAGGCCCAGGCGGCGCATCACGGCGGCGCATTGCGCCTGATTCAGCGCCATGCCGATGACCTTGGCCGCGCGGGCCACGCGCAACTTCACCGGCCTGGCCTGAGGCAGGCGGAGCACCTGGTCGTCCATCGGGCCGGCATGGCCGCCGCAAATGTCCATCACCAGCCGGGTGATGTGCTCGATGTGGTCGACCGTCAGCGCAGGATCGACGCCGCGCTCGAAGCGATGGCCGGCGTCAGTGTTGAAGTTGTAGCGGCGCGAACGGCCTTGCACCGCCTCGGGCCACCAGAAGGCGGCTTCGATGTAGACGTTTTTCGTCTCGCCCGAGACCGCCGTGGCGTCGCCGCCCATGATCCCGGCCAAGGACTCGACGCCCTGCGCATCGGCGATCACGCCCACCTCACCGTCGACCTCGATGGTGTTGCCGTTGAGCAGCTTGAGCGTCTCGCCCGGCCGGCCCCAGCGCACCACCAGCTTGTCGTGGATCTTGTCGAGGTCGAAGATGTGCGAGGGGCGGCCGTACTCGAACATCACGTAGTTGGAAATGTCCACGAGTGCCGTGACGCTGCGCTGGCCGCAGCGGGCCAGGCGATCCACCATCCAGGCCGGTGTCGTAGCCCGCGTGTTGACGCCGCGCACGATGCGGCCCGAGAAGCGACCGCAGAGGTCGATGGCCTGCACTTCAACAGGCAGGCGCTGGTCATGCGTTGGCGTGACGGGCTGGATGGCGGGCGTGTTCAGGGGCGCGCCGGTCAGCGCAGCAACTTCGCGCGCGATGCCGAACAAGCTCAGGCCATGCGCCAGGTTGGGCGTGAGCTTGAGCGTGAAGACCGTGTCGTCGAGCCGGAGCCAGTCACGCACACTGGCGCCCAGGGGCGCGTCGGGGGCCAGTTCGAGCAGGCCGCCGTGGTCGTCGGCGATGCGAAGTTCGCGCGCCGAACACAGCATGCCGCGGCTCTCGACACCGCGCAGAAGGCCGACGCCGATCCTGGACGGCGGGCCACCCGGCTTGGCGTCTTCGGCGGGCGGCAGTTCGGCTCCCACCATGGCCAGCGGCACACGGATGCCGGCACGAGCGTTGGGGGCGCCGCAGACGATCTGCAGCGGGCCCTCGGGCGACAGCGGGCCCGCATCGACGAGACACACGCGCAGGCGGTCGGCTTGCGGATGTGGTTCGGCGCTGAGGATCTCGGCCACCACGATGCCGGTGAAGGGCGGCGCCACGGGGCGCAAATCCTCCACCTCCATGCCGCTCATGGTGAGCAGGTCGGCCAGCGCTTGGGTGGACAGCGGCGGGTTGCAGAACTCGCGCAGCCAGGACTCGGGGAATTGCATGGTCTTCTCGGCAGGGGGTCAGCGGAACTGCGACAGGAAACGCAGGTCACCGTCGAACATCAGGCGCAGGTCGTCGATGCCGTAGCGCAGCATCGCCAGGCGGTCGGGCCCCATGCCGAAAGCGAAGCCGATGTGCTCTTCGGGGTCGAGGCCGTAGTTGCGCACCACGTTCGGGTGCACCTGGCCGGAGCCCGCCACTTCCAGCCACCGGCCGGCCAGGGGCCCGCTGCGAAAGGCGATGTCGATCTCGGCGCTCGGCTCGGTGAAAGGGAAAAAGCTGGGCCGGAAGCGGACGTCGAAGTCGTCGGTCTCGAAGAACTCGCGCACGAAGGCGCTGAAGACGACCTTCAGGTCCTTGAAGCTCACGTTCTGGCCGATCCACAGGCCTTCGCACTGATGGAACATGGGCGTGTGCGTGGCGTCGCTGTCGATGCGGTAGGTGCGGCCGGGGGCGATGACGCGGATCTCGGGCATCGGATGCACGCCGGCATAGCGAACGGCATGGGCACGCGCGTAGCGTACTTGCATCGGGCTCGTGTGCGGGCGCAGGTTGAGCCAGCGGCCTTCGGCATCCTTCATGTCGACATAAAAGGTGTCCTGCATCGACCGCGCCGGGTGGTTCTCGGGGTTGTTGAGCGCTGTGAAGCTCATCCAATCGGTCTCGATCTCGGGGCCTTCGGCGACGTCGAAACCCATGCTGGTGAAGATGGCCTCGATGCGGTCGATGGTGCGGCTCACCGGGTGAATGCCACCCATGCCGCGCTGGCGGCCAGGCAGCGTGACGTCCAGCGCTTCGGCACGCAACTGCATTTCCAGCTCTGCGCGCGACAGACGTTCGCGCGCTGCCGTCAGCAACGTTTCGATGCGGGACTTGGCCTGGTTGATCTCGGCGCCGCGGAGCTTCTTCTCTTCGGGCGGCAAAGCACCCAGGCCCTTGAGCAGTTCGGTCACGCGACCGCTCTTGCCCAGGTACCTGGCCTTGGCGCTTTCAAGTTCTGCAGTCTGCGGTGCCGCGAAGAAGTCCGCTTTGGCTGCAGTGACGAGACTGTCCAGATCGTTCATGGTCTCTTGATGGAACAAGAAAAAAGGCCGCCCACAGGTGACGGCCTTTGAATGCTTGGCAACTGCGTCCGGGCCACAAAACCCGGACGCAATGAATCAAGCCAGTTGAGCCTTCACCTTGTCGACGATGCTGCTAAATGCAGCCGGGTCGTGGATGGCCATGTCCGACAGGACCTTGCGGTCGATGTCGATGTTGGCCTTCTTGAGACCCGCCATGAATTTGCTGTAGGTGACACCCAGCTCACGGCTCGCGGCGTTGATGCGCGCGATCCAGAGCTGACGGAACACCCGCTTGCGGGTGCGGCGGTCACGGTAGGCGTACTGGCCGGCCTTCATCACCGCCTGCTTGGCGATGCGGAAGACGTTCTTGCGGCGGCCGCGGTAGCCCTTGGCAAGGGCGAGGATCTTCTTGTGGCGGGCGTGTGCCGTTACACCACGTTTGACGCGAGGCATGTGTGTGCTCCTTGTTCGGTGTGGTGTTTACAGGCCGGCGAAAGGCAACATCTGAGCCATGTGGCCCATGTTGGTTTCGTGCACGCTCACCGTGCCGCGCAGCGCGCGCTTGCGGCTGGTGCTCTTCTTGGTGAGGATGTGGCGCTTGAACGCCTGGCCGCGCTTGACGGTGCCACCCGGGCGGACGCGGAAGCGCTTCTTGGCGCCGCTCTTGGTCTTCATCTTGGGCATTGCTGCTCCTTGCTATGTACGCTGCTGCAGGCGCCACCAGGGTGCTGGTGGTCTTGTTGGCCTGCAGCCGCTTGTGTTCGCTGTTGCGGCCGACCAGGCCGCAGCAGCGAAATCCTCAAAACCTCATTACTTCCGTTTCGGCGCCAGCACCATGATCATCTGGCGGCCTTCGAGCTTGGGCATGTGCTCCACCATCGCCACGTCAGCCAACTCGTCGCGGATGCGCTCAAGCATGCGCATGCCGATGTCCTGGTGGGTGATCTCACGGCCCCTGAAGCGCAGCGTGACCTTGCCCTTGTCGCCGTCCTCGGAAATGAAGCGGCGCAGGTTGCGCATCTTGATGTTGTAGTCGCCGTCGTCCGTGCCGGGCCGGAACTTGACTTCCTTGATTTCGATGACCTTCTGCTTGCTCTTCGCTTCGGCGGCCTTCTTCTGCTCTTGGTACTTGAACTTGCCGTAGTCCATCAACCGGCACACCGGAGGGTCTGCTGCGGCCGCGATCTCGACCAGATCGACGTCCAGTTCCCCTGCCATGCGCAGCGCATCCAACGTGCTCACGATGCCCAGTGGCTCGTTTTCAACCCCGTTCAGGCGCACGTTCAGCGCCATGATTTCCCGGTTCAGACGGTGCTTGCGCTCCGCGTTGGGCACGCGGCGGTCCATGAAAGTAGCGATGGTTCCAGCTCCTGTAGCAACCCGAAGGCAAGCGGGCCGCAAAAAAATCTAACGCGCGCCCGGTGTCCTACACCTTGGAGGCGATGTCACTGTCGATCTTCTGGAGGAAGTTTGATAGCGGCATCACACCGAGGTCAAAGTTACCTCGGGCGCGCACGGCAACGGTCCCGTTTGCCTTCTCCTTGTCGCCAACGACCAGGATGAACGGAACCTTTTGCATCGAATGCTCGCGGATTTTATAGTTGATTTTCTCGTTGCGCAAATCCAGGGAGACTCTAACTCCTTGTTTTTGCAGCGTTTTGGCCACCATTTCAGCGTACTCACGCTGCTGGTCGGTGATCGCCATCACCGACACCTGCACCGGCGCCAGCCACACCGGCAACGCCCCGGCGTGCTGTTCGATGAGGATGCCGATGAAACGCTCCAGGCTGCCGACGATGGCCCGGTGCAGCATCACCGGGTGCTTGCGCTCGCTGGACTCGGTCACGTAGACCGCGTCCAGCCGCTCGGCCATCGAGAAGTCGACCTGCATCGTGCCGCACTGCCAGGGGCGGCCGATGGCATCCTTGAGCGTGTACTCGATCTTGGGGCCGTAGAAGGCGCCGTCGCCCGGGGCGATCTCGAACTCGCAGCCCGAGGCCTTCAGGCTGTCAATGAGCGCACTTTCGGCCTTGTCCCAGCTCTCGTCGGAGCCGATGCGTGCCGCCGGCCGTGTCGCGACCTTGTAGATGATGTCCTTGAAGCAAAAGTCCAGGTAGACCTTCTGCAGCAGCGCCGTGTAGGCCACGCACTCGGCCAGGATCATGTCCTCGGTGCAGAAGATGTGGCCATCGTCCTGCGTGAAACCGCGCACCCGCATGATGCCGTGCAACCCACCCGTGGGCTCGTTGCGATGGCACTGGCCGAACTCGCCGTAGCGCAGCGGCAGGTCGCGGTAGCTCTTGATGCCCTGCTTGAAGATCAGGATATGGCCCGGGCAGTTCATGGGCTTCAAGGCGTAGTCGCGCTTTTCCGACTCGGTCGTGAACATCGCGTCGCGGTACTTCTCCCAGTGGCCCGTCTTCTCCCACAGCGCGCGGTCCAGGATCTGCGGGCCCTTGACCTCGAGGTAGCCGTTGTCGCGGTAGACGGCGCGCATGTACTGCTCGACCATCTGCCACACCGTCCAGCCCAAGGGATGCCAGAACACCGTGCCCGGGCTGTGCTCGTCGAGGTGGAAGAGGTCGAGCTCGCGGCCGAGCTTGCGGTGGTCGCGCTTCTCGGCTTCTTCCAGCATCGTCAGGTACTGGGCCAGCGCTTCCTTGCTCGGCCAGGCCGTGCCGTAGATGCGCTGCAGCTGCTCGTTGGCCTGGTCGCCGCGCCAGTAGGCGCCGGCCACCTTCATCAGCTTGAAGTGCTTGAGCTTGCCCGTGCTGGGCACGTGCGGGCCGCGGCACAGGTCCTCGAAGCTGCCTTCGCGGTACAGACTGACGTCCTGGTCGGCCGGGATGCTGGCGATGATCTCGGCCTTGTAGTGCTCGCCCAGGCCCTTGAAATACGCCACCGCCTCGTCGCGCGGCAGCACGCGGCGCACGACGGGTTCGTTCTTGGCCGCCAGCTCGCCCATGCGCTTTTCGATCGTCACCAAGTCCTCCGGCGTGAACGGCCGCTTGTAGGCAAAGTCGTAGTAGAAGCCGTTTTCGATCACCGGGCCGATCGTCACCTGGGCTTCAGGGAACAGCTCCTTCACCGCATAGGCCAGCAAGTGCGCCGCGCTGTGGCGGATGATTTCCAGACCGTCGGCATCCTTGTCCGTGACGATCGCCAACTGGGCATCGGCTTCGATGCGGTGGCTGGTGTCGACGAGTTTGCCGTCGACCTTGCCGGCCAGGGCGGCCTTGGCCAGACCCGAGCCGATCGACGCGGCGACTTCGGCTACCGACACCGGACCGGGAAACTCTCGCCGGGAACCGTCCGGCAGCGTGATGTTCAGCATGGTGGGCAAACCTCGAAAAGCAACAAAGCGCGGGGGGAGCCGCGCTTTGTCTTGGGGGAAAGGTGGACGTGACAGCGCGACCGGATCAAGCCTCGGTGAAAAAGGGCCGGGTAGTCCGCGGTGTCATAACCATGATGCCTTTCTCGCTCTTGTTCGTTGAAAGTGCATGTGAGTTTAGCCGATGCGGCCGCTCAGGGCAGCGGCAGCGCTTCGGCCGCTTGGCCTATGCCCACGGTCTGGGCGAATTCGTCCGCGAGGCGCTGGCTTTCGGCCATGGCGCGACGCCAGGCGCGCTGGCGGCCGGCTTCGTCGTTGGGGTGGGCCTTGAAGTCGCTGCGGTCGGGCAGCTTGCCGTTGGGACGCGACCGCACCCAGTCCGGGTGCGGCGCCAGCAGCACCAGGTTGTCCAGCACCGGGCCCTCGTTCATCGCGGCGTAGTCCAGGTGCAGGTGGAAGTTGACGATGCCGCCGTCCCAGTCGCTGCCGGGCGGGCCTCCCGGCACGTTCTGCACCGCTTCCAGCGCAAACGGGATCGTGCAGCTGGCCCGCACCGCGCACGCCAGGTTGTGGGCGCTGAGTTCGGTGCCGCGCGTCGGGTAGTCGCTCCGCGGCGCGGGCAAGTCATCGAGCGGGTCCCCGAGAAGCCGGTCGAGGCGCGCGGC
>JANMVM010000212.1:0-29991 GCA_031392695.1 Rubrivivax sp.
CAGGCTGCCGCGGGCAACGGCGCCTCGCGCATCATCACCGGCGCGAACTGAGTCATGGCCGGGCGCCAGGTGCGATGAAGATCGTCGTCCTGGGCGCCGGCGCCTGGGGCACCGCCCTGGCCCTGGCGGCGGCCACTGAGCACGAGGTGGTGCTGTGGGCGCGCGACCCGCTGCAGGCGCTGCAGATGCAGCAGGAGCGCCGCAACCGGCGCTACCTGCCCGAAGTGGCGCTGCCGGCCGCGCTGGGCATCACCGCCGACCGTGCTGCAGCCCTGGCCCATGCCGAGGGCGGCCTGACCGTCATCGCCACGCCGATGGCGGGCTTGCGCCAGGGCCTCGTCAATCTGCCGCCAGCCCGCGCGGCGCTGTGGCTGTGCAAGGGCTTCGAAGCCGGCACCGGGGCGCTCGGCCACGAGGTGGCACGCAGCGTGCGGCCCGACGTGCCCTGCGGTGTGCTGTCGGGCCCCAGCTTTGCGCTTGAGGTGGCGCGCGGCCTGCCCACGGCCCTGGTCGCGGCCAGCAGCGACGCTGCGCTCGGTGCCCTGGCCGTGGCCGCCTTTCACGGCGATGCCTTGCGCGTCTACACCTCGACCGATGTCGTGGGTGTCGAAGTCGGCGGCGCGGTCAAGAACGTGCTGGCCATCGCCACCGGCATCGTCGACGGCATGGCCGGCGCCGGCCTCAACGCGCGCGCCGCGCTCATCACGCGCGGCCTGGCCGAGATGACGCGCCTCGGCTTGGCCCTGGGTGCCCGGGCCGAGACCTTCATGGGGCTGTCGGGCCTGGGTGACCTGGTGCTCACGGCCACGGGCGAGCTATCGCGCAACCGGCGCGTCGGGCTGGCGCTGGCCGCCGGCCAGACGCTGGCCGACGCCTTGCAGTCGCTGGGCCACGTCGCCGAAGGCGTGCTCAGCGCGGCCACGGTGCTGCAGCGCGCGCAGTCGCTGGGCGTGGAGATGCCGATCACGGCCGCGGTGGTCGAGGTGCTGCAGGGCCGCCTGGCCCCGGCCCAGGCGATGGCGGCGCTGATGGCGCGTCATGCGCGTTCGGAGGCGGGCCAGCCTTGACGCGTGGCTGGCCCGCTGCGCCGGCTCACACGCTGCCGGCGCAGCCGTGCTGCCGCCAGGCCTCGAACACGACCACGGCCACGGCATTGCTCAGGTTCAGGCTGCGCTGCCCCGGCCGCATCGGCAGCCTGACGCGCTGCGCTGCTGCCAGCGTGTCGCACAGGTCGGCGGGCAGGCCCGCGGTCTCACTGCCGAAGACCAGCCAGTCGCCGGGCTGGAACAGCACTTCATGCAAGGGACGGGAGCCTCGGGTGGTGAAGGCAAAGCAGCGCTGCGCATCGGGCTGGCAGGCCTGCTGCCAGGCCTGCCAGCTGGCATGGCGCTGCACCGGCGCCCACTCGTGATAGTCCAGCCCGGCGCGCCGCAGCAGCTTGTCCTGCATCGAAAACCCGAGTGGCTCCACCAGGTGCAGCGCGCAGCCGGTGTTGGCCGCCAGGCGGATCACGTTGCCGGTGTTGGGCGGGATTTCCGGTGCCACGAGGACGATGTTGAACATCGGCGTCAGTGCTCGGGCGTGCGCGCCAGCACCCACACGTGCACCGCTGCCGCGCCCGAACGCACGAGCACCGCGGCGGCCTCGCGCGCCGTGGCGCCGCTGGTCATGACGTCGTCCACCAGCGCCACGCACTGCCCGCCGAGCGCCGCGCGCCAGCGCGGGTCGACCATGAACGCGCTGCGCAGGTTCTTGCGCCGCTCGGCGCGCCCGAGATCGGCCTGGTGTGCGGTGTCCCAGGGGCGCAGCAGGACATCGGCGCGCGCCGGCCGCTGCAGCCGCTGGGCGACGCGCCGGGCCAGTTCCCAGGCCTGGTTGTAGCCGCGCTCGGCCAGGCGCTGCGCCGACAGCGGCACCGGCAGCACGAGGTCGGGCAAGGCACCGCCAGCGGCTTGCACGGCGCCCTGCAGCCGCGCAGCGAGCACGGCGGCGAGCTCGACGCGGCCTTCGAACTTGAAGGCCGTGATCAGGCGGTCCCAGGGGAAACCGTAGTCGGCCACGCAGTGCGTGCGCTCGAACGTGGGCGGATCACGCAGGCAAGCGCCGCAGGCGGCGGCGGGCAGGCCCAGACGCAGGCCGCAGCGCTCGCAACGGCAGGCCGGCACGGCAAAGCGCGCCACGCAGGCGGGGCACAGGGCGCTGGCCGACCATTGCCGGCAGACCTCGCATTGGCTCGGCGCACGCGCCAGCGCGCGGTCGTGCCACGGCGCCAGGCGGGGCGGGCTGAAGGCAAAGCGGCTCATCGGCTCAATATACTGCCCACCATGCCCGCCACCGTACCCGAGCAAGGCGCCCGCCGAGCTGTCGACGTGGCAGCCCTGGCGCATGTGCAGCGCCGTCAGCAACGGGCCGCCACGCCGCCCTGGCTGCACGGCGAGGTGGCGCGCCGCATGGCCGAGCGTCTGCCGGTGATCCGGCTTAAACCCTCGTGCGTGCTGGACTGGGGCGCCTTTGTCGGCGCCAGCCACGACGTGCTGAGCGCGGCCTACCCGAAAGCGCGTTTGCTCGCCGTGGAGCCCGACGCGCGGCGCCGGGACAGCACCGCGCAGGCCCTGCAACAGCCCTGGTGGTCGACCCAGCGCTGGCGCGGCAGCGCCCCGGCCGCCTTGTGTGCCGGCGAGCTGACGGCCGGCAGCGGCCAGCTCGTGTGGTCCAACATGGGCCTGCAAGGCCTGCTCGACCCGCAGGCGGAAATGGCGGCCTGGCATCGCGCCCTGGCGGTCGACGGATTCCTCATGTTTTCCACCCTCGGGCCCGGCACGCTGCGTGGCCTGGCCGAGTTGTATGCCGCTCAGGGTTGGCCGGTGCCGATGGCGCCGCTGGTGGACATGCACGACCTCGGCGACATGCTGGTTCAGGCCGGCTTTGCCGACCCGGTGATGGATCAGGAGACCATCACCCTGACCTGGGCTTCGCCCGAGGCCTTGCTGGCCGAGTTGCGGCAGTTGGGCGGCAATGTCGACCCGCGGCGTACGCCGGGTCTGCGCACCCCCCGTTGGCGCGACCGCTTGGGCGAACTGCTCCAGCAGCGGGCTATGGCGGACGGGCGCCTGGCGCTCGAGTTCGAACTCGTCTACGGCCACGCCTTCCGGCCCGCGCCGCGCCCGCGCCTGGCCGCGCACACCGAAGTGTCGCTGCAGGACATGCGCGCCATGGTGCGCCGTCCCGGCGGGCGGGCCTGAGCGACTGCGGGCCCCGACGCGCTGCGTTAGAATTTGCGGTTGACGCCCACGGTGGCAGCGAGGTGCGATGCGCACCGCGCTCTGAAGGCCCATCCCGGCCGCGCCTCCGCCGAAGCCCGTACCCCCATCTGATGTCTGCCACTTCAGTCCCCCAACACTGGCCCCTGGCCGGCCTTGCGCCGCAGTCGTTCGGCCGGCGCATGGTGGCCACCGGCGCTGGCGGCAGCGGGCTTGCGGTGCAGTGGCTGCTCAAGCGCAACTGCTCCATCACGCCGCAGGAATTGGGCGTCGTCTACGCCTCCTTGTGTGCCCTGTCGTGCCTGATCGCGGGCTTCTTCTTCTGGCAGGGGGCGCCGTATGTGGCGGCCTTTGCAGGCATCGAACTGGCCGCCGTGGGCCTGGCCATGCTGATCTTTGCGCGCCATGCGGGCGATCGCGAGACGTTGACGCTCGTCGACGACTCGCTGTTGGTCGAGCGCTGCATTGCCAGCCGCACCGAATGCACACTGATGGTGGCGCAGTGGCTGCGTGTCGAGCCCGCCGCGGGGCAGGGCTCGCTGATCCAGCTCAGCGGCAGTGGCCGCACGCTGCACGTGGGCCGTTTCGTGCGCCCCGAGTGGCGCGCTGCGTTTGCCCAGGAACTTCGACAGGCGCTGCGTCAGGCCCCTGTCCGCCGAGACCCCGAGAATGATTCGAACTGAAGCGAAGACGATGAAGACCAAGACCTCTTTCTGGCAGCGCAGCCTGTCTCCCTTTGCACGGCTGAGCCTGTTGCTCGGGTCGTCGCTCGGCGTCGGCGCGGCCTGGGCCGTCAACGATCTGCCCGGCGGCCCGGGGGTCAACCAGCTCAACCTGCCGGTGCCAGTGACGCAGATTGGCGTGCAACAGGTCTGGATGCACAACGTCATGCTCGTCGTGTGCCTGGTGATTTTCGTCGCCGTGTTCGGCGTCATGTTCTATTCGATCCTCAAGCACCGCAAGTCGGTGGGCCACAAGGCCGCCAACTTCCACGAAAGCGTGGCCGTGGAGATCGCCTGGACGGTGGTGCCGCTGCTCATCGTCATCGCCATGGGCGCGATGGCCACGCGCACGGTGGTGGCGATGAAGGACACCAGCAACGCCGACCTCACGATCAAGGCCACCGGCATGCAGTGGAAGTGGGGCTACGACTACCTCAAGGGCGAGGGCGAGGGCATCGGCTTCCTGTCGACGCTGGACTACACCCACCGCGAGATGTCCAACAGCGGCAAGCCGCCGGCCACCGACAACTACCTGCTCAAGGTCGACAACCCGCTCGTCGTGCCGGTGAACCAGAAGGTTCGCATCGTCACCACCGCCAACGACGTCATCCACGCCTGGATGGTGCCGGCCCTGGGCGTCAAACAGGACGCCATCCCCGGCTTCGTGCGCGACACCTGGTTCCGGGCCGAGAAGACCGGTGACTTCTACGGCCAGTGCGCCGAGCTGTGCGGCAAGGAACACGCCTACATGCCGATCCATGTCAGGGTGGTGAGCCAGGCCGACTACGCGACCTGGGTCGCCGGCAAGAAGAAGGAAATGGCCGCCGCCGCCGACGATCCGGGCAAGGAATGGAAGCTCGACGAACTCGTCGCTCGCGGCGAGAAGGTCTACAACGCCAACTGCGCCGCCTGCCACCGGCCCGACGGCAAGGGCGCCGGCCCGATCAAGCCGCTGGACGGCAGCGCGATCGTGCTCACCGACCCCAAGACGCAGATCGGCATCCTGCTCAACGGCGCCAACAACGGGGCCATGCCGTCCTGGAAGACCCTGTCGGACACGGAAATCGCCGCCGTCATCACCTTTACCAAGAATTCGTGGAGCAACAAGACCGGCAAGCTGGTGCAGCCCGCCGAGATCGTTGCCGCGCGCAAGTAAGCCCGCGTCGGCCAAGGAACAAGGAAACCCCATGAGCGCAGTTCTGGACCAGCACGGTCACCCCCACGCCGAGGACCACGACCACGGCCACCCTTACGGCTGGCGCCGCTGGCTGTTTTCCACCAACCACAAGGACATCGGCACGATGTACCTGTTGTTCAGCTTTGCGATGCTGGTAGTGGGCGGCGTGCTGGCCCTGCTGATCCGCGCCGAGCTGTTCCAGCCCGGCCTGCAGTTCGTCAACCCGGGCCTGTTCAACCAGTTCACCACCATGCATGGTCTGATCATGGTGTTCGGCGCCATCATGCCGGCCTTCGTGGGCTTCGCGAACTGGATGATTCCGCTCCAGATCGGCGCCGCGGACATGGCCTTCGCGCGCATGAACAACTTGAGCTTCTGGCTGCTGATCCCGGCCGCCGGGATGCTGGTGGGATCGTTCTTCATGCCCGGTGGCGCCCCCGCCGCGGGCTGGACGCTGTATGCCCCACTGACGCTGCAGATGGGCCCGAGCATGGACGCCGGCATCTTTGCCATGCACATCATGGGCGCGAGTTCGATCATGGGCTCGATCAACATCATCGTCACCATCCTGAACATGCGCGCGCCGGGCATGACGTTGATGAAGATGCCGCTGTTCTGCTGGACCTGGCTGATCACGGCTTACCTGCTGATCGCGGTCATGCCGGTGTTGGCCGGTGCGATCACGATGACGCTCACCGATCGCCACTTCGGCACCAGCTTCTTCAACCCCGCCGGCGGCGGTGACCCGGTGATGTACCAGCACATCTTCTGGTTCTTCGGCCACCCCGAGGTCTACGTCATGATCCTGCCGGCCTTCGGCATCGTCAGTGCCATCATCCCGACCTTCGCGCGCAAGCGGCTGTTCGGCTACACCTCGATGGTCTACGCCACCTCGTCGATCGCGATCCTGTCGTTCATCGTCTGGGCGCACCACATGTACACCACCGGCATGCCGGTGACGGGGCAGCTCTTCTTCATGTACGCGACGATGCTGATCGCCGTGCCCACGGGCGTGAAGATCTTCAACTGGCTGGCCACCATGTGGCAGGGTTCGATGACCTTCGAGACGCCGATGCTGTTCGCGGTGGGCTTCCTGTTCGTGTTCACGATGGGCGGCTTCACGGGCCTGATCCTGGCCATGGCGCCGATCGACATCCAGCTCCAGGACACCTACTACGTGGTGGCGCACTTCCACTATGTGCTGGTGGCGGGTTCGCTGTACGGCCTGTTCGCCGGCTTCTACTACTGGAGCCCGAAGTGGTGCGGCGTGATGTACAACGAGACGCGCGGCAAGATCCACTTCTGGGGCTCGCTGATCTTCTTTAACGTCACCTTCTTCCCGATGCACTTCCTCGGCCTGGCCGGCATGCCACGGCGCTATGCCGACTACCCGATGCAGTTTGCCGACTTCAATGCGATTGCTTCCATCGGCGCCTTCGGTTTCGGTCTCATGCAGATGTACTTTTTCTTCTTCGTCGTCATCCCGGTCATGCGCGGCCAGGGTGAGCCGGCAGCCAAGAGGCCTTGGGAAGCCGCTGAAGGCCTGGAATGGGAAATTCCGTCGCCGGCGCCGTGGCACACCTTCGAGACGCCGCCCAGGCTCGACGCCTCGGCCACCCGCGTGCTGGCTTGAGCGCGCGACACCCTGCCGCGGACAAGCCGGCCATGGCACGCAACGAACAGCAGCGCAAAGCCAACCTGCGCCTGGCCCTCATTCTGGCCTCGGTGGCGGCGCTGTTCGCGATCGGCTTTTTCGTCAAGATGATCGTGCTGGGGCCGACCTGACGCCATGCAGCCCTTCGTGCCGACCCTGAGCAAACCATGAGCCGCGCCGGCTTCCTGCTCGCCGACAACCGCCGCATGCTGGGCAAGCTGCTGGTGGTGGTGGGCCTGATGTTCGGCTTCGGTTACGCGCTGGTGCCGATGTACCGCGCCATTTGCGAAGCGCTGGGCATCAACGTGCTGTCGCTGTCGGAGCAAAGCGGCTACGGCGCGAGCTGGTTCGGCGGCAAGGCGGGCGCCAACAGCCAGGTCGACCTGAGCCGCACGATCACGGTCGAGTTCGATGCCAACGCGCGCGGGCCCTGGGACTTCAAGCCCGCGCAGCGCTCGCTGCAGGTGCATCCGGGCGAGATGACCACCGTGATGTACGAGTTTCGCAACGTCCAGGGCCGCACCATGGCAGCGCAGGCGATCCCGAGCTATGCCCCGCGCAACGCGAGCCCCTATTTCAACAAGCTCGAGTGCTTCTGCTTCAATGAGTACACGCTGGCCCCGGGCGAATCGCGTCGCTGGCCGGTGGTGTTCGTGATCGACCCCAAGCTGCCCAAGGACGTGACCACCATCACCTTGTCCTACACCTTCTTCGAAGTCGGCGGCAAGGTGCCGAGTGCGCCGAAGGGCACCGTCGGGGCCTCGACATGAGCGACCTGAAAGCCGCCGCGCGGCGCTCGGCTTCGCTGCTGCAGACGATGCGCGCCGTGGCTTGGTCGTTCCTGGGCATCCGCCGCTCGTCGGGTTACGAGCAAGACGTGCAGCGGCTCAACCCCGTGCATGTCGTCATCGGTGGCATCGTGGGTGCGGCGCTGTTCGTGGTCGCCATCGTGATGCTGGTGAGCTGGGTCGTGAAAAGCGGCGTGGCCACCTGAAAGCCAACAGGATTCATTGAGGGTTCGAGGAGAAATTTCCAGATGTCAGCCACCACCTCTGCGGGCCAGATCCCGTACTACTTCATCCCGGCTCCGTCACGGCATCCGGTGCTCGTGGCCTTCGGCCTGTTCCTGATGATCCTGGGCGCCAGCCAGTGGGTCAACGGCCACGGGTGGGGGGCCTATTCGCTGCTGGCGGGCGTGATCGTCTGGCTGACGGTGCTGTTCCAGTGGTTCCGGCTCGCGATTTCAGAGAGCCAGGGCGGTCTGTATTCGGACCGCATCGACGTCTCGTTCCGCTGGAGCATGAGCTGGTTCATCTTCAGCGAGGTGATGTTCTTTGCCGCCTTCTTCGGCGCCCTGTACTGGGCCCGCGTGCATGCGCTGCCGATGCTCGGCAACCTCGACCACCAGGTGCTCTGGCCCGATTTCAAGGCCATCTGGCCCAGTGCCGGCGGTGGCATCACCGCGTCGCCGGCCGGCACGGTCGAGCCCTTCACGACGATGGGCCCTTGGCCGCTGCCGACCATCAACACGGCTCTGCTGCTGACCTCGGGCGTGACTCTGACGATCGCGCACCACGCGCTCCTCGCCGGCCAGCGCACCAAGACCATTGCCTGGATGTGCATCACGGTGATCCTGGGCGCCAGCTTCGTCGGCGTGCAGGCCTACGAGTACATGCATGCCTACAGCGACTTGAACCTCAAGCTCTCGAGCGGCATCTTCGGCTCGACCTTCTTCATGCTCACCGGCTTCCACGGCTTCCACGTCTTCGTGGGCATGCTGATGCTGGGCTTCATCACGCTGCGGCTGGCGAAGGGGCACTTCACGCCCGAGCGTCACTTCGGCTTCGAAGGCGCGGCCTGGTATTGGCACTTCGTCGACGTGGTCTGGCTCGGCCTGTACTTCCTGGTGTACTGGCTCTAGGAGCCTGTCGGGCTTTGGGCGGGCCCGACCCAAAGCCCGAAAGGCTCCTAAGCCAGCATCGTCGTCCTGGCCACAGAACGCCGCGCTTCGCGGCGTTCTTGCTTTGTGCGGCCTTCAGGCGCCCAGCGGGATGCCGGTCGGCCGCACCCAACCCATGTACCAGCTGAGCAGGATGAACAAGAACAGGGCCACCGACAGCGCCACCCGCAGCGCCAAAGCGCGTGCCATGTGCTTGCCGCGGCCGCCGCTGTCACGACCCTTGCGCAGCATGAACACGCCCGCGCTGGCCAGCGCCCCGAGCACCGCCACCATCAACAGCACCATGAAGATTTTCATGAGCGTGGATTATCCGCCGGCGCCTTCACCATGCGGTTGAACCGGGGCTTGTTGCTGGCGGCCCTGGCGGTGGCCGCGCTCACCGCGCGCCTGGGCTGGTGGCAGCTCGACCGGGCGGCGCAGAAGGAGCAATTGCAGCATTCGCTGGACAGTCGCGTGGCCTTGCCCGAACTTGCGGGCGACGAACTGCCGCGCACGGCCGCCGAGGTGGGCGCGCTGCAACACCGGCGTGCGCGGCTCACGGGGCGGTGGCTGGCCGAGGCTTCCGTCTACCTCGACAACCGGCCCATGAACGGCCGCACCGGCTTCTACCTGGTGACGCCGCTGCTGCTCGACGACGCCACCGCCGTGCTGGTGCAGCGGGGCTGGACGCCGCGCGACGCACAAGACCGCACGCGGCTGGCGCCGCCGCCGCAGACGCCGGCCGGGGTGGTGGTGCAGGGCCGCATTGCCCCCGCCCTGTCGCGGTTGTACGAGTTCGACGCCGCAGCCTCGGGACCGATCCGGCAAAATCTGTCGCTCGATGCTTTTGCCCGCGAAATGAAGCTGCGGCTGCGGCCGTGGGTGCTGATCGAGGACGTCGGGCCAGCGGCGCCGAACGACGGCCTGCTGCGCCAGTGGCCGGCGCCGAATGCCGGGGTTCACAAGCACTACGGCTATGCCTTCCAGTGGTTTTCCTTGAGCGCGCTGACGATCGTCCTCTATGCCTGGTTCCAATTCATCCGCCCCCGCCGACGCGCGGCCGCAGAGCATGCGCACTGAGCCCGTGGGCCTGACCGTGCACAGCATGGGTACGCCCGATCTGGCCGACCCGGCGCAGGAGGCGCAGCGCCGCACGTTCGCCGGACGCACCAAGATGCTGCTCGTGCTGCTGGTGTGCGCGGCGCCAGTGGTCGCGTCCTACCTCACCTACTTCGTGATTCGCCCCGCCGGCCGCACCAACTACAGCACGCTGATCCTGCCGACGAAGACCTTGCCCGATCTGGCCGCGCGATCGCTGGACGGGCAGACCGTGAAACTGGCCTCGCTGCGCGGCCAGTGGCTGCTCGTTGTGGTCGGGCCGTCGAGCTGCGACTCGGCCTGCGAAAAGCGCCTCTTCCTGCAGCGCCAGCTGCGCGAGATGCTGGGGCGCGAGAGCGACCGGCTCGACAAGGTCTGGTTGCTCACCGACGAAGGCCTTCCCGCGCCCGCCCTGCGCCAGGCCATCGCGGGCCCGGCGCCGGTGACGGCCCTGCGCGTGTCTCGCCAGGCCTTGCAGGGCTGGCTGGCGCCTGCCGAGGGGCGAGCGCTCGAGGATCATCTGTACCTCGTCGACCCGATGGGTGAATGGATGATGCGCATCCCGGCTGAACCCGATCCGGGCCGCGCCAAGCGCGATCTGGAGCGTGTGCTGCGCGCCTCGGCCAGCTGGGACACCCCCGGGCGCTGAGCCCGGGCTTGCAATGGACCCGTCTGCGCAGACCCTGGTCGACCTGGCCCCAGCGGCGCGCCTGGCACTGCTGGCCCTGGCCCTGGCGGCGCTGCCCTTGTCTTGGCTGTGGCTGCGGCAGCGCGGCAGCGACGCGCGCGCCCGGCTCGCGGCATTGACCGCGCTGACCCTGTTCCTGACCTTCGACCTCATCGTGTTCGGGGCCTTCACGCGCCTCAGCGATTCCGGCCTCGGCTGCCCGGACTGGCCCGGCTGCTACGGCCAGGTCACGCCGCTGGGCGCACGCGATGCCATCCAGGCCGCCCAGGCGATGTCCCCCGGCGGGCCGGTGACGTGGTCCAAGGCCTGGATCGAGATGATTCATCGCTACCTGGCCATGACCGTGGGCGTGCTGATCCTCGTCATGGCAGCTGCCAGCTGGCGCGCGCGCCAGCGGCTGCCGGTGTCGCCCTGGTGGCCGACGGTGAGTCTGCTGTGGGTGGTGATGCAGGGCCTGTTCGGCAAGTACACGGTCACGCTCAAGCTCTACCCTGCGATCGTCAGCCTGCATCTGCTGGGCGGGCTCGGCTTGCTGGCACTGCTGGCAATGCAGCACGCGGCGCTGCGGCAGCAGCCCTTGGCCTTGACCGCCGGACTGCGCCGGGCAGGCCTGGCCGTGGCGGGCTTGCTGAGCATTCAAATCGCACTCGGCGCCTGGGTCAGCACCAATTACGCGGTGCTGGCCTGCAGCGGCTTCCCGCAATGCAACGGCCAGTGGTGGCCCGCGATGGACGTGGCCAACGGCTTCACGTTGCTGCGCGGCCTGGGTGAGGGCGGCTCGGGCGGCGTGCGCACGCTGGCGGCGCTGGTGGCCATCCACATGGCGCACCGCCTGATGGCGGTGGCGGTGACCGTGGCCGGCCTGGCGCTGGCCTGGGCGCTGTGGCGGGCACGGCGGGGGCAGGCCGCGCTCGCGCGCCTGGCCGCAGCGTTGGCGCTGCTGGTGTTGCTGCAGGTGGCCAGTGGCCTGTCCAACGTGATCCTGGGCTGGCCCCTGGCGGCGGCGCTGGGCCATTCGGCCGGCGCAGCCGGGCTGGTGCTGGTGCTGACGCTGTTGCTGGCGCGCGCCAGGCGCGCGTCGCCAGCGTCGGCGGCGCGTCGTCTGGCATGGGCTGCCTAGAATCGCAGACTCCATGGTCCAGACACTCGCTGCCCCCGCATCCGCCGCCGCCGTGTGGCGCCAGTTCTACGCGCTGACCAAACCGCGCGTGGTGCAGCTGATCGTCTTCTGTGCCCTCATCGGCATGCTGCTGGCAGCACCCGGATGGCCGGACTGGCGCCTGGCCGGTGCGGCCACGGTGGGCATCTGGCTGGTGGCCGCAGCGGCTGCCGCCTTCAACTGCCTGGTGGAGCGAGAGATCGACCGCCGCATGAGCCGCACCTCGTGGCGCCCCACTGCGCGCGGCCAGCTGTCGACGTTGCAAGCGCTGCTGTTCTCGGCCCTGCTGTGCAGCGCCGGCAGCGCGGTGTTGTACCTGTGGGTCAATGCGCTCACGATGTGGCTGACTTTCGCCACCTTCGTGGGTTATGCCGTGGTCTACACCGTGGTGCTCAAGCCGATGACGCCGCAAAACATCGTCATCGGCGGCGCCTCGGGGGCGATGCCGCCCGTGCTGGGTTGGGCCGCGATGACCGGCAGCGTCGGGCACGAGGCGCTGATCCTGTGCCTGATCATCTTCCTGTGGACGCCGCCGCACTTCTGGGCGCTGGCGTTGTACCGCGCCGAGGACTACCGCAAGGCCGGCCTGCCCATGCTGCCCATCACCCACGGCCCCGAGTTCACGCGGCTGCAGGTGCTGCTGTACACGATCGTGCTGTTCGCGGCCACGCTGCTGCCCTTCGTCTTCCGCATGAGCGGGCCGCTGTATCTGGTGGCCGCGGTGATCCTGGGGGTCGGCTTCATGGCCTACGGCTGGCAGCTGTGGCGCCACTACAGCGACGCGCTGGCGCGGCGCACGTTTCGTTTTTCGATCTGGCACCTGTCGCTGCTGTTCGCGGCGCTGCTGCTCGACCACTACCTGAGCCCATGGCTGTTTCCCGCCGCTTCCTGATCCTGTCCACGGTGGCCGGCGCGCTGTCGGGCTGTGACCGTGGGCCGGGCGCGGTCTCGTTCAAGGCCATCGACATCACCGGCGCCGAGTACGCGCGCGACTTCGACCTCACCGATGCCGATGGCCAGCGTCGCAAGCTGGCCGACTTCAAGGGCAAGGTCACGGTGGTGTTCTTCGGCTTCACGCAGTGCTCCGACGTCTGCCCCACCACGCTGCTGGAGCTGGCCGCGGTGAAAAAAGCACTGGGCGCCGACGGCGCGCGCGTGCAGGGCATCTTCATCACCGTCGACCCGGAGCGCGATACGCCGGCGCTGCTCAAAGCCTATGTCGAGAACTTCGGTGCCGGCTTCGTGGCCTTGCGCGGCACGCCTGACGAGACGCTGGCCGCAGCCAAGAGCTTCAAGGTCTTCTACGCCAAGGTGCCGGGTGCGACGGAATCGAGCTACACGGTCGACCACACCGCTGGCAGCTACATCTTCGACGCCCGGGGCCGCGTGCGCCTGTTCACGCGCTACGGCACCGGTGCCGAGGCGCTGACGCACGACCTCAAGCTGCTGCTGGCCCAGGGCTGAATCGGCAGGCCCGGGCCCGATCGAGGCGTCGGCGCGCGTCGGCCGGCGATTGCACGCCGGCCGGTCGCAGCTTCAGCCCGCCGGCGTCACCTCAAGTGCCTTGCGCATCTTCTTCAGCGCGGCAACCTCGATCTGGCGGATGCGCTCTGCGCTCACGCCGTAGTCGGCGGCCAGCTGATGCAGCGTCATGCCACCCGAGGCATCGTCGTTGACCTTCAGCCAGCGCTCTTCGACGATGCGGCGGCTGCGTTCGTCCAGCACCGCCAGCGCGCTGCCGATGCCGTCGCTGGCGAGCCAGTCTCGGTGCATCGCCTCCAGGCGCTGCGTCGGCTCGCTGCTGTCGTCGGCCAGGTAGGCGATCGGCGCGTAGCTCTCCTCGCCGTCGTCGGTCTGCGGCTCCAGCGCCACGTCGCCACCCGACAGCCGTGTTTCCATCTCGATGACTTCTTCGGGCTTGACCTTGAGCTCGCGCGCCACGTGGGCCACCTCGGCCGGCGTGAGCGTGTTGCGGAAGGTCTGCGCGTCCGGTTCTTCGCCCTGGCCCTGCTTGAGGCTCTGCTTCATCGAGCGCAGGTTGAAGAACAACTTGCGCTGCGCCTTGGTGGTGGCCACCTTGACCATGCGCCAGTTCTTGAGGATGTACTCGTGGATCTCGGCCTTGATCCAGTGCATGGCGTAGCTCACCAGCCGCACGCCCTGCTCGGGGTCGAAGCGCTTGACGGCCTTCATCAGGCCGACGTTGCCTTCCTGGATGAGGTCGCCCTGCGACAGGCCGTAACCCATGTACTGGCGCGAAATCGAGACCACCAGCCGCAGGTGCGACAGCACCAGACGTCCGGCGGCCTTCAGGTCACCGGTGTCGCGCAAGGCGCGGCCGAGTTCGACCTCTTCGGTGTGGGTGAGCATCGGCATGCGGTTGACAGCCGAGACATAGGACTCCAGGTTGCCCAGCGAGGGCACCATGGCCCAGGGGTCACGCAGGGTCAGGGCAGCAGTGGTGGCGGTGTTCATGGGGATTCGGATTCCCTCCTGGGGTATCGGTTCCTCAAATATTAGCACTCTCGGGCGTCGAGTGCTGATCGACCTGTCTGGCCTTGATGTCTGTCAGGCAATACGATAAAAATCCAGCGTTGACTAGGTAGTGTGCGCTCACAACCCCCAACGCGTGTCGGCAGCTTCGAGCGCGCTGTCGACGAGCAACAGAAACGCAGCCACGTCGAGCGGCTTGGTCACGTAGTGCTGGGCGCCCAGGGTCAGGGCGCGCTCGCGGTTGGCCGGCGTCGCGTCGGCCGAGACCACGATGACCGGGATCGCGGCCATCTCGTCGTCCTGCTTGAGGTGGCGCAGCAGCTCCAGCCCGCTGATGTCGGGCAGTTGCATGTCGAGCAGGATGAGGTCGGGCCGGCCGCGCCGGATGGCGGCTAGCCCGTCGAGGCCGAGCATCGAGGTCTCGAGCCGGATCTGGGCCCGCTGGGCAAGCACGCCGCGCATGACTTCGATGTTGGTTTCGTTGTCTTCCACGTAGTGCACCAGTCGCTGCTGGTAGGGGGCGGGCGAGGTGTCGGTGTACGGCGCCGGCGTCCGCTCGGCCGCTGCCGCGGCGGGCAGGGTGATGGTGAAGGTCGAGCCCGAACCCGCCTGGCTGGCGACGGTGAGCGAGCCGCCCATCAGCTCGGTGAGGCGGCGCGAGATGACGAGTCCGATGCCGGTGCCCTCGATGCCCGAGTTCTCGCGGCCGAGCCGGTTGTAGGGCTGGAACAGCGCCGCCACCTGGGCCTCGGTCATGCCCAGGCCGCTGTCGGTGACGGCGATCTCCACCGTGGCTGCATCACCTGGCCGGCTGCTCACCACGACCGAGCCGCCAACCCGGTTGTACTTGACGGCATTCGACAGCAGATTGGTCAGCACTTGCTTGACGCGCGTCGGGTCGCCCAGCACGGCGGGCGCGTGCGGGCTCAACTGCTCGCTGATGAGCACGCCGTGCGGCGCGGCCTGGCCTGCCACCATCGCCCGGCACGCCGCCACCATCGTTGCGAGGTCGACCGCCACCAGTTGCAAGGGCGCGGCACCGGCGTCGATGCGCGCCAGGTCGAGCGTCTCGTTGATCATGTCCAGCAGGTGCCAGCCGGCGCGCTGGATGTGCTGGGTCCAGTCGCGCTGGCGTGCCACCAGCGCGGGCTCGTTGTCCAGCGCCAGCAGCTGGGCAAAGCCGATCATGGCGTTGAGCGGCGTGCGCAATTCGTGGCTCATGCGCGAGAGGAACTCGCTCTTCGCCCGGTTGGCGGCCTCGGCCCGGTGGAGTGCGCTCTCAGAGGCATCCAGGCGCAGCCGTTCGGTGATGTCCTCGACCACGCCTACCATGCGCAACAGCTCGCCGTCGGCGCCGCGCAGGGCGCTCACGCTGACCCGCACCGTGATGTCCCGGCCGGCATCGCCGCGCAGCCCCATCGATTCGACCGTCGCGCGCGCATGGCCCTGCAGCAGCTCTCGGCGCATGCGGCGGATGCCGGCGGCGTCGTCGCCGCGCACCAGGTCTGCCACCGAGCGACCGAGCAGCTCGGCAGGGCTGCGGCCGACCATCTCGCAGAGGGTCGGATTGCATTCGATGAGGTGGCCCTGAGGGTCGAGGAACATGACGCCGAGCGGCACGTTGTCGAGGATGCTGCGCAGCCGCTGGCCGCTCTCACGCAGATCGGCCTCGGCCTGTTGCCGATCAGCCACCTGGCGGTGCAACTCCTCGGTGCGGGTGCGCACTGCCAATTCGGTGCGGCGCTGATGGCCCGTCACCGTGAGCAGCAGCGCGCCCAGCATGGCGGCAGCCGCGAGGCCGGACAGCGCGAGCAGCCAGGCGGTCTCGCGCTGGCCGCCGCCGGCTTGCCGGGGATCGGCCCAGGCGCGCAGCATGAGGACGCGCCCGCCCCAGACGATGGCCCGTTCGAGGTTCATCGGCGCCGGGCTCGCGGCCAGGGTCTCGCAGCCGGCCGGCCCGCCCAGGCGGCGCACGCCGTCGACGCCGTGGCTGTCGAACAGGCACCACTTCGTGAACGAGGCGCCGGCCGGACCCAGGTCGCTGAGTGCTTGCTCGGTGCGCAGGGTCACGAAGACGACGCCGCGGAAATCGGCCTCGCGCGCGGCTTCGTCGGCGGGCTTGCCCAGGTACAGCGCCTGATAGAGCACGACGCCGGTCTCCTCGGTCTGGGACTGTGTGAGCCGGAACGCAGCCGTCGCCGCGGGCTCGCCGCTGCGGCGCGTGGCGGCGATGGCTTCGCGCGCCGCCGGGATCGACAACGCATTGACGCCCAGCGCGGCGGCATTGCCAGCCGCCGGCTCGATGTGACGGATGGCCACGACCTCGCCGCTGTGCGCGCGGGCGAGGCCGTCGTCGCGGTCGAAGACGCGATAGCGGCTGCCGTCCTCGGCGCGAGCCTGGGCTTCGAATGCCGCCACCTGTTCGTTGCGCACGCGCACGCTGTAGCCAGTGGCCTGGAGGTGAAAAGGCTGGCCCAGCCACCAGCTCGAGGCCGTGCGCAGGCTGCTGCGATCGAGCCCACCCTGCGCCCGCGCCGCGCCGGCCAGGGCTTGCAAGGCGTGCAAGGCGCCGTCCAGGCGCGATCGCACCTCGGCGGCCAGGCGATCGACATCACGCTCCTGGATCGCTTGCTGGCGGGCCCGGTTCAGGCGCTCGGTCTCGAGCACGGACAGGAAGACGAGGATCATCGCCAGCAACAGCGGCAGGCCGAGCGTGCGCCGGCGCGCACGCCAATCGGCGGCCGGCTGCCCGATCAGGGTCAGCACCAGCGGCGCGGCGATCAGCACGCCGAGCGAATCGCCGATCCACCACGTCAACCAGGTGATGGGCGCCTCGCTGGCCAGCAGCGCGCCGGTCGCCACCAGGGCCGGCGTGGCCAGGCTCGGGCTGATCAGGGTCGCCAGCAGGCCGCCGAGCAAGCCCGCGAGGGCGATGTCGCGCGGCGCGTTGAGCACCATCCCGGGCCCGACAAAGCGCCGCATCAAGGCGGCGCCGACACCCGCCTGCAAGGTTGCGCCCAGGCCGATCAGCATCGGCAACAGCACCAGGCCGATGCCGGACTGGCCACGCAACAAGCCCAGGGTCGTGTTGACGGCGAAAGCGCCCAACCACACGCCGGGCCAGGCCGCACGGCCGTAGGTCAGCACGGCCACCAGTGCGATCCCGGCGGAAGGGTACAGCGGCGATGCGTACCCCGGCGGGCCGGCCAGCAAGAGCGCCGCAGCGCCTACCGCCGCGTAGACCAGCGCGGTGCCCAAGGCAACCCACAAGGCGGCGCCAAAGCCACGGTCTGCAATCGTCGGACCAGCCGAGCTCAGCATGGCTGCACTGTATGCCGGCAAGCCGCGCCGGCCAGGCCACGGCTCGTCGCGCCGCTCAGCCAGGCCCGCGGACTTGCGCGAAGCAGCAAAGGGCTCAGACGTTGAACAGGAAGTTCAGCACGTCGCCGTCCTTGACGACGTAGTCCTTGCCTTCGGCGCGCATCTTGCCGGCGTCTTTGGCACCCTGCTCGCCCTTGAAGACCAGGAAATCGTCGAAGGCGATGGTCTGGGCGCGGATGAAGCCACGCTCGAAATCGGTGTGGATGACGCCTGCGGCCTGCGGCGCGGTGTCGCCGATGTGGATCGTCCAGGCGCGCACCTCCTTGACGCCGGCGGTGAAGTAGGTCTGCAGCCCGAGCAGCTTGAAGGCGGCGCGGATGAGGCGGTTCAGGCCCGGCTCGTCCTGCCCCATTTCGTGCAGGAAGAGCGCCTGGTCCTCGTCGGCCATGTCGGCCAGTTCAGCCTCGGTCTTGGCGCAGATGGCGACCACCGGGGCGCCGTGGCGGGAGGCGTACTCGCGCAGGCGATCCAGAAAGGGGTTGTTCTCGAAGCCGGTCTCGGACACGTTGCCGACGAACATCGCCGGCTTGGCGGTGATCAGGCACAGCGGCTTGAGGATGACGAGTTCTTCCCTGCCGAAGGCGATGCCGCGCACCGGCAGCGCCTGGTCGAGCGTGGCCTGGCACTTCTCGAGCACCTTGACGAGCGCCGCGGCCTCCTTGTCGTTGCCCGAGCGCGCGGCCTTGACGTAGCGGTGCAGGCTCTTCTCCACCGTGCTCAGGTCGGCCAGGCAGAGCTCGGTCTGGATGATCTCGATGTCGGCCAGCGGGTCGACCTTGCCGGCGACGTGAATCACGTTGTCGTCTTCGAAGCAGCGCACGACATTGACGATGGCGTCGGTCTCGCGGATGTGGCTCAGGAACTGGTTTCCGAGGCCCTCGCCCTTGCTGGCGCCGGCCACCAGGCCGGCGATGTCGACGAACTCCACGATCGCCGGCACCACGCGCTCGGGCTTGACGATCTGACTCAGCTTGGCCAGCCGCGGGTCGGGCAACTCGACGATGCCCAGATTGGGCTCGATGGTGCAGAACGGATAGTTCTCGGCAGCGATGCCGGCCTTCGTCAGCGCATTGAAGAGCGTGGACTTGCCCACGTTGGGCAGGCCGACGATGCCGCACTTGAGACTCATGGAATGCTTTCAGGACAGGAGCAGGGAGCCGGGGATTTTCCTACACTGCGCCGATGAGCGCGTCCTTGACCGTGATTCGGCCCCAGCAGAAGGACCTGGGCGGTGGTTTTGTCGTGCGCCGGCTGCTGCCGGCGGCGCAGCGGCGGGCTGTCGGCCCGTTCGTCTTCTTCGACCATTTCGGGCCCCTCACGGCGCAGCCGCAAGACCACCACGATGTGCGGCCACACCCGCACATCGGGCTGGCCACCGTGACCTACCTCTTCGAAGGCGCCATGCAGCACAGCGACAGCACGGGTGCCGTGCAACGCATCGAGCCCGGGGCCATCAACTGGATGACCGCCGGCCGCGGCATCGTGCATGCAGAGCGCACGCCGCGCGACCTCGTGGGCACCGTGCGCCGCAGCCACGGACTGCAGCTGTGGGCCGCGCTGCCAGCGGCCGACGAAGAGATGGCGCCGTCGTTCGCCCACACCCCGGCGGCGGCGATCCCGGCGCTCGAGGTGGGCGGTGCGCAGCTGCGGGTGCTCGTCGGCAGCGCCTTCGGGGCCACCTCACCGGTGGTCGTGCGCTCGCCCACGCTGGTCCTGGACCTGGCCCTCGACGCGGGCGATGCCTTGCCCCTGCCCGAGGCCGCCGAGCGCGCGCTGTATGTGGTGGACGGCGCGGTGGAGCTCGACGGCGAGCCGCTGGCGCCGTGGTCGATGGTCGTGCTGGCGCCGGGCTCGGAGCCGATGCTGTCGGCCTCGGGCGCGGCGCGCGCCGTGCTCATCGGCGGCGAGCCGCTGGGCCCGCGTCACCTGTGGTGGAACTTTGTCTCCACGCGCCAGCAGCGCATCGCGCAGGCCGCCGACGACTGGGCAGCGCAGCGCTTTGCCGCCGTGCCGGGCGAGACCGATTTCATTCCGCTGCCCGACCGGCGAACCTGAGGCTTCAGAATTTCCAGCTAGCCGTGGCACGCTGCCCGACGTGCAGCGTGTGCTCGAAGCCGGCCACGATGACGGCATTCATGCCGAAGGTGATGCCGCCCTCGACACGCGCGTCGGCGCGGAAGCCGGCCAACGTGTCGCCGGGCTCATTGGACGTGGTGGCGGTGAGCGGGTCGACGTTCGGGATCGTGCAGCGCACGCAGGGCTTGACCAGGCGCAGGCGCACTGGGCCTTCGCCGGTGGTGATGACGATCTCGTCGAGATGGTCCTCGTCAAAGGCTGGCCAGCCGCTGAACACAAGATTGGGCCGGAAGCGCTGCATCGTCACCGCGCCAACGCCGCGGCAGGCCAGCCGCGTGTTGAGGTCGTCGAGCGAGGCGCTGCCCGCCACCAGCAAAGGGTAGCCATCGGCAAAGGCGTTGTCGGCGGCGACGTCACCGGTCCACGCCGGGTCGGACAGACGCTGCTGCTCGGGGTCGAAACGCGCCAGGCGCAGCCGCTGGCCCAGAAAATCGCTGAACCATTGCGCCGCCAGCGAGCCCATGTCGTAGGCCTTGACGATGTCGTCCCAGACGCGCACGCGGGTCGGCGCCTCGACCGTGTGCAGCCGCAGGTGCAAGGCCAGCATGCCGGGCGCGCGCAGCATCAGCTCGTCGCCCTTGAAGGTGGGTTGGATCAGCGCCAGGCGGGGCAGCTCGCGTTGGGTGAACATCTCGCCTTGCTCGTCGACGACCATCCAGGCGCGGTCGTACTCGAGCCCGGTTTCGACCAGCAGGCCCGTGCTCAGCGCCACCCCGGCGCAGGACTTGATCGGGTAGACGTGCAGGGCCGTCAAGGTGCCGGCTGCGACTTTCAAGGCTTCGCTCACGATCGCTCCCTGTTCACGACTGGGGCCAAGCCCGGGGTCGCGATTGTGCACGGGGCGCTGCCTACAATCAGCCCATGTCCGCCCATGACGTCCTGGTGCGTGGCGCCGGGGCCGTGGGCCTGGCGGCCGCGCTGGCGCTGGCCCGCCAGGGTCTGCGCGTGGCGCTGCTCGGCGCCGACCCGGGCGGCGTGGCGCGCGAGGACGTGCGCGCCTATGCGCTCAATGCGGCCTCGGTGCGCCTGCTGGCGGCGCTGAAGGTCTGGGACGCCATCGCCGCCGACGCGCGCACGCCGGTGCACGACATGCACATCGAAGGCGACGCTCCCGGCTCGGCGCTGGACTTTTCGGCTTGGAGCCAGGGCCTGGCGGAGCTGGCCTGGATCGTCGACGCCACCGAACTCGAGCGCGCGCTGCGCGCCGCGGCGTCCTTCGCGCCCCATCTGGACTTCGTCAGCGCTGCCGTGCCCGCGGCGCTGGAAGTGCTGGCCGAAGGCAAGGACTCGGCGACGCGCCAGCGCCTGGGCGTGCAGATGCCGCGCCACAGTTATGGCCAGCGCGCGATTGCCGCGCGCCTGCTGTCCGACCAGGCCCATCAGGGCCTGGCGCGGCAGTGGTTCCGCAGCCCCGACGTGCTGGCCCTGTTGCCGCTGGACCGGCCCCAGGCAGGCCACGGCTTCGGCCTCGTGTGGTCGATGCCCGATGCGCGCGCCGATCAACTCATGGCCCTGACCGACACCGAGTTCACCGCCTGCCTGATGGACGCCAGCGCCGCAGCCGCCGGCACACTCAGCCTGGCCAGCGCGCGCGCCCGGTGGCCCTTGTCGCTGGCCCGCGCCGAGGCCGTGCATGGTGCCGGCTGGGTGCTGGTGGGCGATGCCGCGCATGTGCTGCACCCACTGGCCGGCCAGGGGCTCAATCTGGGCCTGGCCGACGTGCAGGCCCTGAGCGACGAGATCGCGGCGCGTGAGGTCTGGCGCGACCTGGGCGACCCCAAGCTCGGTGCCCGCTACGCGCGCCGGCGCCAGCTTCCCACCTGGGCCATGGCGCAGCTGACCGACGGCTTGCTGCATCTCTTTGCACACCCGGCGCCGCTGGCCAAGGAACTTCGCAACCGCGGCCTGACTCTGGTCAATCACCTGCAGCCGCTCAAGCGCCTGCTCACCGGCCGCGCGCTTGGCGGCTGACCCCCTGCCCACAAGGACCTCTCCCATGCCACGCTTGCCCCGGCTGCTGCCGACCCTGTGCGCCGTCGCGGCGCTGTTCTGCGGCGCCGTCCTGGCCCAGGAAGCCGTGATCCGCAAGACCCTGCCCGAACGGCTGCCGCAGCTGCCCAAGATCGACGAGGTCAACCGCAGCCCCATCCCGGGCTTGTGGGAAGTGCGCTACGGCGGCACCGAGATCCTGTACTCCGACGACAAGGGCGAGTACATCTTCGTCAACGGCTCGCTCGTCGAAACCAAGACCCGCACCGACCTCACCGAAGCGCGCATCGAAAGGATGCTGGCGCTGAGCTGGGACAAGCTGCCGCTGAAGGACGCGGTGGCCATCCGCCAGGGCAGCGGCACGCGCAAGCTGGCGGTGTTCGTGGATCCCAATTGCGGCTACTGCAAGCGCTTCGAGCGCGACGTGGCGGGCATCAAGGACCTCACCGTCTACACCTTCCTGATCCCCATCCTGGGCCCCGATTCGACCGTCAAGGTGCGCGACATCTGGTGCGCCAAGGATGCGGCCAAAGTCTGGCGCGCCTGGATGCTCGACGGCGTCGCGCCGCCCAAGGCCGCTGCTGGCTGCGACACCACCGCCGTCGACCGCAACCTGGCGTTCTCGCGCGCCAACCGCATCAACGGCACGCCCGCGGTCTTCTTCGAGGACGGTACGCGCAAGCCCGGGGCCCTTCCAGCCGATGTGGTCGAGAAGCTGCTCGTCGCCGCGGCAGCCAAAAAGTAGTCGACCACCGCGCCGTCGGACAATGGCAGCATGAACCTGCCGTTGGCCGCCGAAGCTGCCCCCCTCCCGTTCCCAGCCCCCGACCGCACCGCGCGCCGCCTGGGTCACGCCGGCTTGCTGCCCTTCGTGGGCCTGTCGCTGCTGATGTGGGTGGTGCGCGACGACGTGCAAGCCTACGTCGCGCTGGCACTGTCGGCCTATGCCGCGGTGGTGCTGAGCTTCCTGGGTGGCATCCACTGGGGCCTGGCGATGCGCCAGCCCGCTCGCGTGCCGCAGGCACTGTGGTGGGGCGTGGTGCCTTCGCTGGTGGCTTGGCCCGCCGTGGTGATGCCACCCGACGGAGGACTCGTGATCCACGGCGTGATGCTCGTCGTGTGCTACCTCGTCGACCGGCGCCTGTACCCGATGCAGGGCGCCGCCTCGTGGCTCACGATGCGCTTCAGGCTCAGCGCCGTGGCCGCGCTGAGCTGCTTCATTGGTGCAGCCGGCAGCTGAGTTCGTGAACACCGCTCCTGAGCCCCGGCGTGCCGCCCTGGCGGCGCTGGGCGTGGCGGTGGCGACGCTGCACCTGTGGCTGGTCGACCGGCATCTGCCGCCGCGGCTGGGCGACGGTGCTGCGCCGGCGCCGCTCAAGCGCATGGACGTCGCGTTCGTGCGCGTGCTCGCGCCCACCCAGCCGCCGACAGCGCGGGCGCGGCCCGCCCGCCCCGCGCCAAGACCCGCGGCGCGGGCGCCCGATGCGGCAGCCTCGGCAGCCGATCCGAAGCCCGAAGGCCCGCTGCCGCCGCCACCCGAAGCCGCGGTGGCACGGGTCGACCCGATCGAGCCGCTGCCGTCGCTGCCGGACATCGCTGCTGCTGCTGCTGCTGCTGCTGCTGCGGTCGCTGACAGCGCGCCGGTGCAGCCGCCAGCCCTCACGGCGCAGGCCTTCGAATGGCCCCCGTCGACGCGCCTGAGCTACACCCTCACGGGCGACTATCGCGGCCCCGTGGAAGGCAGTGCTCGCGTCGAATGGCTGCGTTCGGGCAGCCGCTACCAGGTCTTCATGGACGTCAGTGCGGCGCTCGTGTTCAGCCGCCGCAGCAGCAGCGAGGGCGAGCTCACCGCCGAGGGCCTCAAGCCCTGGCGCTACGAGGAAGAAGACAAGATCGGTTTCCTCGCGCCGCGGCGGCGCACGGTGGCCATGGACCACGACCGCGTGCGCCTGGCTGACGGCCGCGAGCTGCCGCGTGTCGCCGGGCTGCAGGACAGCGTGAGCCAGCTGCTGCAGCTGACCTGGATCTTCACCACCCAGCCCGAGATGCTGACCGCCGGGCGCACGATCGAGTTGTCGGTGGCGCTGCCGCGCCGCGTCGAGCAGATCGTCTACGAAGTGGCAGAGACGCAGGCCCTGGCCACCCCCGCGGGCCTGGTGGAGACGGTGCACGTCAAGCCGCGCCGCGAAGGCAAGGCCGGCAGCGACCTGACGGTGGAATTCTGGGTCGCGCCCAGCCTGCAGTACCTGCCGGTGCGCATCGTCATCCGGCAAGACGCGCAGACCCATGTCGATCTCTTGATCGAGCGCCTGCCGCAGCAGGCCGAACGTGGGCGCTAGATCGACGGCAGGCGCGCCGCGAAGGCGTCGCCGGCGGGCTTGCCGCGCGCCGACGCCACCCGCTGCACGGCCTGCTCGAGCAGCAGCCTGAGTTCGGCCGCCGAGGGCGCGCGCTCGATGCGGATGGCCAGCGGCTGGGCGGCCGGGCCGAGTTCATCGCTGAGGGCGCGCACGCAGGCGCGGCGCACGGCCGCCAGATCCATCGCCGGCGCGGCCGCCACCGGCGTTGGCGCGATCCGTGCCGCGGCCCGCATCGCCTGGCCCACCGATTCGATGAAGCCGTGCTCGGACAGGAAGCGCAGCGATTCATCGGCCTGCTGCGTGATGAGGGACTTGAGTTCGTCGACATCACGCCTGCCGTCGACCAGCACCAGCGTGCTGCGGATGCGCGGCGGCAGACGATGCGCCCGGGTGTCGATCTCTGCGCTGCCCTTGGCCGTCTTGCGAAAGATGAAGGGCATGCTCTGTGCGGTTGCCTGCCTGCCTGCCTGCCTGCCCTGCCTGCCCTGCCTGCGGCGGTGGGCGACGTGGTCTTCCCTGTATGGATCGGCAGTTTAACCTCGGCAAGAGTTGTGGAGCGTCCAAGAAAGGCGCCCGCAGGTGGGCGGCATATAGTGTTTGCAGACCCAAGGAGAAACTGATGACCGACCCCCTGATCCTGACGCGCGTGGTGGGCGACGGCGAGCGCCGCACCGGCCTCATCACGCTCAACCGCCCCAAGCAGCTCAATGCGCTCAACGATGCGCTGATGGACGAGTTGGGCGTGGCACTGCTGGCCTTCGACCACGACGACAACATCGGCTGCATCGTCATCACCGGCAGCGAGAAGGCCTTTGCCGCCGGCGCCGATATCGCGGCCATGGCGCACAAGACCTTCATGGAAGCCCACCGCGGCGACTTCATCACCCGCAACTGGGAGACCATCCGCCAGGTGCGCAAGCCGGTGATCGCCGCCGTGGCCGGCTTTGCCCTGGGTGGTGGCTGCGAACTGGCCATGATGTGCGACTTCATCATCGCCGCCGACAGCGCCCGCTTCGGCCAGCCCGAGATCAAGCTCGGCATCATCCCGGGCGCCGGCGGCACGCAGCGCCTGCCGCGCGCGGTGGGCAAGAGCAAGGCCATGGACATGGTGCTGACGGGCCGCATGATGGACGCGGCCGAGGCCGAGCGCGCGGGCCTCGTCTCACGCGTGGTGGCGGCCGAGCAACTGATGATCGAGGTGATGGTGGCAGCTGAACTCATCTGCGCCCTGAGCGGCCCCAGCGTGGCGATGGCCAAGGACTGCGTCAACCGCGCTTTCGAAGGCGGGCTGGCGGAGGGCGTGAGCCACGAGCGCCGGGTCTTCCATGCGCTCTTCGCAACCGCAGACCAGAAAGAAGGCATGGACGCCTTCCTGGCCAAGCGCAAACCTCGCTTCAGCCACGGCTGAGCGCCTGGCCGTGGGGTGGGGGGCCGATCTTTCAAGTCACCCGTTTGTTCCTGAATCAGGAACGCTGAGTTCCTTCGTCGCGGCTTTTTCGTCCCTGGTGTCAACCCTAGAGTTCATGCCATGGACAGCGCCGGTCCGGCATCCACCGACAGGTCCCAACCCTCCACCGGATGCCTCGAAGGAAATCTCATGAACCAGCTCAATCGCTACGCCTACCCCCTGATCGCCCTGCTGTCGATCGCCGCCGCCTTCACGGCCCACGCCGAGAGCCCGACGCGCGACGACGGCTCGCTGGCGGTGGCGAGATTCGCGCAGAGCCCCAAGAGCCGCGCCCAGGTGCTGGCCGAACTGGCGCAAGCCCGCGCCGACGGCAGCCTCGAGGTCTACGCCATCGGCTACAACCCGCTGCTCACGGCCCGGACGACGCTGACGCGCGAAGAAGTGCGCGCCCAGGCCAGCGTCGAGCGCGCCACGCAGCCGGCGGCGCAGCTCTACGGCGAAGACAGTGGTTCGTTCTACCTGGCGCGCCTGCCGCTGGCCGTGGACGCCAGCCGTGCCATGGCCGCGGCCAACACCGGCCGCTGATCAGGGCGCGATCCAGGCCGCCCCGGCGGCGTCGAAGCGCGCCCGCCGGTGGCCCTGGGCGTGCAATTCCAGCCAGTCCACCGATTGCACCTGAGCCGCGAGCACCGCAAAGTGTTCGCGGCTTTCTCTTTGCGGCGGCACCGAACCGAGCGGCGCACCCGGAGGCAGCGGCGACAGGTAGTCCTGCGCCGCCGGGGTGAGCTTCAGGCGCGCCCAGCGCGACGAGACGCGCAGGCCGGACGTTTCCAGCGTCAGCGCCACCGGCAGCCGCAGTTGCCAGCCCAGCGCAGCCGACCACAGCACCAGCATGCCGCGCGGGTGTGCTGCCACCTGATGGGCCTTGGGACTGCGCGCGTCGGTGTAGATGAGCAGTGTGCGCGACGCGGCGTCGAAATCGCGCAGCACCACGTTGCGGGCGTCGGCCGCTTCGCCATCGACGGTGGCCAGCACGGCGACGCGCCAGGCGTGGTCCTTGGCGCGCACGGCCAAGCCGAGCTCGCGCCAGACCGCGGCTTCGATGTCCGTCAGCGACTGCAGCCGCGGGGCTTCCATCGCATCAGCCTTCGTGGCGCAGGGCCGGGAACAGGATCACGTCGCGGATGCTCGGGCTGTCGGTGATGAGCATCATCAGGCGGTCGATGCCGATGCCGCAGCCGCCGGCCGGCGGCATGCCGTACTCCAGCGCGCGGATGAAGTCGGCGTCGTAGTACATCGCCTCTTCGTCGCCGGCTTCCTTGTTCGAGGCCTGGGCCTGGAAGCGCGCGGCCTGGTCCTCGGCGTCGTTGAGCTCGCTGAATCCGTTGGCGTACTCGCGCCCGGTGATGAAGAGCTCGAAGCGCTCGGTGATCGCCGGGTTGCTGTCCGAGGCGCGCGCCAGCGGGCTCACCTCTACCGGATAGTCGACGATGAAGGTCGGCTGCCAGAGCTTGGATTCGACCTCGGCTTCGAAGAGCCCGAACTGCAACTCGGGCAGCTTCCAGTGCGCCGGAGCCTGCTGGCCCGCGGCTTTCAGGCGCGCGCGCAGCAACTCGGCGTCATCGGCCTCTTCCTGGCTCAGACCGGCGTGCACGACCAGCGATTCGCGCACCGACAGCCTCGTGAAGGGCTGGTCCAGGTGTACCGGCTGACCGGCGTAGCTGACGGCGGCCGAGCCAGTGGCGGCGCGCGCGGCGTGGCGCAGCACAGCCTCGGTGAAGTCCATCAGATCATGGTGCGTCCAGTACGCCGCGTAGAACTCCATCATCGTGAACTCGGGGTTGTGGCGGACGCTGATGCCTTCGTTGCGAAAGCTGCGGTTGATCTCGAACACGCGCTCGAAACCGCCCACCAGCAGCCGCTTGAGGTAGAGCTCGGGCGCGATGCGCAAAAACATCTGCTGGTCCAGCGCGTTGTGGTGGGTGACGAAGGGCTTGGCGTTGGCGCCGCCCGGGATCGGGTGCAGCATCGGCGTTTCGACTTCCAGGAAGCCGTGCTCGACCATGAAGCTGCGAATCGAGCTCACGGCCTTGCTGCGCGCCACGAAGCGCGCGCGCGCCGCGTCGTCGGTGATGAGGTCGACATAGCGCTGGCGGTACTTCTGCTCCTGGTCGGACATGCCGTGGAACTTGTCGGGCAGCGGGCGCAGGCTCTTGGTGAGCAGCCGCACCTGCGTCGCCCGCACCGACAGCTCGCCCGTCTTGGTGCGGAACAGCGTGCCCACGCAACCGAGGATGTCGCCGAGGTCGCCGTGCTTGAAGGCCGACAGCGCTTCGGCGCCCACCGCGTCCTGCGTGATGTAGAGCTGGATGCGGCCGTGCTTGTCGCCGAAGGAGCCGTCCTGCAGCGTGCCGAAGCAGGCCTTGCCCATCACGCGCTTGAGCATCAGGCGGCCGGCGACGCTGACGGCGATGGCCTGCGGCTCGAGCTCTTCGTTGGGCACCTGGCCGTACCGGTGATGCAGGTCGGCCGCGTGGTGCTTGGGCTTGAAGTCGTTGGGGAAGGCGACGCCCTGCGCACGCAGGGCCTGCAGCTTTTCGCGCCGCTCGGTGATCAGGGTGTTATCGGGGGAGGTGGGGTCGCTCATCGTCAACTCGTTGTTTCTGCTTGAATTTTAGGCCCCCCCGGTAGAATTGGGCGCTGCATGAATCCCACACTGCCCATCAAAGACCGGCCGATCCGCTTTGCGCTGGTGGGCTGCGGCCGCATCGCGGCCAACCACATCCAGGCGCTGCAGCAACACCGTGAACGCGCGCAGCTGGTGGCGGTATGCGACAACCGGCCCGCGGCGCTGCAGGCGGCGGTGGCCAGGACGGGCGCGGCCGGCTTCGATTCGCTCGAAGCCCTGCTCGATGCCAGCGATGCCGACATCGTGACCCTGGCCACGCCCAGCGGTCTGCACCCGCGCCAGGCCATGCGCGTGGCTGCCGCCGGCCGCCACGTGCTGAGCGAAAAGCCCATGGCCACCAAGTGGGACGACGGCATGGACATGGTGCGCGCCTGCCGCGACGCCGGCGTCAAGCTGTTCGTGGTCAAACAGAACCGCCTCAACCCGACCATGCAACTGCTCAAGGCGGCGGTCGACGGCGGGCGCTTCGGCCGCGTCTACATGGTCAACGTCAACGTCTTCTGGACGCGGCCGCAGAGCTACTATGACGACGCGCCCTGGCGCGGCCGCTGGGACATGGATGGCGGCGCCTTCCTCAACCAGGCCAGCCACTATGTCGACATGGTCGACTGGCTCGTCGGCCCGGTGGACAGCGTGCACGCCTACACCGCCACGCTGGCGCGCGCCATCGAGGCCGAGGACACCGGCGTCATGAGCCTGCGCCTGCGCAGCGGCGGCCTGGCCAGCATCAACGTCACGATGCTCACGCACGGCAAGAACTTCGAAGGCAGCATCACGATCCTGGGCGAGCGCGGCACGGTGCGCATCGGCGGCGTGGCGGTGAACCGCATCGAGCACTGGGAGTTCGACCCGCCGCGCCCCGAGGACGCCGCCGTCAAGGACGCCAGCTACACCGCGCCTTCGGTCTACGGCTTCGGCCACCCGCTGTACTACGACAACGTCATCGCCACGCTGCGCGGCGAGGGCCACGCCGAGGTCGACGGCTACGAAGGCCTGCGCTCGCTGGAAGTCATCATCGCCGCCTACCGCAGCGCACGCGACGGCGTGCGCGTGGGCTTGCCGCTGGTCTTCTGACCATGCCCGTCACCGTGCACCCCAGCGCCATCGTCGACGACGGCGCGCAACTCGGCGAGGGCACGCGCGTGTGGCACTTCGCGCACGTCAGCGCCGGCGCGCGCATCGGCCACGGCTGCTCGCTGGGGCAGGGCGTGTATGTGGGCAACGACGTGCGCATCGGCGACAACGTGAAGATCCAGAACCACGTCTCGGTCTTTGACGCGGTGACGCTCGAGGACGATGTCTTCTGCGGCCCCAGCATGGTCTTCACCAACGTCCACAACCCGCGCTCGGCGGTGGTGCGCAAGGCCGAATACCGGCGCACGCTGGTCCGGCGCGGCGCCACGCTGGGCGCCAACTGCACCATCGTCTGCGGCACCACGGTGGGCGAACACGCCTTCGTCGGCGCCGGCGCGGTGGTCAGCCGCGACGTGCCGGCCTACGCGCTGGTGGTGGGCGTGCCGGCACGGCGCATCGGCTGGATGAGCCGCCACGGCGAGCGTTTGGCGCTGCCGGTGTCGGGCAGCGGCGAGGCCGCCTGCCCGGCCACCGGTGAGCGCTACCGCCTCGACGGCGACACACTGAGCCCATGCAATTCACCGACCTGAAAAGCCAGTACGCCGCGCTCAAGACGAGCGTGGACGCGCGCATCCAGCGCGTGCTCGACCACGGCCAGTACATCCTGGGGCCCGAGGTCGCCGAGCTCGAAGCCGCACTCGCCGCCTTCACCGGCAGCCGCCACTGCATCGCGGTGGCCAGCGGCACCGAAGCGCTGCTGATCG
>JANMVM010000255.1:0-20861 GCA_031392695.1 Rubrivivax sp.
GCGCGTGCCGGCGCGCAGCCCGGCCGGTCAACGTCGGCCCAGTAGCGGATGGGCAGAATCGAGCAATACGCCAGCCAGCCGATGCGGTTGCCCAGATGTTCGACGATGACCGGCTTGCGCGCTTCGGCCAGGTTGTTGCCAGCGCCAAAAATGTGCATGCCGGGGATGGCGCGGAAGTGCTGGATGGTGTCCTGGAAGGCACTGATGCCGTAGTCCATGCAGTGGTTGCTGGCGAAGGACGCCAGGTTGAAGCCGGCGCGGCCGATGGCCGCGACGTTCTCGGGGTCACCCCGCAGCGGCGACGAGGTGCCACTGACGTTGACCTCGCCCAGCTTCGAGTAGATGGCCTCGATCTGCGCGAAGGCGTAGTCGGATTGCCGGATCTGCTCGTGCACCAGCTCGAAGATGGTGTCGGGCTGGTCGCGGTTCACGGCGACGTCGCCGATGGCGAAAATGCGGGTGGTCTTGCTGCTCATGGGGTTTCCAATCTGGCGCTAATTTGCTAATTTGCTAATTTGCTAATTCGCCAATTCGCCAATTCGCCAATTCGCCAATTCGCTATTCATTCGGGCTGGATCTGGGCTTGCTTGACGATGTCGGCCCATTTCCTGACCTCGGCCGTGAGGTAGGGCCCGAAGGCATCCGGCCCGCTGGCGACGACTCGGGTGCCCTCAGAAGCCAGGCGCGCCGCCAGCTTGGGCTCCTTCACCACGGCGTCGATGTCCTTCGCGATCTGCTCGACGATGGCCCGCGGCGTACCGGCGCGGGCGATGATTCCGTACCAGGTGACGAGCTCGAAACCCGGCAGGCCCGATTCGCTCAGCGTCGGCAGATCGGGCTGCAGGGCCGAACGCTCGGCGCTGGTGATGGCGATGGCGCGCACCTGCCCCGACTTGGCCAGTGGCATGCCCGAGAGCATGGTCGTGAACATGAAGTCGACATCGCCGCGCAGCAGCGCCAGCAGGGCCGGCGAGCCACCCGGATAAGGGATGTGCGTGGCAGCGATGCCCGACATGCTGTTGAACATCACGGCGCCCAGGTGGCCCGGCCCACCCAGCCCGGGTGCGGCGTAGTTCAACGCGCGCGTCTTGCCCAGCGCGATCAGTTCTTGCACGCTCTTCACGGGCAGCTTGGCGTTGACCACCAGCAGGTTGGGCGCCTCGACCACTTTGCTCACGGCCACGAAGTCGCGCAGCAGGTTGTAAGGCATCGCCTTGCGCACGCTCGGGTGCACCGCGTGCGAGGTGATGATGAGCCCGATGGTGTAGCCGTCGGCCGGCTGCTGCAGCATCGACTGGATGCCGATGGTGGCATCGGCACCCGGCTTGTTCTCGATGTTGACCTGCTGGCCCCAGCGTTCCGCCAGGCCCTGGCCCAGCTGGCGTGCGAGCACGTCGGCACCACCGCCGGGCGACCACGAGACGATGAACCTCACCGGGCGCGATGGGAAGTCAGCCGCCTGAGCCGGCGGCGCGAAGGCGGCGCACAGTGTGGTGGCCAGTGGGAGGGCCCACGCGGTGGTCAGTCCTGCAGTGGTGAAGCGTCGGCGCGTCATCGTCATGTTCGTCACCAAGGCTCAGTTTGCCGCGCGGCAGGCCGCAGCCTGTTGCGCGTTCAGGCCGACGAGTTCAGCCAGCACGCTGTCGCTGTGCGCGCCCAGCGCCGGCACATCGCGGCGTGGCGCGGCGTGCAGGCCCGGCAACTGAAAGGGGGCGTGCGGCACGAGGTACTCGCCCACCGCGTCGCGCACGGTGCTGGTGGCACCGCGGGCGCGCAGTTGTTCGCTGGTCAGCGCCTGCTGCACGCTCAAGTAGCGTGTGCAGGGCACGCCCGCCGCCATCAGCCGCTGCTCGGCGTCGGCGCTGGCGTGCAGGCGCGTCCAGTCCTCGATCAGCGCCATCAGCTCGGCCCAGTTGCGCTCGCGGGTAACGGTGCTGACAAAGCGCGGGTCGGTGAGCCAGTCCTCGCGCCCAATCACCCGCGTCAGCGCTTCGAAGTTTTTCTGGCTGGTGGGCGCGATGACGATGAATCCGTCGCGGGCCTGCAGCGGCGGGTAGACGCGGCTGGGTGCCGGTGTCGGCGCCTGCCATTCCTGGCACTCCGCGACCAGGAGGTTGAGCATGCCGTCCAGCAGGGCCACGTCGATGTACTGGCCCTGACCGCTGCGCTCGCGGTGAAAGAGCGCGGCCTGGATGGCCGCGAAGGCCGACATGCCACCGAACACGTCTGCCGTGTAGGTGGCGGTGTTCTGCGGCTTGCCACCGCCTTGGTATTCGACCTGTGCCAGGTCGAAACCGCTGGCGGCGTGGATGATGGGCGCATAGGCCGGCCGGCGTGCGCTGGGGCCGGTCTGGCCGAAGCCCGAGATGGAGCAATAGACGACGTCACCGCGCAGCGCGCGCACGGCATCAAAGCCGAGGCCCAGCCGCTCAGCCACCCCTGGGCGCCAGTTTTCGACTACGACGTCGCACTGGCGCGCAATAGTCAGCGCCGCAGCCTTGCCGGCTTCGCACTTCAGGTTCAGCACCACGCTCTTCTTGCCGCAGTTCAGGTGGCCAAAGAAGCTGCTGTGGCCGTTGCGTACCGGCCGGCGGCCACGGTTGTGGTCACCTTGCAGCGGTTCGACCTTGATGACCTCGGCGCCCAGGTCGGCCAGCAGGCGCGTGCAGTAGGGGCCCGACAGCATGTTGGTGAGGTCGAGCACACGCACACCATCGAGCGGGCCGGGTGCGGCGGCGCGCGATGGGCGGCTTTCGGCTTGCTCCTCGGGCTGGGTCATGGGGAAGTCTCTGGAAGCAGGATGGGTGCGACTGTGCGTGCGGCCGCCATTTATGTAAACTGGCATTAATTCAACAATCATTCGTTTTTTGCAATGAATCTGAATCTCAGCGGGCGGGCCATCGACGCCTTCCTCGCGCTTGAGGAGACACGCCGTTTCGCGCTCGCCGCCAAGCGCTGCCACGTATCGCCTTCGACCTTCAGCCAGATGATCGGCAGGCTCGAAGAACAAGTCGGCGCGCGGCTCTTCGACCGCGACACACGCAACGTCGCCCTCACGCCAGAAGGCGAGGTCTTCTCGCACGGAGCGCACCGCATCGCCGCTGAGATCCGCGCCTCGACCACCGAACTGCAGGAACGCGCCCAACACCGCATGGGGCGGGTCAGCGTCGCCGTGACGCCCTCGCTGGCGGCAGATTGGCTGCCCCAGCGCCTGGCCGAATTTCGCCGCCAGCATCCGGCCGTGGCACTGCGAATGCACGACGTGACCTCCGAGCGCTGCCTGGAGCTCATCGGTCGGGGTGATGTCGACTTCGGCGTCAGCGCTCACCCGGGCCCGGAGCTGGAGGTCGAGAACCACCTGCTTTTCATGGAGCGCTACCACCTGCTGTGCCGCGAGAGCGACCCCCTGACGGCACTCAGCATCGTGCGCCTGCGCGACCTGAAGGACCGCGATTTCGTCCACATGGTGCGTACCGGCAGCGTGCGCCAGCAGATGACGCCGCTGCTGTCGACGGCCAAGGTGCGCGACACCGGCATGGAGGTGGCCAACTTCGGCAGCGCCGCGGGCCTGGTGGCGGCGGGCTTCGGCATCACCATCGTGCCCGAGCACGCCATCCGGCTGTGCCTGCGGCCCGGCTTGGTCGCGCTGCCGATGAAGATGCCGCGCGCCGTGCGGCCGATCACGATGATGCGGCGCCGCGACCGCAGCCTGTCGGTGGCGGCGCAGACGATGTGGGAGCAACTGAAGACCATGCCTTCGGCTTGAGATCATGACCAGCAAACTGACCACCGTGACTGCCGGCCGCCGCTTGCCCGGCACCCCCGAGCCCATGCACCGCTGGCCAGGCGCGGGCGGCTTGCGCATCGCTGGCGACGCCTGGGGCGACCCGAAGGGCCCGCTGGTGCTGCTGCAGCACGGCGGCGGCCAGACCCGCCACGCCTGGAAGGGCACCGGCCAGCGGCTGGCGGGTGCAGGCTGCTTCGCGGTGGCCTTCGACGCGCGAGGCCACGGCGATTCTGACTGGGCCGCCGACGGCCGCTACGGTGCTGACGCGATGATCGACGACCTGCGCTGCGTGGTCGCAGCGCTGGGCCGACCCCGACCCGTGCTGGTCGGGGCCTCGATGGGCGGTGTCACCAGTCTCATCGCCGTCGGCGAGGGGCTCGTCGATGCGATGGCGCTGGTGGTGGTCGACACGGCGCCGCTGATCGAGGCCGAAGGTGTCGGCCAGATCCAGGCCTTCATGACGGCCCGGCCCGAGGGTTTCGGGTCGCTCAGCGAAGTCGCCGATGCGATCCATCGCTACCAGCCGCACCGCCAGCGGCCGCGCCAGCTGGACGGCCTGGCCAAGAACGTGCGCCTCGGTCCGGACGGTCGCTACCGCTGGCACTGGGACCCGCGCTACCGCGCCGGCCACAGCGATCCGGTGGAGCGCCGACGGCGCATGGAAGCGGCAGCGCGCCAGCTGGCTCTGCCCACGCTGCTGGTGCGCGGCGGTATGTCAGACGTGCTCAGCGAGGCCGGTGCACAGCACTTCATGGGCCTGTGCCCGGCCCTCGAATACGTCAGTGTCGCAGGCGCTGCGCACATGGTGGCGGGCGAACGCAACGATGCCTTTGGCAGTGCGGTGCTGGGGTTCCTGCAGCGCCATCTGCAGGGACTGGCCGAGCTGCCCGGACTGCCCCAAGCAAGACCCTGACAGCAAGCCTGCACCCGATGAACCAACCGGAGTGACGCCATGCTGAACCCCATCGACGCCTGCCCCGCGCTGCCGGGCCGGCCGGCTTATGCCCACACCGAGCGCGGCACCCTCCACTACCTAGAAGCAGGTGCGGGGCCGCCGCTGCTGCTGCTGCATGCCACACCGGGCTCGCACCGCGCCTTTCATGCGTTGATGCCGCTGCTGGCCACGCGTTTTCGCACCATCGCCGTCGACACGCCAGGCTATGGCAACTCTGCGCCGCTGCCGGGGCCGGTGTCGGTCGACGGCATGGCGCGCAGCATGGTGGCGCTGCTCGACGCACTGTCGCTTCAGCGCACCCATGTGCTGGGCCTGCACACCGGCAACAAGATCGGCGCCGCACTGGCGGCCGACTGGCCGCAGCGCGTCGACCGCGTGGTGCTGGCTGGCCAGACGCACAGCCTGATCGTGGACCGTTCAACGCGCGACGCGGCCATCCGCGAATTGGTGGACCATTACTTTCCCCGCTTCGCCGCCAGCTCCCTCAGCGCCGACGGCGCGCACCACGTGCGTCGGTGGCTGATGGTGCAGGCCGACGTCTTGCCGCTGTGGTGGCCGCCGGCGCTGCTGGCCGGCGCTGCCGTCACGGCTGAACAGACCGCCAACGCGGAGTCGATGGTCATCGACCACCTGCTGGGCTGGCGCAGCATCGTGCCCACTTACGAGGCGATCTTCGACTTCGACCTCGCCGCGGCCATGCGCCGCATGACTGCGCCCACGCTGGTGCTGGAACTGCACAGCGCGCACGAAGCGCACTTCGGCGCCCAGGCGCCGCTGATCTGCAGCCAGATGTTCAACGCCCAGCCGCTGGTGCTGCAGGGGCTCGACGCTGGCGTGTTCCGCAGCCATCCGCGGACGGTGGCCGACGCGGTGATTCCCTTTCTCGGTGCCAGCTGATCCTGCGCCGCTGGGCGACGTGGTCAGTCACACCACATGCCGCCGTTGACATCAAGCACCTCACCGGTGATGAAGCCTGCTGCATCGGAAGCCAGAAAGGCGATCGCCTCGGCGATGTCTTCGGGCCGGCCCATCCGCCCCACCGGTATCAGCGCCTTGATGGCCGGTGGCAGGCTCGCCGTCATGCCCGACGCCACCGGGCCCGGCGCCACGGCGTTCACCGTGATGCCTTGCCCCGCCAGTTCACGCGCCAGGTAGGCCGTCATCGCGTGCACGCCGGCCTTGGATACGCCGTAGGCCACGTTGCCTGATGCCTTTTGCTCGCCGGCGTCGATCCACGGCCGCGTGTTGCCGCCGTTCTTGCCCAGCACTGAACCGAGGTTGATGATGCGGCCATGGCCTTGCGCACGCATCGCCGGTACCACCGCCTTGCAGCAGCGAAAGCTGCCGCTCAGGTTGATGTCCAGCACGCGCTCCCATTCGTCGTCGTGCAGGCTGGCGCCGGCGCCAAAAGACGTGATGCCGGCCACGTTGACGAGCACGTCGATGCGCCCGAAGGCCGCCAGCGTTTGCGCCACCACGGCCTGCACCTGCTGGGCCGAGCGCACATCCAGCTGGAAGTGCCGGCAACGCTCTGAGGCAGGTGGTGCGGCTTCAGCGCCGATTGGCGACAGATCGGCCAGCGCCAGTGCAGCGCCGGCCTGCGCCAGCCGGCGCGCCGTGGCGCCGCCGATCGCGCCGCCAGCGCCGGTGATCAAGGCCACGCGGTGGTCGAGGCGCATGCGTCGAGCCTTCCTCGGCCTACTCTGCCTACTCCGCCTACTCGGCGCGGATGTTGGCGCCGCGGATGATCTTGCCCCAGCGTTCGTATTCCGAATCGACAAATGCCTGAAACTGCAGCGGCGTCTGCGCCGATGCGGGCTCGACGTTGATCTTCAGCAACTGCTCGCGCAGCGTCGGGTTGGCCACCACGTCGCTCAGCACGCGGTTCATGCGCGCCACCACGTCGGCGGGCGTCTTGGCCGGTGCCATCAGGCCGACCCAGGTGCCGGCGTCGATGGCCACGCCCTGCTCGGCAAAGGTCTTCAGATCGGGTGCACCCGCAAAGCGCCGCGGCGACGCCAGACCCAGCAGCTTGAGCTTGCCGCCAGCGGCCTGCGCCCTGGCCACCGACATCGGCAGGATCATCGAATCCACCTGGCCGCCGATGACCGCAGCCACCGCTGGCGCGGCGCCCTGGTAGGGCACGTGGAGCACGTCGAACTGCCCCTGCGCGCGGAACATCTCCATCGCCACGTGGGCCGAGCCGCCCACGCCCCAGGACGCAAACGTCACGCGGCCGGGCCGCTGTTTGGCCTGGGCCACGAACTCGGCCACGGTGTTGGCGGCAAAGGCCGGGTTCACCACCAGCGCGTAGGGAAAGTAACCCACGATGCCGACAGCGCTGAAGTCCGCGCGCGGGTCGTAGCTGAGCTTGGGGTAGACGTGCGGGTTCATCGCATGCGTGTCGGCCGTCACCCACACGAAGGTGTAGCCGTCAGGGCGCGCGCGGGCCACCGCTTCGCTGCCGATGGCGCCATTGGCGCCGGCCCGGTTCTCGATCACGATCGCCTGCTTCAATGCTTCACCCAGCGGCTCGGCCACCATGCGCGCCACCAGGTCGCTGCCGCCGCCGGCCGGCCAGGGCACCACGATGCGGATGGGTTTGTCGGGCCACTCGGCACGCGCGTCTGTCGGCGCGCCCAGCAACGCCAGAGCGCTGGCAAGCAAGGCTGTGAAGAAGACTGCGGTGTGCTTGATCATGCGGGGTTTCCTGCGTGGTCTTGTGCTGAAGACTCGTGGTCGGTTGCGGCCCCAGGGTCCAGGCGGCGCAGCGTCAATCGAGTGTCTGGTGAAGCACCCCCGCTGGCAATGTGTCATCGGCGAAGACGTCGTTCGATTTTCGCAAAGGCCCAGTCAAGGGCTTCGACGCCTGGCCGCCTGTCCAGGCCTCCAACCCAGGCCACCAACCCTGGCCTCAAGCCGCAGGCTTGCGCGCCGCGCTGTCGACCAAGAACGCCACCAGGTCGCGTGCCAGGCCTGGCAGGCTGGGCAGGTCACGCACGCAGATCTTCAGCGGCTGGATGGACCAGGCATCGTCGAGCTCGATGAGGCTGATGCGCGTCGTGCGCGCATGCCTGCGCGCCGCACTCTCGGCCAGCAAGCCGATGCCCACGCCGGCGTCGATCATGCGGCACATGGCGTCGTAGTTGCCGACGTGGATGCGCACGTTCGGCGTCCAGCCCTGCTGCGCCGCGATACCGCCGATGAAGGCCTGCATCGCGCTGTCGGGGCCGAGGCCGATGAAGTCGTGCGCCACCGCGTCGGCAAAGGCCAGGTGCCGGTGCCTGGCCAGCGGGTGGCCAAGCGGCACCGCCAGCAGCAGGCGGTCTTCGAAGAACGGCAGCGTCTGCAAGCCGGCCGTGGCCACGTGCCCGGCCACGATGCCAAGGTCGGTGCGGCCCTCGATCACCGCCTTGACGATGTCGGGGCTGCCGAGTTCGCGCAGGTCGATGTTCACCGGCGGGTGCTCGGCCAGGAATGCGGCCAGCACGCCGGGCAGGAATTCAGACACCGCCGTGGTGTTGGCAAACAACCGCACATGTCCTTTCACGCCTTTGGAAAATTCGCGCAAGTCGGCTCCCAGATGCTGCACCTGCGACAGCACCAGCCGGGCGTGGTGCAGCAGCGTGTCGCCGGCCGGCGTGACCGAGACACCGCGTTGGGTGCGGTACAGCAGCTGCGCGCCCAGCGCGTGCTCCAGGTTCTTGATGCGCGTGCTGGCCGCCGCCAGTGACAGCGCCGAGGCACGCGCGCCCTGGGTCAGGTTGTTCAGCTCGGCCACGTTGACAAACAAGCGCAGGTCGACAAAGTCGAAGTGAACGGGTACTGCCAGCGGTTTCATGGGTGCTTGCACGGGCTGGGAGCTGTGTCGGCCCGCATTGTCGGCGCACTCCAGGCCCGGTGCGGGCCAATGGCGACTTGAGCGCACAGGCGCCGCGCTGCGGGGAAACCCCCATACGGGCCGCGCCGTGCGCGATGGGATACTTTGTCAAAATAGAAACGATGTTCCCATATAGGAATATTGATTGTTGGCCTGACCCAAACAAAGTCCCCTGCCCATGAAACCAGATTCAGAGCCTGCGCATGACGTGATCGTGGTGGGCTGCGGCGTGGCCGGCCTGTCCGCAGCGGTGGCGGCGGCGCAGGCCGGGGCCCGGGTGGTGGTGCTGGAGCGCGCGCCGCGTGAAGAGCGCGGCGGCCAGAGCCGCTACACCGAAGCCTACCTGCGCATGAAGAGCCACACCGAAGTCACAGACGACTTCGAGACGCACATTGCAGAAAACGGCTGTGGTGCCATCAGCCCCGACCTCATCAGCGAAGCATCACTGCCGCCGGCCAGCCGCAGCGCGCTGGTCAACACGCTCAGCATCGCCGACCCCGATGTCGTCGAAACGCTGGCCAATCAGGCCGGGCCGACCATTGCGTGGCTCCAGCAGATGGGCGTGCGCTTCGACTTCCTGCCGACGCAGTTCCTCACCCGCAGCCAGCCCCGGCTGTTGCCGGTGGGCGGTGGCGCGGCGCTGGTGGAAGCGCTGGCCGCGCGGGCCGAGGGTCTGCAGGTCGACTTCCTGTACGACACCGCAGCCCAAGACCTGGTGCGCGGAAGCGACGGGGTGGTCACCGGCGTGCGCGTGAAGACGCGCGGCGGCACGGCGCGCACGCTGCACGGGCAGGTGGTGCTGGCCTGCGGCGGCTTCGAAGGCAACGCCGAGATGATGACGCGCTACATGGGCCCGCGTTCGGTGCACCTGCGCCCCATCTGCCGCGGCGCCTACTACAACCGCGGCGACGGCATCCGCATGGGGCTGGCCGTTGGCGCCGCCCCGAGTGGGGACTTCGGCAGTTACCACGCCGAACCGGTGGACCCACGCTCGGGCATCGCCGAGCCGGCGGTGTTCATCTTTCCCTACGGCGTGCTCGTCAACCAGCACGGACAGCGCTTCACCGACGAAGCGCCGGGCACGGTGGACGCGCACTACGAACGCGTCACGCGCCGCATCTACGAACAGGACGGCGGCATCGCCTACGTCATCCTGGACGCGCGCCACCTGACGATTCCCAACTACCGCCTGGGCATCCGCACCGACAAGCCGCCGATCACCGGCGCCACCCTGGAAGAGCTGGCGCGCAAGCTCAAGATCCCTGGGGCAGCGCTGCAGGCCACGTTGGCCGACTACAACCGCAGCTGCGTGCCCGGCACCTGGCTGCCACTGCAGGCCGATGGCCTGACCACGCAGGGTTTGAGCCCACCCAAGTCCAACTGGGCCGTGCCCGTGGACACCGCGCCCTTCCACGCCTATCCCATCATGTCGGCCAATGTGTTTACCTTCGGCGGCCTGAAGACCGACCGCTCAGGCCGCGTCGTGGACCATGACGGCGACCCCATCCCCAACCTGTACGCGGCCGGCGAGATGACGGGGCTGTACTACGGCACCTACACCGGCGCCACATCGGTGCTGCGCGGCATGGTCTTCGGCCGCCTGGCCGGCACGCACGCCGCGTCACGACTGAACCTCATTCACAACCTGCCCAGGAATTCATGAACACATCCACCCCCAAGACCGCACTGCTGCTGCTCGACCTGCAAAACGAGATGGTCGATGCCAAAGGCAAGGTCGGTGGCGGCGGCCTGGCCAAGGTCGTTGCCGAACGCGGCGTGCTGGCCAACGCCCGCCATGCGCTGGATGCAGCGCGCGCGCAGGGCATGGACATCGTGCATGTGCGACTGGCGTTCAGGCCCGACTATGCCGACGCTCTGAGCGTGGCGCCGCGCGTCGCGCGCATGAAAGAGCACGGCGCGGCCATCGCCGGCACCTGGGGCACCGAGTTCCCCGACATCGTGGCGCCGCTGGCGCACGAGCTCGTGATCACCAAGCAGTGTGTCAACCCCTTCTTCAACACCGGTCTGATGAGCTGGCTGCTGCACCGCGGCGTGAGCAAGCTGGTGATCGGTGGTGTGGTCACCAATTTGGTGGTGGAGATGACAGCGCGCGCGGCCGACGACGCGGGCTTCGCGCTGACCGTGATGGAAGACTGCTGCGCTGCGCCCAACCCGGCCTGGCACGCGTTCTCGGTGGAAAACATGCTGCCGCTGTTTGCAACCGTGGCGTCGTCAAAACAGGTATTCGGCTGAGCTTTTGACACGGCAATCCCAGCGCCCATGGACGACATGCTCGATGCGCCGCAGGGCGACGCCAACCCGAGGTCGCCGCTGCGCACCGTTCAGGTCCTGCATGAACTGGCCAGCGCCGAAGGCGCAGTGCCTTTGGCCGTGCTGGCCGCCCGGCTGGCCTTGCCCAAGACCAGCTTGTTCAGGCTGTTGCGTGCGCTGGAAGCGGGCGGCTACGTCGAGTCCGACAACGGCGTGCACCGCGTCGGCCCGCAGGCCCTGAAGCTGGGCGCGGCACTGCTGCGCAATCGCAAGTTCCCCGAATGCGCACGCCCGGCGTTGCAGAGGGTGGCCGCAGAGTGCAACGAAACCGTGGTGCTGGGCACTTTCGACGACAGCGAAACGCAAATCGTCTACATCGACGTCATCGAGCCCAGCAACCCGCTGCGCTTCAGCATTCGGCCGGGGCTGACCAAGCCGCTGTACAGCTCGGCCAGCGGGCAGGCGCTGCTGGCGTACCAGAGCGCAGACAAGCGCAACAGCTACCTGGCCGCGACGCATTTCGAGAAGCTGGCGTCCAACACCGTGGGCAGCGTCAGCGCGCTGAAGCGGCGCATGAAGGACATCCGCTCCCAGGGCATTGCGGTCAGCATTGATGGCATGTTCGAAGGCGTGTACTCGATTGCCGTGCCGGTGTTTGACAGCGCAGGCAACGCCCGGGCGGGCATCTCGATCTCGGCGCCGGGCACACGCGGGCCGCAGCGCCAGGCCCAGTTTGGAGCGCTGCTGAAGCAGGCAGGCGAAGAGGTCTCGCGCGTGATGGGCTACACCGGCGACTACCCGCCGGCCTGACAGGCTCTGAACGGTGCTGAAGACGGCAGTAAAGACGGCGCGGAGAACCGCGCTGAAAGCATGCGCCGTTACGTTGCCAGCAACTGGATCAGTTCGGGGTCGGCCTGCGCATAGGCGCCAACGCGACTGACCTGCAGCCCGCAGTCGTGGCGCAGCCGCACCATCATCACGGCGTGGCGCCAGGTGACGGCAAAGACGTCGATCACTGGCGCGCCACCAATGGTGTGCAGTCGGTTGTGGCTGATCACGGTGGACAGCACGCCTTCGGCCGGGATGATGACATCGGCGCCGCGCTCAATGGCGCGCCGAGCGGCCGCTTCGAAGGCCTTGAGCAGCGCGTCCGGTTGCGCAAATGCGCCGGCCATTTCAGGCTCGTGCATGGGCGGGTCCATCGACACGGCCGAAAGCACCCGCTGCCCGAGGCCGTGTGCATCGACCGACGTCTGCACGATCTGGGCGATGGACGGCGCGTTGGAGATCGGCGCCACCTTGCGCCCCAGCGTGCAGGCCACCAGCACCGAAGACTCCAGGATCGACAGCACGGGAATGTCCACCGCCGAGCGAATCTCGCGCAGATAGGGTTCGCTGAAGGAGCCGATGACAAAGGCGTCGAAACCGTCGCGCTGGGCGTGGATCGCGTTGTCGATGACCTGGTCCAGCACGCGGTGGTGCACAAAAGCATTCCCGAGCACCGCCGACGGCGTGCGGCCGTGGTAGCTGCCACTCTTGAGGCCTTCAACCTGCAGCGCGGCCTCGTCGCCCAGCACGGTGCGGGCATGGCGGACCAGGAAGTCGCGGTAGGCGCCCAGGCCCTGAAGCTCGGTCATGGACTGGTGCCAGATGCGCAGCGGCGGCCGCTCGGGGGTGGTGGTGTTGATGAGGGTCTCCGGGGCGGGCGGGCCGCCCGTGTTTAATCTACCGAGAAGTATTGTTATCGACCGACTGGAAGAAAATGCGGGGTTTCCCCGGAGCGCGCCGGTTGTCCATGCTGGCACAGTACACATAGTGGAACTTCATTCCACTATGGGAACATGTTGATGAGCACCCAAAACCACTTTGGCCGCGTGCTGCCATTGAACAAGGCCTGGCTCGCCCGGCTGCCCGCCGAAGAGGTGCTGCAGCCCGAGCTGCCCATCGTCGACGCCCACCACCACCTGTGGGACCAGCTGCCCGCCGCACTGCCGCAGGGCGGCGCGGCCGCGGACCACGTCTACCTGCTGGACGAATACACGCAAGACCTGATGAGCGGCCACCACCCGGTGGCCACCGTCTACGTGCAGTGCCATGCCAAGTACCGCAGCGGCGGGCCCGAAGAAATGAAGCCGGTGGGCGAGACAGAATTTGCCGCCGCCCTGGGTGCGGCCAGCGATGTGGCCGCGCCCACTGGGCCGCGCCTGTGCCAGGGCATCGTCGGCGCGGCCGAGCTCACGCTGGGCGCGCGCGTGCGGCCGGTGCTGGAGGCCCATGTGCAGGCCGGCCAGGGGCGCTTTTGCGGCGTGCGTGCCTCAGCAGCCTTCGACCCGGCGCCCGACATGGGCAACACCATCGACCACCCCGGCAGCTACGGGCGCGACGACTTCCGCGCCGGCGTCAGGGAGCTCACCGCGCTCGGCCTGTCGCTGGATGCCTGGGTTTTTCACACCCAACTCGGCGAGGTCACGGCGCTGGCGCGGGCCTGCCCCGACACCACCATCATCATGGGCCACTGCGGCGGCCCTCTGGGCTACGGGCCCTATGCGGGCCGGCGCGACGAGGTCTTTGCGCACTGGAAGCGTTCCCTTACCCATCTGGCGGCCTGCCCCAACGTGAACATCAAGCTCGGCGGCATGATGATCCGCCTGGCCGCCATCGACTACACCACGCTGCCGGCGCCGCCCTCGTCGGCGGAAATCGCCCGCCTGTGGGGCCCGTACATCAGCACCTGCATCGAGCTCTTCGGGCCGCAACGCTGCATGTTCGAAAGCAACTTTCCGGTCGAGAAACTGGGCGCCAGCTGGACCACGCTCTGGAACGCCTTCAAGCGCATCACGGCGGGCTTCTCAAGCGATGAACAGGCGCTGCTGTTCAGTGGCACGGCGCAGCGGGTCTACCGGCTGTGAGCGCACAGCCCCTCATCAGCCTGGCTGCCGTGACGCAGGTGGGTGAAGGCCTGAGCCGGCCCGAAAGCGTGATTGCCACCGCCAAGGGCGAGCTCTTTGTCTCCGACCATGGCTGCGGCGTGCGTCAACTGGGCCAGCCCAGGCGCACGCTGCAGGGCATGCCCGAAGGCTTTTTGACCAACGGCATCGCGCTCACCCCCGAACGTGAATTTCTGGTCGCCAACCTGGGCACCCGCTGCGGCGGCGGCGTGTGGCGCATCGACCACCAGCACCGGCTGAGCCCCGTGCTGATGGAAGTCGACGGCGAGCCACTCACCAGCACCAACTTCGTCACCATCGACGCTGCAGGGCGCACCTGGATTTCAATGAGCACGCGCCAAGTGCCGCGCGAAAAAGCCTTCAACGGGCACACGATGGACGGCTTCATTGCCGTGATCGACCCCGGCGGCGCAGCCGGCGCACCTGATCAAGCGCGCGCACGCATCGTGGCCGACGGCATCGGCTTCACCAACGAATGCCGCGTCGACCCCAGCGGGCGCTGGCTCTACGTCAACGAAACCTATGGCCGTCGGCTGTCGCGCTTCCCCATCGTGGGCCACGTCGACCGCTGGCACCTGGGCGCGAAGGAAGTGGTGCACCGCTTCGACAATGGCGACTTTCCCGACGGCCTGGCCTTTGATGCCGAAGGCGGCGTGTGGGTGGCCTGCGTGGTGTCCAACCGTGTCATCCGCGTCGGTGCCAACGGCGATGTGAGAGTCGTCATCGAAGACCCCGATGGAACCATGATCGCCACCGCCGAAGCGCACTACGCCGCCGGTACGCTGTGCATCGCCGACGTGTATGCCGGCGTTGCGCGTTCGCTGGGCAATGTGTCCAGCGTGGCTTTTGGCGGGCCGGACCTGAAGACCGTCTACCTCGGTAACCTGGGGCGCGAGCGGCTCGTCACCTTCACGTCGCCCATCGCCGGGGCCGTGCCGCCCCATTGGCACTACTGATCGGCGCGCAGGCCACCCCATGTCCATCAAGCGGCCTCTCGAAGGTGTGCGGGTGCTGGAGATCGCCTCCATCATCGTCGGCCCGCTGGCCGGCCAGTACCTGGGCGACATGGGGGCCGATGTCATCAAGCTCGAGCCGCCCGAGGGCGACCGCACGCGCGTGATGGGGCCGCGCCGCTCACCGAAGATGAGTTCGTTTTTCCTTACCAGCAACCGCAGCAAGCGCAGCGTGGTGGCCGATTTGAAGACGCCCGAGGGGCGCCAGATCCTGCAGGCCTTGATGGCGCGCTGCGACGTGTTGCTGCACTCGATGCGCACGCCCGCGGCCGACCGCCTGGGCCTGAAGTACGACGATCTGGCGCCCCTGCACCCGAGACTCATCTACTGCCATGTTGCCGGTTATGGTGACGACGGCCTGTACGCCGGCCGGCCGGCCTACGACGACATCATCCAGGCGGCATCGGGCCTGGCGCACTTGCAGACCATCATCGCTGGCCAGCCGCGCTTCATCCCCACCATCATCGCTGACAAGATCAGCGGCCTGCATGCGGCCTACGCCATCGCGATGGCGCTGCTGCAGCGCGCGCAGACCGGTATGGGCCAGAAGGTGGACGTGTCGATGTTCGAGACCATGGCGGCCTTCAACATGGTGGAGCACCAATGGGGCCACACCTTCGAGCCGCCCATCGCGCCGATGGGCTACGAGCCGGTCAGCACCGCGTCGCGCCGCCCGTACAAAACCAAAGACGGGTTTCTGGCGCTGCTGCCCTACAACGACTCGGATTGGCAGCGGTTTTTCGAGATCGCCGGTGAGCCCGAAGTGATGCAGGACGCGCGCTTCGCCACCTTCCGCGCCCGGCAGCAGCATTTCCGCGTCGTGTGGGACGAGATCGAGCGCCAGGTGGCGCGCAAGACCAACGCAGAATGGCTGGCGCTACTGACGCCCGAGGACATTCCCTTCTCAGTCGTCAACAGCCTGGAAGACCTGATCAACGACCCGCACCTGAACAGCGTTGACTTCTGGCAGGTGCATGAGCACCCCACCGAAGGCGCGCTGCGCTACCCCCGTGTTTCTTTTCAAATGAGCGGCGCTGATACATCGATCCCGCGCCTGCAACCGGGCCTGGGCCAGCACACCGAAGAAGTGCTGATCGAGTGCGGCTTCGACCTTGAACTCGTCCGCCAATGGACGGCACCGCAGGGCCCCTGTTGCCCTCAAACCGGCGCCTAACTTCGAAACACAGTGCAACCTTGATGCGGAGACGAACCCTATGACGACCCGTCGCGACTTTGTACTTGGGGGCATGGCCAGCAGCCTGGCCTGCGCAGCACCGCGTGCCCGGGCGCAGGGCAGCACCAGCTGGCCGGAAGCGCCGGTGAAGATCATCGTGCCCTTCACCGCCGGCAATGCCGCCGACGTGCTGACACGCCTGGTGGCCGACAGGCTGCAGGCCCGGCTGGGCCAACCCTTTGTGGTGGAAAACAAGGTCGGCGCCAACGGCATGATCGGTATGGAGGCGGTGAAAAACGCCAAGCCCGACGGCTACACGATCGCGTCGGCCACCATCGGCACCTTGTCGATCAACCAGTTCCTGTTCAAGAAGATGCTGCACGACCCCGAGGCCGACTTTGCCTGCGCGTCGCTGATCTGGGAGAACTGCAACGTCTTCGTGGTGGCACCGCAGCACCCGGCCAAGTCGCTGCAGGAGCTGATTGCCTGGTCGCGCACCAAACCCAAGGGGGCGAATATCGGCACTTCGGCCATCGGCTCTTCGCCGTACCTCGCTTCGGTGCTGTTCCGCACCCGCACCGGCATTCCGGGCGCGGAGATTCCCTTTCCCAGCGGCAGCCAATCGCTGACCGCGCTGATCGGAGGCGACAACGACTTCGCCATCGACAACATCGCCAGCTGCCTGCCACTGCTGCGCGCCGGCCGCGTGCGTGCCTTGGCTGTGACGTCCGACTACCGCTGGCCGGCGCTGCCCGACGTGCCCACCACGGCCGAAGCCGGCGTGGCGGACTTTGTGCTCACGTCCTGGGGCGCGCTGGTGCTGCCCAAGGCCACGCCGGTGGCGATCGTCGAAAAGCTGTCGTCGGCCGTGCAGGCCGCCGCCGCCGACCCAGCCACCCAGCAGCGCTTCATCGAAGCCGGCGCCAAGTTCGTGAGCTCGTCGCCAGCCAAAACGACAGCCTTCGCGGCCAGCGAAAGGGCGAAGTGGAAAGAGGCGGTGCAGGTCTCGGGCGCCAAGCTCGATTGAGCGGCATGCAGACCACACCCCTTGGGTCGACTGGCATCGAGGTCTCGCGCCTGAGCATGGGCACGGCCACTTTTGGCGCACAGTGCGACGAGCGCGCGTCGTTTGCCATCCTGGACGCCTGCGCAGCAGCCGGCGTGAACCTGATCGACACCGCCAATGCCTACCCGCTGGGCTCCGCACCGGCCGACAGGGGGGCGTCAGAGCGCATCGTGGGGGCCTGGCTGCAGGGCCGGCGCCAGCACTTCATCGTGGCGTCCAAGGGCGGCGCCAAGATGGGCCACTCGCCAGGCGAGCAAGGCAATTCGCGCCAGCACCTGCTGGATGCCGTGGATGCGTCGTTGAAGCGCCTGGGCACCGACTACCTCGACCTGTACCAGCTGCACTACGACGACCTGCACACGCCACTGGACGAAACACTGGCCGCACTGGACACCATCGTTCGCTCAGGCCGCGCGCGCTGCGCCGGTGTGTCCAATTTCCAGGCCTGGCGCCTGGCGCGCGCCATCGGGCGCTGCGAGAACCACGGCTGGGTGTGCCCGGTGGCCGTGCAGCCGCGCTACAACCTGCTGTTCCGGCAGATCGAGCGCGACCTGCTCCCGCTCTGCCGCGAAGAGGGCTTGGCCCTGCTTTGCTACAACCCGCTGGCGGGCGGGCTGCTCAGCGGCAAGCACCGCTTTGACGCGCAGGCTGAATCCAACAGCCGTTTTGGCGCCATCCGGGGCGCCGGCTTGTACAAAGACCGCTACTGGCACGAGCGCGAGTTTGCCGCCGTCGGCGCTTTGATCCAGTTGGCCGCCGAGGCGGCAATAGCGCCCGTCACCCTGTCCATCGCTTGGGTGCTGGCACAGACCGGTGTCACCAGCGCGATCCTGGGCGCGTCGCGCGCCGATCAGTTGCCCGCAGCCTTGCAGGCCGCCGACACGGTGGTGCCTGCCGATGTCCTGACGCGACTGAATGAACTCAGCCATGAGTTCCGCATGGGCGACGCCAGCCGCTAGGCTGTGCATCTCCGCATCTCCGCATCTCCGCATCTCCGCCCTCACCAACTCTGCGTTCCTCATGACCTCATCTGCTCGCCACAACTTGCTCGACCTGTTGCAGCCCGGCGCCGGGCTGCTGATCCCGGGCGCCGCCAATGCGCTGGCCGCACGCATCATCGAAGCGGCAGGCTTCCCCATCGTCTACTTGACCGGGGCCGGCGTGGCCAATTCCTACCTGGGCGCACCTGACATGGGCCTCACGTCGGTCACCGAGATGGCCGCCCATGTGGCGGCCGTGCGCGACGCGGTGCAGCTGCCGTTGATCGCCGATGGCGACACCGGCTTTGGCAACGCGCTGAATCTGGTGCGCACCGTCCAGCTCTATGAACGTGCCGGCGCCGATGCCATCCAGTTGGAAGACCAGGTCTTCCCCAAGCGATGCGGGCACTTCGAGAACAAGTCGGTGGTCAGCCGCGACGAGATGGTGCAGAAGATCAAAGCCGCCGTGGACACGCGGCGCAGCGCTGACTTCCTCATCCTGGCGCGCACCGACGCACGGGCGGTGGAAGGTTTTGACGCCGCGCTGGACCGCATGGCGGCCTACAAGGAAGCGGGCGCCGACCTGCTGTTCGTCGAGGCGCCTACCTCACGCCATGAGCTGCAGCGCATCACGCAAGCCGTGCCCGGCAGGCACATCGCCAACGTGGTCTTCGGCGGCAAGACGCCGATGATGCCGCGTGAGGACTTTGCAGCGCTGGGCTTTGCCGGCGTGCTCTACGCCAACGCTGCTTTGCAGGCCGCGATGCTGGCCATGAAGCGCGCGATGGCGCACCTGCAAACTGCCGGTTCACTGGCCGGCGCAGAGGACAGCATCCTGGGCTTCGACGAGCGCCAGAAATTCGTCGACCATGCGCGCTGGTTGGCGATCGAGCAGCGCTACGCCGCAAAAGGGCAAGCCCCGGAGTGAGTCGCCGCAAGGCTGTGCGTCGCTGGCTGCCGACGAAGCATCAACCGCAAGCCTGATCCCCGTGATGCTTTGCCGCCACGGAGCAAGACCTCCGTGGGCGAGTGCTTCCAACAAGTCAGTCAGTGCCTCTGGCGCGCTGACCATCGCGTCGTGCCCGGTGGCCAGTTGCACTTCCTGCATGCCGCTGGCCTTGACCCAGTCGCGTGTCCGCGTCAGGCCGCCGTACAGCGGCGCGGTGCAGCGCACATAAACGGCTGGCAGGCCGTTGGCCACTGGGTGTTGAAGCTTCAGCGACGAGGTGTAGGCGCCCATCGGCTGCGGCGTCAGCCGGCCTTGCAGGAAGGCCAGGTCTTCGGGCTTGCCGACGCCAAAAAAATCTGGTGGAGGGCTCTCGATCCAGATGCTGCCATTGGCCTGCGCCGCCAACAGGCGCGACTGCACGATGGCTGGGTCCAGCTGGTCGAAGGCGCTTTGCCCGCTGGGCAGGATGAGTGAGTCCAGGTAGATCAGCTGCTTCAGCCGTTGCGGCATGCGGTCGGCCACGCCGGTGATGGTGATGCCGCCGAAGCTGTGGCCGACGAGCACCACGTCGTGCAGGTCTTCCCAGGTCAACATGAGGGCGATATCGTCGACGAAGGTGTTGAGCGTGATCGCTGCCGACATCTGGTGGCTGCGCTCGCGGCAACCGGTCAGCGTGGGTGTGAACACCGTGTGGCCGCGTGCGCGAAGCAAGGGCGCCACGCGAGACCAGCACCAGCCGCCGTGAAAACCGCCGTGCACCAGAACAAAGGTGCGGCCGCGGGCTGCATTGGCTGGTGGACTGTTCTGCGCCATGTCGTGCGGGCCCCGTCAGGCTTGCGGCCCGGTGTCCAAGTCCAAGTCCAGATCCAGCAGCAGCCAGATGGCGGCCTTCTGCCAATGCAGGCCCGGCCGCAGCGTGGCGTAGACCCCGCCTGCCAGGGCCTCAGGCATCACGAACTTCAGCGCCAGCAGACCCGGCATCTCATAGCGCTGCACGGGGCCGGGCACAACCCGGTTCAGGGCCTGGCGCACCCAGTCGGCGGTCAGGCGGCGCTGCAGCAGTGCGCAGGTGGCTTCGTCGCGCGCCACCAGGGTGAGGTCGAGCACCCTGCCTTTGTCGCCGGCGCGGCCGGCTGCCAGTTCACCCACCCTCCTGCCGTGCTCCAGATGATCTCGGCTTGCACCAGGCCGGGGGCGATGTAGCCGTCCAGCACCTCGATGCGCGGCCGCCGTTCGCTGCGCACGCTGCAGCCACCGGCAGGGCCGCACAGTGTCATGGCGCAAATCTCGTCTTCGATGATCTGCGCCGTGTCGGCATCGGCGCAGCGCGTGCGCTGCAGCGCCCCGGTGCCGGCGAATCCGATCTCGCAGTCGGCAATGAAGCCGGGCAGCTCCAGAAAGCCCGACACCTTCAGCGTGGGTGGCGGGCCGAGTGAGCGCGCGCCCGTCATCAAGACGCGCTTGGGCCCCAGCTGTTTGAAGCGGATGCCGGTGAAGTCGATGATGAGATCGGGTGTGGCATAACGTGACGGGTCGTGCACCTCGTACAACAGTTGCAAAGTGCAGGTCACGGCGTCAAGCAGCTCGGGCAGGCCGTCGAGGATCGTGATCACCGCGCTGCCGTCGGCATGCACATGGGCCAGCCCCGTAGACGCTGACCAGGTTGGTGAATTGCCTCTCGCCGCCGCTGCGGCTGACTTCCACGCCGTGCAGCAGCGCGCCAACGCAGGGCACCTTCAGATAACTGCTGTCGGTGTGCCAGTACTGGGCCAGCGAAAGTTGCCGCACCGTCGGGTTGTCGGGCGGCATCAGCCGGCCTTCGTCGTCGACGTTGGAGA
>JANMVM010000259.1:0-23224 GCA_031392695.1 Rubrivivax sp.
GCAGGTCGGGGAACTGGTCGCGCGTGAAGGTGTCGGCGGGTTCGCGGCCCAGATTGAAGTCGATGCCGCGGATGGCCAGGTTCATCGCCGCCAGGCGCCACGTGGTGGGGTTGGCCTCTTGTCCGAAGATGGCCACGTCGCCCAGCTTGCCGCCGTGCGACAGGATGAACTCTTCGCTCTGTACGAACATGCCGCCGCTGCCGCAGCACGGGTCATACACCTTGCCGTGATGCGGCGCCAGCACGGCCACCAGCGTCTTGACGATGCTGCGCGGCGTGTAGAACTGGCCGCCGCGCTTGCCTTCGGCGCTGGCGAACATGCCCAGGAAGTATTCGTAGACCTGGCCCAGCACGTCGCGCGCCTCGGCCGCTGACGCGCCGAAGCCGATGGTGGACACCAGGTCGACCAGCTCGCCCAGCTTGCCGTCAGGCAACTGGGCGCGGGCAAAGCGCTTGTCGAGGATGCCCTTGAGCTTGGGGTTCTCGGCCTCGATCAATGACAGCGCGTCGTCGATGCGCTTGCCGATGTCGGGCTGCTTGGCGGTGGCGCGCAGTGCTTCCCAGCGCGCGCTCATCTTTGGACCATGGGGCACCCAGAAGACATTCACCTCGCGGTAGTAGTCGCGGTCTTCCAGCTCGCCGGCCAGCAACTCTGGCGTGCTGTCGGGCAGGAAGTATTCATCGGCCGGATCGGCAAACCGGCGGGTCAGCTCGGCGCGCTTGGCGTGGAAGGTATCGGAGATGTACTTGACGAAGATGAGGCCGGGCACCAGGTGCTTGTACTCGGCAGCGTCCATGTTCGCGCGCAGCTTGTCGGCGGTGGCTCAGAGCGTTTTCTTGATGTCGTCGAGCATTGGGTTTGGGTTGCGTGTTGTGCCCACCGACCTTCGGTAATGCCGGTGATTCTCGCGGCTACGGACTGTCGCCGACCGCGCCTACGATGGAGTGGACGCTTCACGCTGCCCACACCGGCCGTGGAAGAATGACGTCGTGACTCCCACACTGGGCACCGAATCGGCCATCGGTCTCGACCGCTGGTCGCCCGAACTGCGCCGTGCCGTCATGGTCGCTCGGCCGGAGTTCTTCGCCTGGTCGGCCCAAGAGCAGCTTCGGTATCGCGTGAAGCTGCCGGACGAGGACCGCGAAGCCATCGTCGCGGCGCTGCTGCGTGAGCACGGCGAGCGCCGGCCCGGGGCGCTGGCGAAGCTCGAGTCGCATGGTCGCGTGCCGCTGGCCCTGCAGAACCGCATCAACGAGTGGCTGCAGCCGCTCAAGGGCATCGGTGAGGATGCCTTCGCGCTCAACGAGCACTTTGCCCAGGACAGCAGCATCCTCGATTTCAAGACGCTGCTCGACTACGACCGCGACGACCACGCCTTCCAGCAGGACGCCAAGCAGAGGGACATCAAGGGCTATCAACCCGAGCCGTACACCGGCGCCCTGCATGGCACCTGGGCGCGCGTACTCGTGGGCGGCCAGCTGTGCTACCTGACACTGACGATGGCGTCGTGGCAGCTCTACGGCGCCATGGAAGAAGCCGCGAGCGCCGAGACCCTGGCGCGCGTTCCGCATCGCCACGTGCGCGGCCCCGAGGACGGAAAGCGCGACAAGAGCGGGGCCATCCGCTGGGACATGCGTGTGGATGCCAACGGCCAGGAAGCGCTGCTCGAAGAGTTGCAGCACCGGGTCTGGGAAGAACAGTTCCGCCGCCGCAGCGAGTTGGGGCAGCTGTTCTGCGAGCAACGCCTTGGGGCGTGCTTCCTGGACGACCAGCCTTGGGAGCACCAGGACCCGAACGAACGCAACCTGCTCGTCGTTTTCAGCGATCCCGGTGCGCTGGCCGCGGTCCGCTTCACGTCGTTCCTGCGCGACTGCCGGCGCATCGAGCGGCCCTTGACCGAATTGCGTGCGCTGGAGGCGGGTGAGGCCAAGCGCATGCGCGACTTCGTCGCCGCACAGCACGAAGATCTGATCAAGAACTTCGACCCCAAGGTCGTGCCGCTGCGCAAGAAGTTGGGTGTGATGCTCCACCCCGAGGCATTGCAGGACATGGAGGAGGACGGGCTGCTGTAGCGCCGGTTGCCAGCCACCCGTTGATTGACAGATACGGTCGGCCTTGGGGCGCCCTTGATGTCGTCGATCACGGTCGATCTCGCAGCAGGTCGATCAACTCCCCCGCCGCCAGCGGCGCCGTGCTGTCCTGTCCTGACAGCAGCCCTTCGGCCAGATCGCGCTTGTCCTGGTGCAAGGCGATGATGCGCTCTTCCACCGAGCCGGCGGTCACCAGCCGGTACACCGTCACCGGCCGCTGCTGGCCGATGCGGTGGGCGCGGCCCATGGCCTGGTCTTCGGCGGCCGGGTTCCACCAGGGGTCGGTGATGACCACGTAGTCGGCCGCGGTCAGGTTCAGGCCAAAGCCGCCGGCCTTCAGGCTGATGAGAAACAGGTCGCCCTCGCCGCGCTGGAACGCGGCCACGCGCTCGCTGCGCAGCGCCGCGGGTGTCGAGCCATCCAGGTACTGGTAGCGCAGGCCGCAGGCGTCCAGCCGCTCGGCCAGCAGCTTGAGGAAGTCGGTGAACTGGCTGAAGACAAGGGCCTGGTGGCGCGACTCGACGAGCTCGGTGGCCAGGCGCTCGAAGGCCTGCACCTTGGCGCCAATGCGGCCGAGTTCGGGCGCGGCCAGTCGCGGGTCGCAGGCGGCGCGGCGCAGCCGGGTCAGCTCGGCCAGCACGTTGAAGCGGTTCTTGTTCGGATCGGTGGGGTCGAGCTGCGCGATGCGCGCCAGGGCCTCGCGCCGCATTGCCTCCAGGAAGGCACGTTCCTCGGGCTGTGGCTCGATGCGCTGGACGATCTCGGTGCGCGGCGGCAGATCGGTCAGCACCTGCGCCTTGGTGCGCCTGAGCAGGAAGGGCGACACCAGACGCCGCAAGCGCGCGCGTGCGGCTTCGTTGCGCTGGCGCTCGATGGGGTTGCCGAAGCGTTCGGCAAAGCGCGCCGCGCTGCCCAGCAGCCCGGGGTTGAGCAGGTTCATGATCGACCACAGGTCGGCCAGCCGGTTCTCCACCGGCGTGCCGCTCAGGCCCAGCCGGAAGCCGGCCTGCAGGGCGGCCACCGCCTGCACACGCTGGGTGGCGGCGTTCTTCAGCACCTGCGCCTCGTCGAGCACCAGGCTGGCCCAGGGCTTGGCGGCAAAAGCCTCGGCATCGCGCAGCAGCAGCGCGTATGAGACGACCAGCACGTCGCCGGCCGCTGCGGCTTCGATCTGCGCTGGACGTTCGACCTCGGCCTGGCCGTAGACGCTGCAGCGCAGGCCCGGCGCGAAGCGTGCTGTCTCCTCAAGCCAGTTGCCGCACACCGAGGTCGGCGCCACCACCAGCGCCGGCCCCGCGGCGGCGCGCGCCAGCAGCAGCGCCAGCGTCTGCACGGTCTTGCCCAGGCCCATGTCGTCGGCCAGCACGGCGCCGAAGCCGGCCTCGGCCAGGCGGCTCATCCAGACGTAGCCGTCGTGCTGGTACGGCCGCAGCGTGGCCTGCAGGCCCGGCGGCACGCGGGGATCGAGCGCAGCGGCGCGTTCCAGGTCGGCGGCGCGCTGGCGCCAGGCGGCATCGCCTTGCACGCCCAGCTCGGGCGCGGCTTCGCCAATCCAGGCCGCGGCGGTGGCACTGAGCTTGAGCCCGGCGCCGTCGTCCTCGGCCAGCGCTTCGAGTTCGGCCAGGCGCTGGCGCAGCTGGTCGGCCAGCGCCAGGTACTCACCCTCGCCCAGCGCCACGTAGCGGCTGCCACGGGCGTCGCGCAGCAGTGCCAGCAACTGCTGCAGCGAGAGCACGCGCTGCTCGTCGATGCGCAGTTCGCCGCTCAGCGCAAACCAGTCGCGGCGGCTGGCCAGCGTGGTGACAAAGGCCTTGGCGTCGGGCTCGATGACGCGCAGCGGCCGGCCCTTGGGCCATTCCAGCGCGCGCACCGCCTGCCCCTGGCCGGCCAGGCGACCGAGTTCGTGCACCGCGGCCAGCGCCTGCTCGGGCTCGTCGAGCAGCCAGCTGCCGTCGGGCGGCAGGTCGTCGCCGGCCAGAAACGGCAAGCCCTCGAGCACGGCGTCCAGATGGCTGCGCTCGACGTCGAGCGCGCGCTCGGTGGCCAGGCTGACGCCGAGGTGCAGGGTCATCAGCCGCGCGCGGCCATGGCCCGGGGCGAGCAGCGGGCCGAAGTCGCCGAAGGGCCGCACCGCCAGCGTCAGGCGCATGGCGTCGCCACGCGGCTGCAGTTGCGCCACCAGGCGCGAGTCGCTGGCCACCGGCTCGCCGGCGGCAGCGTCGCTGTGCAGCAGGAAGTGGCCGGACAGCACGCGCAGCGCGGCGTCGAGCTCGGCGCCTGCGTCGACCGGCACCGTCCAGCGCTGCGCGACCAGTTCGGCCACGCGCCGCTGCGCCGGGCTGATGCGGATAAGCCGCGCGCGCTCGGCCGCGTCGCGCACGATGCGCAGTCCGTTGCGGCGCTCGATCTCGGCTTCTTCCTGGTCGTAGTCGGGCGCGTGATGGTCAAGTTCGGGCTCGGTATCGGCCACCAGTTCGTCGTGCAGGTCGAAGACAAAGTGTTCGCTGCCGCCAGGACTGCGCTCGCGTCGCAGTTCCAGCTCCGGCAGGCTCTCGATCAACTCGACCGCGACGCCGGGCGCGTCGTGCAACTCCATCGCAGGGTGGCCGATCAGCGCCGAAGCGGCCTGCACAAGGTCGAAACCCACCTCGTTGGCGCGATAGCGGCTCTGGCGCAGGCATCGTGCTACCGCCGCGTCGCGCGGGTCGAGCCGGGTGCGCTTCTTCAGCTGCAGCGGCGTCAGCGGTTTCGGTTTGCCGCGCGCCGTGGCAGCCGGCTCGAAGGCCTGCAGGTTGTAGACGCGGCCGTCCGCATCCAGCGTCAGCCTCCAGCGCAGCGTGGTCAGCGGCTGTGCCGCGGTGGCGGACTGGCCTTCGCCCAGCGCGGTGATGGCGGCCAGCGCGTCACGCCAGGCGTCCTGGCGCCCCGCAAAAAAGCGCACCGGCCAGGGCGGCGGCGCATCGGCCGGCCGCGCCGGCAGCGGCCAGCCCAGGTGCTCGCAGGCCTGCGCCACCAGATCGGCCTTCCACGCCAAGCCCATCGCGTGCAGTGAGCTCACCAGCTTGCTGATGAGCACCGCGTCCCAGCCCGGCGGTGACTTGCCCAGCCAGGCGGCGAACACCAGCTGGTCGGCCACATCGTCGGGATCGTGCAGCGCATGCTCGATGTTGCGGTTGACCTGCAGCGCTTCGATCTCGAGCCGCGCATCGCCCAGCCGCACGGCAAAGACATGCGCCCAGCGGCCCCAGCGCTCGTAGGGCGAAGGCGTGCGCGAGCCGGAGATCGCGACGCAGAACTTGCGCGCCGTGGTCCAGGCCGCGGCATCGCTGTGCGCCATCAAAGCCAGCACGTACCACTGCAACAGGCCCGGCGGCGTAAAGCCGCGGCGCTTGCCCAGGTGCGCGCACAGGGCCTTCCACGCCGGTGGGAATGCGCTAGCCGTTTCGGCAAAGCGCCCTGCGCGCGCCGCCAGCATCGACCGAAACAGCGGCAGGAAGGGCCGCGCCGCCGCGTCGTGCGCGATCGCGCTCTCCATGCCGTCGCCATCGCCGCGCTGCAGGCGCTGCTCGGCCACGCTCAGGCGCAGCCCGGTGGCGCCTTCGGCCGGTGCGCCGTCGATGTGCGCCTCGACCCAGGCCAGCAGCGCCGGTTCGCGCGCCAGCAGGCCGTACAGGTCCAGCGACGCCAGCAACTGCCAGCACAGCCCGACATCGATGCGATCAAACAGGCCCAGGCGCTGCAGCTGCGCCAGCGCGTGCAGCACGGCGTCGGTGGTATTGACGTAGCGCAGCGGCCCGGTGGCGAGCATGGCATAGGCCTGGGCATCGACGCCGCTGACCAGCACCAGTCGCAGCAAGGCCACCGACTCGCCATCGGGGCGCGGCGTGTAGTACGTCGGCAGGCGGTCGATGGGGCCAATCGCGCCGCCGGCCACCCACAGCAGCGCACGCCACATCTCGCCGGCCTGCGGTGCGGCGAGGAGTGTGGCCAGCCGAGGTTCGGCCAGCGCATCGGGCACCGACCAGCCCTCGCCTTCGTGCACCTGCACGCGAGCGGCGGCCTGCAGGCGCCGCAGTGCGCCGCCGGTCTCGGCGCTGCCAAAGGATCGGCCGTCCTCGCGCCTGACGTTCCATGCGCGCAGCAGCGTCATCAGCGCCGTCTTGCCGCGGCGCCAGCCGGCGATCGACAGTGCGTCGAAGACGCGTTCGAGGTCGGCCGGCGTCAGCGCGGCGGCCACCTCGTCGTCGCGCCGCTGCTCGGCCGCCTGCTTGACCGTGCGGTCGACTTCGCCCGCACGGCCCAGCGGCTGACCATGGATGTTGACGTACTGAAAGGGCGTGCTGCGGCGGGCCATCGCGCGATTGTGCGATGGCGGTGCAGCTGGGATCAGAACCCCTCTTCCACCAGCTCCGCAGCCCGGATCAACGCGCGCGCCTTGTGCTCGGTTTCCTTCCACTCCATCTCGGGGATCGAGTCGGCCACCACGCCGGCAGCGGCTTGCACGTACAGCGTGTTGTCCTTGACGATGCCGGTGCGGATGGCGATGGCCACATCCATATCGCCGGCAAAGCTCAGGTAGCCGCAGGCACCGCCGTAGATGCCACGCTTGACGGGTTCGAGCTCGTCGATCAGCTCCATGGCGCGGATCTTCGGCGCACCCGTGAGTGTGCCGGCGGGGAAAGTGGCACGCAGCACGTCGAGGTTGCTGGTGCCGGGCTTGAGCAGGCCTTCGACGTTGCTCACCAGGTGCATGACGTGCGAGTAGCGCTCCACCACAAAGGCCTCGGTGACCTTGACGCTGCCGGTCTGCGCGATGCGGCCGATGTCGTTGCGCGCCAGGTCGATCAGCATCAGGTGCTCGGCGCGCTCTTTGGGGTCGGCCGACAGTTCCTGCTCCAGTGCCTTGTCCAGTTCGGGCGTGGCGCCGCGCGGGCGCGTGCCGGCGAGCGGGCGGATCGTCACCTTGCTGCCCGCGGGCGTGTGCTCCTGGCGCACCAGGATCTCGGGCGAAGCACCGACGATCTGGAAGTCGCCCATGTCGTAGAAGTACATGTAGGGCGACGGGTTCAGCGAGCGCAGCGCGCGGTACAGCGACAGCGGGCTTTCGGTGTAGCGCTTCTGCAGCCGCTGGCCGATCTGCACCTGCATCATGTCGCCGGCGGCGATGTACTCCTTGCTCTTGAGCACGGCGGCCAGGTAGTCGGCCTTGGAGAACTCACGCTCCACCGCGTACGACGGACCGCGCTTGACGGCCGGGGCGGTGACGCTGTAGCGCAGCTTGTCGGCGAGTTCACTCAGGCGGCGCTTGCCGTTGAAATAGGACTCGGGCCGGCCGGGGTCGGCATAGACGATCAGGTACAGCCGGCCCGACAGGTTGTCGATGACAGCCAGCTCCTCACACTGCAGCAGCAGGATGTCGGGCGTGTCGATGCCGCCGCTCTTCCAGGTGCTGGCCAGCTTGGGCTCGATGTAGCGCACCGCGTCGTAGCCGAAGTAGCCCGCCAACCCGCCGCAGAAGCGCGGCATGCCCGGGCGCAGGGCGACCTTGAAGCGCTGCTGATAGCTGGCAATGAAGTCCAGCGGGTTGCCGTCGTGCACCTCCACCAGCTGCCCATCGGTGACAACCTCGGTCTTGAAGCCGCGCGAGCGCAGCAAGGTCTTGGCCGGCAGTCCGATGAAGGAATAACGCCCGAAGCGCTCACCCCCCACCACCGATTCGAGCAAGAAGCTGTGCTTGGCACCGCCAGCCAGCTTGAGGTACAGCGACAGCGGGGTTTCGAGATCCGCAAAGGCCTCGGCCATCAAAGGGATGCGGTTGTAGCCCTGGCTGGCCAGGCTCTGGAATTCAAGTTCTGTGATCACGTCTCACACCTCTACACACAGGGGCCGTGACCACGGGGGCCGGCGGCAGGAGCATCAGGGGCGGCGCCCCGGGGATGACCGCAGCAGCGGTCAGACGCCGTGGTGCGAGCCCCGCCAGGGCCAGGCTCCCCGGCCGCAAGGCCCGGGCCGGCGGCCGCTGTGGTGATGATGATGAATGAAAGCGATCACGCCACGAGTCTAGCAGCCGGGCAGCGGGCTCAGCGCGGCCGCAGCAGCGCCATCAACTGATCCAGGCGGTCGACCACCGCGTCGGCGCCGGCGCTGGCCGCGGGCTGGCCGTGGTTGTAGCCGTAGCTGACCAGCACCACCGGGCAGCCCGCGGCATGCGCGGCAGCGGCGTCGTTGCTGCTGTCGCCCACCATCAGCGTCCGCGCGGGCCTGCTGCCCAGGGCGCGGCAGGTTTCGATCAGCGGCAGCGGATCGGGTTTCTTGCGCTCGAAGGCATCGCCGCCGAAGACCTGGTCGAAGAAGCCGTCCAGGCCCTTCAGCACCAGCAGGGGCCGGGCAAAGGCGGTCGGCTTGTTGGTCAGGCAGGCCAGCCGCAGCCCGGCGGCTCGCAAGGCCTGCAGCCCTTCGACCACGCCTCCGTAGACCGCCGCGTGCTGTCCGTTGATGGCCAGGTAATGATGCTGGTAGCGACGCATCGCCCGCTCGTGCAGGCCAGCCGGCGCGCCCGCTTCGGCCAGCGCGCTGGCCACCAGGTGCTCGGACCCCTTGCCCACGGTGCGCAGGATGAACGCACGGCCGACGGGCGCAAAGCCCAGGTCGGCCAGCGAAAGCGCCAGAGCGACCTCGAAGTCGCCGACGGTGTCGATCAGGGTGCCGTCCAGATCGACGATGGCAGCCTCGAAGGCGGTGCGCGCAAGATTCATCTCGCGATTATGCAAAGCGTGCTGGGCGCACCCGGATTGCGATCGGCCCCGGCTGCCGCAATCATGGGCCGGCCGGTCCGCCCGTCCATTCACCCACCGCGAGGAACGACTCATGAATCGACTGCTCAGGCTTCTGTCATGGGCCTGCTGGTGCCTGACCCTGTCCGCCGCGCCTGCATGGGCAGCCGACCATCCAGCGCCCAAGGAAGGCTCGTGGGTGGCACGCGACTTCCGCTTCCACACCGGCGAGGTGCTGCCCGAGTTGCGCATCCACTACCGCACCCTGGGCAGCCCGGGCAGCGAGCCCGTGCTGGTGCTGCACGGCACCGCCGGCTCGGGGGCTTCGATGCTGACGCCCGAGTTCGCAGGCGAGCTGTTCGGCCCTGGGCAGCCACTGGATGCCAGCCGCCACTTCATCATCCTCACCGATGCCGTGGGTGCGGGCAAGTCCGCCAAGCCCTCCGACGGCCTGCGCGCCCGCTTCCCGCGCTACAACTACGACGACATGGTGCAGGCGCAGTACCGCCTGATCACCGAAGGCCTGGGCTTGAAGCACCTGCGCCTGGTGATCGGCAACTCGATGGGCGGCATGCACACCTGGCTCTGGGGCGTGACGCACCCCGGCTTTGCCGATGTGCTGGTGCCGATGGCATCGCAGCCCACCGAGATGTCGGGCCGCAACTGGCTGATGCGGCGCATGCTGACCGAATCGATCCGCCAGGACCCGGACTGGATGGCCGGCAACTACACCACGCAGCCGCGCAGCGTGCGCTATGCAAACCTGTTCTACGCGCTCGGTACCAACGGCGGCAACCAGGCCTATTACAAGGCCGCGCCTTCGCGTGCTGCCGCCGACAAGCTGTTCGACGAGCGCCTGGCCGCGCCCTTCACGGCCGACGCCAATGATTTCCTGTACCAGTGGGAGTCTTCGCGCGACTACAACCCGGCGCCGCATCTGGAGCGCATCCGTGCCACGCTGTTGGCCATCAACGCCGCCGACGACGAACGCAATCCGCCGGAGCTGGGCATCCTGGAGCGCGAACTGCCCCGCGTGCGCAACGGCCGGCTGCTGCTGATCCCCGCCAGCGCCGAGACGCGCGGCCACGGCACCACGGGGCTGGCCAGGTTCTACAAGCAGGCCCTGCAAGAGCTGCTGCAGTCGGCGCCGCGGCTGTCGCCCTGAAGGCAGCGCCCGTGACGCATGGGGACTTCGTCTTCGGCGCGCTCAAGGCAGGCTCCAGCCAGTTCCACGCCAATCGCGGACGCCGCGTGGCGGGCGAATCCGTCACCGGCGAGCGCCGTCGTGGGCCTCCAGCCAGGCCAGGAATTCTCGGTACCAGAGCAGCGAATTGCGCGGCTTGAGCACCCAGTGGTTCTCATCCGCAAACCACAGCAGACGGGCTTCGACGCCGCGCGCCTTGAGCGTGTTGTAGTAGGCCAGGCCGTTGCAGTCGGGCACGCGGTAGTCCTGTGCGCCGTGGATGACGAGGGTCGGCGTGGCCATCTGCGCGGCCGACGCATGCGGGCTTTGCGCCAGCACGCGCGGCATGTCCAGCCAGTACTGGGCGGCCAGGTCCTTGGGGCGCATGGTGTAGGAATCGGCACTGAAGGTGGCGATGCGGTCGAACACGCCGGCATGGCAGACGTAGGCCTGGTAGCGGCCGGCCGGCACATGCCCGTTCATCCAGGCCACCAGGAAGCCGCCATAGCTGCCGCCGGTGGCGAACACGCGCGCTGCGTCGGCCCAGGGCTGGGCCAGCAGCCAGTCGGTGGCGGCTTCGATGTCCTGCAGTTCCAGCTCGCCCTGGCGGCCGATCAGGCTGTGCTTGAAGGCGTGGCCGAAGCCGCTCGAGCCGTGGTAGTTGACCTGCGCGATGACGTGCCCGGCGGCGGCAAAGACGTGCGGGTTCCAGCGGTAGCCGAAGGTGTCGCCGGCGGCCGCGTGCGGGCCGCCGTGGATGACGTGGGTCACGGCGTGCTTGCGGCGAGCATTGAAGCCGGGCGGGAAGGTCAGCCACATCTGCACCTCGTCACCGAGCGCGCCGCGCAGCGTCACTTCCCGCACCGTGCCCAGCGTCACCCGCTGCAGGATGCGGTCGTTGAAGGTCTCCAGCCGCCGTGGCGGCGTGGCACCCCGGCGCGCGGTCACCCGCACCGGGTGCAAGGCGCTGTCGGCAGCCACGGCGACGACGTCGGCGCCGACATCGAAGCCCTGCACCCAGCCGCCGCCGTGCGCGACCCGGGTCTCGTCGCTGGCCAGGTCATGCTGCCAGAGGTGGCAGCGGCCACGCTCTTCGGCGGCGAAGTAGATCGACGCGCTGTCGGCAGACCAGCGCAGCGGCGCTTCCACTGACCCGCCCCAGGCTGCGCCCAGCGTGCGCCAGCGGCCGCCGGGGCTGCCCGGACCGCCGGGGCGGATTAGCGCCAACTGCGCGTGCGCCGTGTGCACCACGCCCACGGATGCCGCCGTGGCCGCCAGATGCAGTCCGTCGGGGCTGTAGCGCGGGGCGCCGAAGTCCCAGCCGGCGTCGGCGGCCTTCACGCTGACGCGCCGCGTCTTCAGGTCGAGCTCAAGCAGCGACAGCGGATTGCCCATGCGCTGCACCTCGGCCGTGTCGCAGGCCAAGGCGATGCGCCGGCCGCCGGGATGGATGTCGTAGCCCGCGGCGCTTTCGCTGTGGCGCGGCAGTTCGTGGCGCGAGCCCGCCATCAGGTCGGTGATGCGGCCGCTGGCCAGGTCCAGCAGCAGCAGGTGCAGCACGCGGCCCATGGGCAGGCTGTGGTCCCAGTAGCGGTAGAAAGCCTGCTCGGTGACATAGCCGGTTTCCTTGCGCTCGGTCCAGGCCTTGTGCTCACGCGTCTGCGCGGCGGCCGTGGCGTGGGCCGGCCAGACCCAGGCGGCAAACACGATGCGTCGGCCGTCGGGCATCCACTTGAACGACTCCACGCCCGGGCCGAAGGCGCTGATGCGCCGGGCCTCGCCGCCATCGGGCGCGATGACGTAGAGCTGCTGCGTGTCGTCCTTCTTGCCGCCCTGCTCGCGACGCGCCACGAAGGCGATGCGATCGCCCTGCGGCGACCATGCCGGCTGCCCGTCCTTGGCGCCGCAGTGCGTGAGTTGGCGCGGCTCGCCGCCCGTGGTGGGCAGCAGCCAGATGTGGCTGCTGCCCTTGTCGAGATCGTGGCTCGTCACCGAGCACACGGCGCGGCTGCCATCGGGCGCCAGCGCGAGGCCGCCGATGCGGTCGAACTGCCACAGGGTCTCGGCGCTGAGTGCGGGCGGGGACTTCATGCGCCGTAGTGTCGCCCGGCCCGGCGCATCGGCGGCCGGCATCGCTCAGCCGATGCTCTCGACCTGCCGGCTTTGCTGGTAGGCCTTGCCGAAACGGTTGGCCAGGAAGGCCGGCAGCTCGACCTGCTCCTGGCGGATGAAGCCGCTGGGCGGCAGCTGGCCTTCGCGGAACAGATCGACCGCTGCGCAGACCCCGGCGGCGGTGGTGATCTGGATCGCCGACAGCGGCGCGGCCTCGTCGCGGTCGGCGAAGATCTTGCGCGCAAACACCTCTTGCACCAGGCTGCCGCCGCGCTGCCCGCTGACGGTGACGAACACCAGCACGACATCCTGCATCGTGCTGGGGATGCTCTTGCGCATGATGTTCTTCAGCGTTTCGGTGTCCTGGTTGAGCTGCAGGTCTTCGAGCAGCATCTTCATCAGGTCGCGATGGCCGGGGTAGCGCACGCTCTTGTAGTCGAGCGTCTGCACGCGGCCGGCCCAGGTTTCACACAGCGTGCCCAGGCCGCCGCTGGTGTTGAAGGCTTCGTACTCGGTGCCGTCGAGGCTGAAGTGCTCCAGGCCCTCGAGGGCCAGCACCTCAATGTTCTTGCCGCCGCGAATCGCCTCGCACGGGTGGCAGTACTCGTTGATGAGGCCGTCCACGCTCCAGGTCAGGTTGTACTTGAGGCTGTTGGTGGGGAAGGCGGGCAAGGCGCCGACGCGCATCTTCACCTCGTGCAGCGTGTCGAAGCCCTTGGCCAGGTGATGGGCCACGATGCCGATGAAGCCGGGCGCCAGGCCGCACTGCGGCATGAAGGCCGTGGCGGCGCCTAGCGCCAACGCCTTGATCGCCCGCGTCGCGGCGACGTCTTCGGTGAGGTCGAAGTAGTGGCAGCCGGCCTCGCGCGCGGCGGTGGCGGCCAGCGTGGCCAGGTGGTAGGGCAGCGCGTTGATGACTGCCTGCTGGCCGCGCAGCACGGCGAGCAGCGTCGCCGGGTCGGCGGTTTCGGCCTGCCGCGTCTGCACTGCCGCGCCGGCCAGTTTGGCCAGCGCTTCGGCGCTTCGGTCGACGACGGTCACCTGGTAGTCGCCGCTGGCGCTGAGCAGGCGGGCAATCGTCTGGCCGATGTGGCCGGCGCCAAGAAGCGTGATGCGCATGGTGTTCTTTCGGGGGTGGGTTCAGGCTGCCTGGCAGTCTAGGCAACGCCCACGTCGAAAGAAACAATCAGTTAGTCCAAATAACTGTGGTTCTTGTCATTTGGACAATCATGCACATCACATCGCATCAAGCCTCGGCAGCCTTGAGCTTCTTCCGATGCTCGCGCACCTGTGCCCGCTTGTCCTTGGTGGTGGCAGCCTCGTAGGCTTCCTCGGCCTCACGGCGCATCTCGATGGCACGCGCCAGCGCGGCCTTGAAGCGCGCCACGGTGTAGGTGTTCTCGGTGCCGATGTAGATGCTGCGGCGTTGTGGCTTCTCGCCAAAGCGCGGGATCAGCACCGCCAGGCTGCAGTCGCGCAGCGCACTGCCGCGACGCTGCCGCACCACGGGGCCGGAGATGCCCACCGGCAGGTTGCTGCTCTTGCTGGCGCTAGGCCCGCGCTGCAGCAGCGAAGGCGCGGGCAGCGTGGCCATGCGCTTGAGCAGTTCCTTGGTGGCCAGGCGCAGCGATTCAGCGGCACCGCTGCCGTCGTTGCTGTGGTCGGAGTACAGCTTGGTGCCACCGTAGCGCAACTGCCAGCCGTGGGTGGCGCGGTGGTCGATGCGCTGGACGCTTTGCGGCACTTCAAAAACATGGCCGCTGAAAATGTTGACAGTGCGGAATTTCATGCGTCGCCTCCTGGTGCAATCGGACGTCGCTCCCTGCTTGCAAACGTGACCTCGCAATTCTGGGTTTGCTTGCCACGTAACTCTCGAACTGTAGTCCAAACGCCGCGGCGTTTGGCAACCCTACCCTGTCGGGCCAGCGCATGCAGCCGACAATCGGACGATGTTGCTCGATGACCTGGACCGCCGCCTGATCGCCTTGTTGCAAGCCGACGCGCGCTCGAGCGCGGCCGACCTGGCGCGCCAACTGGGCGTCGCACGCACCACGGTGCTGGCGCGCCTGGCGCGGCTGGAAAAGCAGGCCGTGATCGTCGGCTACACCGTGCGCCTGGGGCAGGACGAAGGCGACCGCGGGGTCGAGGCCTACGTCGGCATCACCACCGAGCCCCGCGCCGCGAGCCTGGTGACGCAGCGCCTGGCCACGCTGCCCGAACTGCGCCAGCTGTGCTCGGTGAGCGGCGAGTTCGACTACCTCGCGCTGCTGCGCGCCGAGTCGACGGCGCGGCTGGATGCGCTGCTCGACGAGATCGGCGCCTTCGAGGGCGTGCTCAAGACCACCACCAGCGTGGTGCTGGCGCGGCGCATCGACAGGACGTCATGAGGCCCCCAGGCTTGTCGCTGCGCGCCTTCGCCACCCCCCGAGGGGGCTCGTCCGCCTTGGGGCGGCCCGGCGGCGGCCGTCATGAAGCCCCCAGGCTTGTCGCTGCGCGCCTTCGCCACCCCCCGAGGGGGCTCGTCCGCCTTGGGGCGGCCCGGCGGCGGACGTCATGAGGCCCCCAGGCCTGTCGCTGCGCGCGGATGCGATTCAGCGTGCGAGCTCGCGCCGCATGGCGTCGATGACGGACTTGTAGTCCGGCTGGCCGAAGATCGCGCTGCCAGCGACGAAGGTGTCGGCGCCCGCGGCCGCGACGCGCCGGATGTTGTCGACCTTGATGCCGCCGTCCACCTCAAGCCGGATGTCGCGGCCGCTGGCATCGATGAGGCTGCGCGCGCGCTCGATCTTGCGCAGCGCGCTGTCGATGAAGCTCTGGCCGCCGAAGCCGGGGTTGACGCTCATGATGAGGATCAGGTCGACCTTGTCGATGACCCACTCCAGCACGTCCAGCGGCGCCGCCGGGTTGAACACCAGACCGGCCTGCTTGCCTTCGGCCTTGATCAGCTGCAGCGTGCGGTCGACGTGCGTGCTGGCATCGGGGTGGAAGCTCACCAGGTCGGCGCCAGCCCTGCAGAAGGCCTGCGCCAGCGCGTCAACCGGCTGCACCATCAGGTGCACATCGATGGGCACCGTGCTGTGCCGGCGCAAGGCCTGGCACACCATGGGCCCGAAGGTGAGGTTGGGCACGTAGTGGTTGTCCATCACGTCGAAGTGGATCCAGTCGGCGCCGGCGTCGATGACCGAGCGCAACTCCTCACCCAGGCGGGCAAAGTCAGCCGACAGGATGCTGGGCGCGATGCGGTAGGTGCTCATGGGGTCATTCTAGGAGGCGTGCCTAGAATCAGCCGCATGGCCAAGCCCGAGTTCACCTGCACCGTGCGCGTGCAATACCTGCCCGACCACTCGCACCCGCCCGAGGGCCCTTTTGCCTTTGCCTACACCGTCAACATCCGCAACACCGGTGACATCACGGCACAGCTGGTGGCGCGCCATTGGGTGGTGACCAATGCCCAGGGCGACCGCGAAGACGTGCGCGGCCTGGCGGTGGTGGGGCACCAGCCCCTGCTCAGACCCGGCGAGCACTTCGAGTACACGAGCCGGACACGCATCGACACGCCGCACGGCCAGATGCAGGGCACCTTCTTCTGCATGACCGAAGAAGCCCACCCCTTTGAAGCGCCGGTGCCGGAGTTCGCCCTCGTGTACCCCGGCGCCCTGCACTGAACACCACCGCCGCGGCCGCCTGGGACTTCACGGCGCTGGCCAACGCCGCCGACGCCAAGGCCGGCCTGGCCGAGCGCCACCTGTGGCTGGTGCGGCTGATGGAGTGGCTGCGTCATGCGCCGCAACTGGCTGCGGGCGCCGCCCTGCCGCCCCTGCCGCCCCCGCCGATGGCCCTGCCGCCGATCGAACTGGCGCCTGAAGCGCGCACCCCGTTGCCGGTCCTGCGCTTGCGCCACCTGCTCAGGCAAGCCGACCGCCACACTGCGCTGCGCGAACGGCTGCAAGGCGTGGCGCGGGCCTTCTGGCGCGACATCGACGCCGCTTCGCTCTACGCCGACCTCGGCTTCGGCGCCCGCGTCTCGTTTGCCAGCGAACTCATGGCGCGGCTGCAGGCTCGGCTGCTGCCCGGGACGCCGGAAACACGCGATCTGGCGGCCCTCTTCCGGCTGCTCTTCGAGCCGCAGGACGAGGCCTGGCTGCAAGCCCTCGATGGGCCCACGCTCGAGCGCGCGACAGCGCTGTTCGGGCCCGGCGCAGCGGCCACGCGGGGCGTGCTGCTGGACGCCATCACGATCCTCGTCAGCGGCGTGCACGCCGCCGGCTATGCCCCGGCGCTGCGCCTGCGCATGGAGCCCGCGCTGCTGCAGGCCGAGCCCTTCCGCCAGATCACGCCGGCGGCCGCGGCGCTGCGCCTGGCGGTGCTGGAGGACCGCCACGACGACGCGCTGCGCGACGCCGCCTACCTGCGCGCGCTGCTCGACGCCTGCCGCCGCGCCGCCGACAGCGTGATGCCGCACCTCGAGACCTACGGCGTGTCGGTCAACATCGTCTTCGACCTCGACCAGCTGCTGGGCCGCACCCAGCGCATCGAAGCACTGGTGGACTGCGTGCTGGCGCCCGAGCCGGTGGCCGAGGGCCACCGGCTGCTGCTCGAGCTGGTGCGCTCGCTGGGCGCATCCAGCGGCGTGCGCGCGCTCTTTGCGCGCCACTACTCGCTGCTGGCGCGCCAGGTCGCCGAACGCAGCGCCGAATCGGGCGAGCACTACATCACCCGCGACCGCGCCGAGTACCGCGACATGCTGCGCCGCGCCTGCGGTGGCGGTGCCGTCATCGCCGGCACCACCTTTGCCAAGTTCGCCATCGCGGCACTGGGCATGACGGCCTTCTGGGCCGGCCTGTGGGCCGGCGCCAACTACGCCATCAGCTTCGTCATCGTGATGCTGCTGCACTGGACCGTGGCCACAAAGCAGCCGGCCATGACCGCGCCGGCCCTCGCCGCCTCGCTGCCCAGCGGCCGCGCCAGCAGCGACGAAGAAGTGCAGGCCTTCGTCGACCGCGTGGCACAGCTCATCCGCTCGCAGATGGCGGGCATTGCCGGCAACCTGCTGGTGTGCGCGCCGCTGGTGCTGGCCGTCCAACTGCTGTCGGGCGCGCTGCTGGGTGCGCCGCTGATCGGCAAGCCCGAGGCCGAGCACGTGCTGCACAGCCTCACGCTGCTCGGGCCGACGCTGCTGTTTGCGGCCTTCACCGGGGTGCTGCTGTTCGCCAGTTCGCTGGTCGCCGGCTGGGCCGAGAACTGGTTTGTCTTTCACCGCCTGGACAGCGCCATCGCCTGGAACCCGCGCATCGTGGCCACCCTGGGTGCGGCACGGGCGCGGCGCTGGTCGCTGTGGTGGCGCGGCCATGTCTCGGGGGTGGCGTCCAACGTGTCGCTGGGCCTGATGCTCGGGCTCGTGCCCGCGCTGGCGCAGTTCTTCGGCCTGCCGCTGGACGTGCGGCACGTCACGCTGGCCTCGGGTCAGCTGGGCGCGGCGCTGGGCGCGCTGGGCTTCGGTCTGCTCGCCGAGCCGGCCTTCTGGTGGTGCGTGCCGGCCATCATCGGCACTGGCGTGCTCAACCTGGGGGTGAGCTTCTGGCTCGCCTTCAAGGTGGCGCTGCGTTCGCGCGGCGTGCAGGTGCAGGACCGGGCCCGCATCGGCCGCGCGGTGCGGCAGCGGCTGCGCTCGCAGCCGCTCGGCTTCCTGTGGCCACCGCGTTCTTAGCGACTTACGAGCGCGGCTCGTCGTCGCGGTCCTTGCGCCGGCCCGAGAACATCGTCCACCAGACGATGAAGATCAGCACCCCCAGCGCGGCCAGGGCTTCGAGAATCAAGAGCCACATGGGCAGGATGCTCCGTAGTTCAAGCTCGGCGGGGTCCGAGCAGGTTGAGCGCCAGACCGGCCATCACGAGCGCAGCAGCGCCGAGTTTCCACGCCGGCAGCCCTTCGGCCAGCAGCAGCGCCGCGGCGCCCATGCCGAACACTGGCACCAACAGGGCCATCGGCGTGATGGTGGCCGCCGGGTGGCGCGCCAGCAGCCAGCCCCAGGCCACATAGCCGAACAGCGTGTTGCCCAGCGCCTGCCAGATCACCGCCAGCCAGACGGCGGTGTCGGCATCGGCCAGGCCCTGCGCCATGCGGGCGGGGCCTTCGAAAACCAGCGACAGGGCCAGCAACGGGGGCAGCGCAAAGGCGCTCGACCAGACCACCACGCCCAGCATCTGCACGCGGCCCATGCTGCGCGCGACCTGGTTGCCGCAAGCCCAGGACAGGGCCGCGCCGAGCACCATCGCCAGCCCCGCCAGCGTGGTGTCGCCGCCGGTGTGGGCCGCGATGAGGCCGATGCCGGCCACCGCCAGTGCCAGTGCCGCCCACTGGGTGCGTCGCACCCGCTCGCCATCGGCCACCATGGCCAGGCCGATGGTGAAGAAGACCTGGATCTGCACCACCAGCGATGCCAGCCCCGGCGCGATGTGGCCGCTCAGCGACAGGTACAGCAGGCCGAACTGCCCGGCGCCGATGAGCACGCCGTAAGCCGCCAGCTTGTGCCACGGCACCGCCGGCCGCGCGATGAAGAAGACCGCGGGCAGCAGCGCCAGCGCGAAGCGCAGCACCGCCAGCAGCAGCGGCGGCAGCGCGTGCAGCGCCACCTTGATGACGACGAAGTTGGTGCCCCACACTGCCACCACGGCCAGCGCGAGCAGGGCGTGGCGCAGTGGCAGGCGCCCGGTGCCGGCCGTCAAGCGGCCGCCGTCATGCAGCCAGGCATTGGAGTCGGGCGGTCTGGCGCCAGGTCATGTCGCAAGGTCACGTCGCAAGGTCACGTCGCCAGGTCACGTCGCAAGGTCATGTCGCCACCACCACGCGGTCACGCCCCTGTGCCTTGGCCTCCTGCAGCGCGCGCTCGGCGCGCTCCAGGGTCTGCGCCACGGTCTCGCCGGCGTGGTGTTCGGCCAGGCCACCCGACAGCGTGATGCCTACCGCCGCGCTGCCGTGCAGGATGCGCAGCGCACCGACCTTCTGGTGCAGCCGCTCCAGGCCGCCACGGGCCAGCGCGGCGCGCGTGTCGCTCATCATGAGCACGAATTCCTCGCCGCCCCAACGGCTGATCATGTCGGACACGCGCACGTGGCGCAGCGCTTCCTGCGCCACCGCGCGCAGCACGGCGTCGCCCACGGCGTAGCCATGCGCCTCGTTGACGGGCTTGAAGCGATCGATGTCCATCACCGCCAGGCAAAAGCTCTGGCCGCTGCGGATGCAGCGCTGGTGCTCCTGCTCCATCAGCTCCTGCATGTGGCGCTTGTTGATGAGGCCGGTGAGCTCGTCGCGCGTGGTGTGCTCGCGCAATCTCGCCAGCGCCTGTGCCAGCTCGGCGCGCTGCAGGCGCGAGCGGTGGCGCATGTCCGACAGCCGCGCCGCCAGCAGCGACATCGCCGCCATCATGGTGGCGACGAGCAGGAAGTGACCGATCTCGATCGCCGGCGGGTAGGCGCGCGGGCTGGTGGCGGCCATCAGCGCCATGAAGGCGCCGAACAGCACCACGGCATAGACGCTGAGCCAGCGCATCTGGCGCGGCGTGACGACGAACATGCCGAACATCAGGATCACCATCACCACCGGGAACACCGCGCCGCGCCCGGCGCCCAGCAGGGTGTAGGCCACGGCGCCGCTGGTGAGCGCGAAGATCATCTGCGGCACGGTCAGAGAAGGCTCGACCCAGGCCCGCGACCAGCCGCCGCGGATGAGCACGAAGAACACCCCCATGCCCAGCAACGTGAGCGCCGACCACCACAGCACCGGCGCCAGCGGCGCCGCGCCGACCCAGACGAAGTAGTGCATCGCGGCCACGCCCGCGGCCATCACCGCCATCGCCAGCCCGGCCTGCGCCAGGCGCACGCGTTGCACCGGGTCGGTTGTCAGCAGTGCATCGAGCAGTCTGCTCATCTTGGCCGGGGCTTGCGGTGTCTCATCGGGGCGCTGAGCGTAGCACCGGGCGCGTGCCGGGCGCGTGCCGGGCGTGAGCCGGGCCTGTCGCCCCGAGCTCAGCGCCCCGCAAACAGGTGGCCCAGCGGCAGCACGCCGCCGGCCTTGACCTCGCCCAGCGAGAAGCTGGTGTGCAGGTCCTTGACGTTGGGCAGCTTGAAGAGCACGTCCATGGCCAGGCGCGAGAAGGCGTCGAGGTCGGTGGCCACGACGTGCAGCTCGAAGGTGCCGGCGCCGCTGATGTAGTGGCAGGCCACCACCTCGGGCCGGGCGCGGATGGCGTCTTCGAGCGCGCGCGTGCTCTCGCTGTTGTTGCGCTCGGCGTCCAGCCGCACGAAGGCCAGCACGCCGAGGCCGATCTTGCGGCGGTCGAGTTCGGCCCGGTAGCCGGTGATGTAGCCCTGCTCTTCGAGCCACTTGACGCGTCGCCAGGTGGGCGCCGCCGACAGGCCGATGCGCGACGCCAATTCCGCGTTGGACAGGCGCGCGTCGGACTGCAGTTCACGCAGGAGGGCGAGGTCGTAGCGGTCGAGCGCGCCCGCGTTCGATTCGCTGGTTTCGGCCGCCGCGGGATCGCCGTGCGCAGCAGAGGTTTTCCCCAATGAAGGCTGTTTGAGCGCCATTCGTTCTGATGTCCTTGGCTTTGAGCAAGATCGTTGCGCCGAGCATGGCAGAACGGGCATCAAAAGAAAAGACATGAAACGCCGCTTTGCCTAAACTGCCGCCCAGCCCACTGCAGCTCGCTGCCAGGAGATCCCGCCGCATGAACGCCCCTTTGCCCGAGTCGATCCGCAAAGCCCTGGAAACCGTCACCCTCGACGACAAGTACAGCCTGGCCGCGGGCCGCGCTTTCATGAGCGGTGTTCAAGCGCTCGTGCGGCTGCCGATGCTGCAGCGCCAGCGCGACCTGGCCGCAGGCTTGAACACCGGCGGCTTCATCAGCGGCTACCGCGGCAGCCCGCTCGGCGGCTACGACCAGGCGCTGTGGGCAGCCAAGAAGCACCTGGCCGACCACCACATCGTGTTCCAGCCCGGCGTCAACGAGGAGCTCGGCGCCACCGCAGTGTGGGGCACGCAGCAGCTCGACCTCTACCCTCAAGCCAAGAAGTACGACGGCGTGTTCGGCATCTGGTACGGCAAGGGCCCGGGTGTCGACCGCTGCAGCGACGTCTTCAAGCACGCCAACATGGCCGGCACGTCCAGGCACGGCGGCGTGATTGCGATCGCCGGCGACGACCACGTCAGCAAGAGCAGCACCGCCGCGCACCAGAGCGACCACATCTTCAAGGCCTGCGGCCTGCCGGTGTTCTTCCCCAGCAACGTGCAGGACATCCTCGACATGGGCCTGCACGCCTTCGCCATGAGCCGCTTCAGCGGCGTGTGGAGCGCCATGAAGACGATCCAGGAGGTCGTCGAATCCTCGGCCAGCGTCAGCGTCGACCCCGACCGCGTGAAGATCATCCTGCCCGAGGACTTCCTGATGCCGCCCGGCGGCGTGCACATCCGCTGGCCCGACGCGCCGCTGGAGCAGGAAGCGCGCTTGATGGATTACAAGTGGTACGCCGCGCTGGCCTACATCCGCGCCAACAAGCTCAACCACAACGTCGTGGCGACGGCACACGACCGCTTCGGCATCATCGCCAGCGGCAAGGCCTTCAACGACACGCGCCAGGCGCTCAACGACCTGGGCCTGGACGACGCCACCTGCCGCCAGCTCGGCATCCGGCTGCACAAGGTCAACGTCGTGTGGCCGCTGGAAGCCACCATCACGCGCGATTTTGCGCAGGGCCTGAGCGAGATCCTGGTGGTCGAGGAAAAGCGCCAGGTCATCGAGTACCAGCTCAAGGAAGAGCTCTACAACTGGCGCGCCGACGTGCGGCCCAATGTGCTGGGCAAGTTCGACGAATCCGGCTCCGACGGCACCGGCGGCGAATGGAGCATGGCCAACCCGGGCCAGAACTGGCTGCTGCGCCCGAATGCCGACCTCACGCCGGCGATCATCGCCCGGGCCATCGCCAAGCGCTTGAAGAAGCTGGGCGTGCCGGCCGACATCATCGCGCGCATGGACACCCGGCTGGCCGTGCTGAGCGCGCGCGAGCAGCAGCTGAGCCAACTCAAGACCGACACCGGCGAGCGCGCGCCCTGGTTCTGCAGCGGCTGCCCGCACAACACCAGCACCCGCGTGCCCGAGGGCAGCCGGGCCCTTGCCGGCATCGGCTGCCACTACATGAGCGTGTGGATGGACCGCAGCACCAGCACCTTCAGCCAGATGGGCGGCGAGGGCGTGGCCTGGGTCGGCCAGGCACCGTTCACGAAAGACACCCACGTCTTCGCCAACCTGTGCGACGGCACCTACTTCCACAGCGGCATCCTGGCCATCCGCCAGAGCATCGCGGCCGGCGTCAACATCACCTACAAGGTGCTCTACAACGACGCCGTGGCGATGACCGGCGGCCAGCAGGTGGGCGAAAGACCCGAAGGCCACAGCGTGATCCAGATCCACAAGAGCCTGCTGGCCGAAGGCGTGGCCAAGCTGATCATCGTCACTGACGAGCCCGAGAAGTACGACGGTCCGGGTTTGAAAGGACAGCTGGAGCCCGGCGTCACCGTGCACCACCGCGACGAGCTCGACACGCTGCAGCGCCAGTTCCGCGAGATCAAAGGCACCACGGTCATCATCTACGACCAGACCTGCGCGACAGAGAAGCGCCGGCGCAGGAAGCGCGGCAAGCTGGTGGACCCCGAAAAGCGCGTCGTCATCAACGAGCTGGTCTGCGAAGGCTGCGGCGACTGCAGCGTGCAGAGCAACTGCCTCAGCGTCGAACCCGTCGAAACTGAATTCGGCCGCAAGCGCCGCATCAACCAGAACAGCTGCAACAAGGACTACTCCTGCGTCAAGGGCTTCTGCCCGAGCTTCGTCACTGTCGAAGGCGGGCAACTGAAGAAGCCCAAGAAGCTCATTGGTGAAGGTCGCAAGGGTGACGTGAGCGGCCTGCCGGCGATCCCCGAACCCACGCTGCCGCTGGCCGAACGCGCCTGGGGCATCGTGGTCGGCGGCGTCGGCGGCACCGGCGTCATCACCATCGGCCAGCTGCTGGGC
>JANMVM010000271.1:0-7937 GCA_031392695.1 Rubrivivax sp.
CAGGCTCTGCAGCAGCATGGAAGTGCTGGACAGTGGATAACCCAGCGCACCCGCGATCTCGGTCACGCTGGCTGCGCGTTGGACGGAATCAAAGTACTCCAGGACTTCGAGCACCCGTACGGCGGATTTGACATTCATGGCTGTGCGGACTGTAGCGCAGCGCGACACGGATGCGAATTGTCAATTCACATATGTGAATTTTAAAATGAAAACTGGTGCACCCGTGGCTGGGCGCGCCGCCGAACAAGCTTGCACCGCACCGTCCGCACGGTTCGCACAATCGAGTTCAGCTCATCGTGAACGTGTCAGCATCCATCATGACTGCAGAGCCGCAGCACTCCTGCGACTCCATGCGGTCGGCGGTGGCGGCGTCGGTGCTGGTTGCCAGGGCGCGGCCGCCGTCGGGTGTGTCGGCGAGCACCATCGCACGCCGTGGCGCCTTGCTCTCGTGCACCACGGTGTAGCCGGCCACGCGGCCGGTGCCGCGATACGACTCGTGGACCGGTGTGCTGGCCTGACAGAGCGCCGTCTGCGCCGTCACGTCCACCTGCAGGAAGCCCTGCGGCGCAGGCTCGCGGCCCCACAGGCCGAAGCCCTGCTTGGTCAAGATGCCCGAAACCGACGCGACCAGCCCGTGGCGGCCGCGTGCCTCGCGCAGCAGGCGCGCCATGCGACAGGTCGCCTGCAGCACATAGTTGTTGTAGGGGCCTCCCGCCAAGTTCATGCCGCCGGTAATGGTGAGGTCGCGCGTCAACGGCAGTTTGAGCTCGTGGGCAAAGCTTTGCACGGCCACCGGGAAGCAGCTGTAGATCTCGAGCAGGTCGACCTGCGACGCGTCACTCAGCCCACCGGCTGCCAGCGCAGCCTGGCCCGCCAGCCGCGCACCGTCGCAGGCGGCCAGATCGGCGCGCGCCGACACCGCCACCATGTGGCTCGATTCGGTGCTCGCCCAGGGGTGCACCCAACGCTCGGGCGCGATGCCCCAGGCATGCGCCTGCGCCGCCGAGCAGAACAGCAGCGCGCCGGCTTGGTCGACGCTCCAGTTCGCGCAGTGCAGGCGCGCGTACGGGTAGGCCTGCATCGGATTGCGGACCGACGCTTCGCTGATGTCAGCCGCGGCGATGCGCGTGCGGCGCCACGCGTCCGGGTTGTCGACCGCGATCTCGGAGAAGCGCGCAAGCATCGCTGCGATGCGGCTGCGGTGTTCGTCGACGCTCCAACGCTGCTTCGCGCGCCAAGCCGATTCGATCATCGCGTACAGCGGCGCGGGCATCACGATGCCGGCGCGCACCTCGGCCGGGTGGCGCAAGTCCTCAACGGGTTGCAGGCTGACGGCGGGCGCATCGTCCTGCTGGCGCTCGGGTGCGCGTTGGCCGGCGATCTTTGCGCGCTGCAAACGGTAGCCGGCGTCACCACCGATCACCAGCGCAGCGTTGATTTCGCCGTTGGCAATGCGCTGGCAGGCGTCGCCGATCAGCGACTGTTGCAGCACGCCGACGCTGGCCAACACCGTAGTCGCCTGCGTTGCGCCAATGGCGCGTGCGATCTCGCCGGCCGGGTTGCGGTAGCGCCAGCGCCCCTTGGGCACGGCCACCTGGCCCACCGCGACCAGCGTGTGCGCGCCGCCAGCGTCCACGCCTGCCCGGCGCACGGCTTGCAGCATCAGATCCAGCGGCTCCACGGCGTGCGCGAAGTTTTCTTCGCGCTGGCTCGCGGTGCCCACGCCCACCAGCACCGGCAGCCGCGCGACGTTCATTCCGGCTGGATGCCGGCGTCGGCCACCTTGCGGCCCCAGAGCTCGAGCTGGCGCTTGACCAGCGCGGTGAAGGTGGTGATGTCCGACGGCGTCGGCTCAGCACCCATGGCCACGATGCGGGCGCGCAACTCGGGCTTGGCCATGATCTGCAGCAGCGTGGCAGACAGCTTCTCCTGGATGTCCCTGGGCAGGCCTGCGGGCCCGAACAGCCCGGTCCATGCTGCGAGATCGAAGTCGCGCAGGCCCAGCGATTCCTCGATCGTCGGCAGATCGGGCGCCAGCGCCGTTCGCTTGGACGTGGTCACCGCCAGCGCCCGCAGGCGGCCTGATTGCAGATGAGGCCTTGACGAGGCCTGGTCCACCACCAGGAATTGCGCCTGGCCGCCGATGACGTCGGTCAGCGCCGGCGGACTGCTCTTGTACGGGATGCCGGTGGCGCCCAGTTTCATCAGCCGGTTCAGTGCCTCGGCCGGAATCTGCACCGCCGACGTGCCGTAGGCGTAATTGATCTTGCCCTTGGCCGCCAGCGCGTAAGCCACGAACTCCTGCGGTGTGCGCACCGGCAGGTCGGCATTGACCGCGAGGATGAACGGGAAGTACGCAACGCCGCCGATCGGCGCGAAGTCGGCGATCGGGTCGTAGGGCAGTTTCTTGAAGATGTGCGGGTTGACCGAGTGCGACGAGTTCGAGGTCAGGAACAACGTGTAGCCATCGGGTGGCGACTTGGCCACCGCCGTTGCGGCCAGCTGCGCCGCGGCGCCCGGCTTGTTGTCGACGATGAAGGGCTGGCCCAGCGCCTGGCTGAACTCGTCGGCCAGCATGCGCGCGACGATGTCGGTGCCGCTGCCCGGGCCGAAGCCGATGACGATCTTCACCGGCTTGTTGGGGTAGGCCTGGGCCAGGGCGGCCTGTGGCGCGGCGAACAGCGTCAACGCGGCAGCGCCGGCGCACAGCGCGTGGAAAAGGCGGCGTTTCATCAGGGGCTCCTGTCGGGTGTCATGAAGCGGGAGTGCCAACGCTCGCGACGGCGCGCAGTGCCAGCAGTTCGGCGGTGGCTGCACGGTCGTAGCCAAGCTCGGCCAGCACCTGCGTGGTGTGCTCGCCCAGCCGTGGCGCGCGGCGCAGCCAGGGCAGGGGCTGACCGTCTGCCAGCCATGGCAGCCGTACGAGCGGCACACCGTCTGAATCGATGAAAGTTCCGCGCTCGGCCGCGACGGCGCCGTTGACGGCGTCGTTCAGGCCGTTGACCAGCGTCGTCGGGACACCGGCTTCTGTCAGGCGCTGGGTCCAGTGTGCGGCGTCCTGTGTGCCCAGGATGCCGTTCAGCACCGCTTCCAGTTCGTGCCGGTGCTGGCTGCGCAAGGCCACCGTGGTGAAGCGTGCGTCGTGGCCCAGCGCGGGTGCATCGATGACACGCAGCAGCGTCACCCACAGGCGCTGGCTGGGCGCCGCGATCAGCAGATCGACGTCGCGTGCCCGGTAGCACTGGTAGGGCGCCGCGATCGGATTGCCTGACCCGGCGCGCGGTGGTCGCTCTCCGGTCATCTTGGCCGCCGTGGCCTGATAGGGAATGAGGCTGAAGGCCGTGTCGACGAGTGCCGTTTCCATCGACTGCACGGGCTGGCCGCTGCGGCGCGCCAGCAAGGCTGCGAGCACGCCCATCGCTACCCATTGCCCCGTGCCGAGGTCGATCAACGAAGGCGCGCATCGGGTCGGCGGCGAGCCGTCGTGGCCCGTCATCTGCATGATGCCGGTGTAGGCCTGCACCAGCGGGTCGTAGCCGGGCACGGCACTGCCGATCGGCCCGCTGCCGAAGGCGCTGACGTCGTAGTACAGCAGCGCCGGGCTGACGGCCAAAGCCGAGGCCTGGCCGATGCCGATGCGGTCGGCCACACCTGGGCGCATGCTCTGCAGCACCACGTCAGACTTTGCGATCAGCGCCAGCGCCACCTCAACGCCGCGCGGGTGCTTCAGGTCGACCACCATGCCGCGCTTGCCGGCGCCCATGTGGCGGTGCGTCAGGCTCATGCCGTCGACAAAGGGCGGCCAGGCGCGCGCGTCGTCGCCCTGAGGCGCCTCGACTTTCACCACATCGGCACCCAGCTGGGCCAAGATCATCGCGCCGTGGGGCCCGGCGATGTTGGACGAGAAATCGGCCACGCGGACGCCGGCCAGGGGTTGAAAAGACATGGTCGTCACGCTCCCGCCAGCACGCCTGCGCGACGCAGGTGTGCAATTTCGCCGGGCGTCAAACCCAGGTCTTGCAGCAGCGCATCGGCGTCGGCGCCCACGGCGGGCGGTGCGCCCCAGGGGCCGGCCGGCGTCAGGCTGAAGTCGACCGGTGTTGCCACGCCGTTGACGTCTGCCGGCGCTGCTGCGCCGGCGACAATCGGAACGCGCACGAACGCGCCGGCGGCTTGAACCTGCGGGTCCTGCAGCAGGTCGTCCACCGAGTTCACGGGTGCCCACCAGACGTCGTCGCGGCGGAAGATGTCTGCCCACTCGGCACGGCTGCGCTGGTCCAGCAGCCGGTCGATCTCGGCCACCAGGGCCTCGCCGTTGCGTCGCCGGTCGCGTGGCGTCTTGAAGCGCTCGTCGGCCAGCAACTCGGGCGCGCCCAGCGCTTTGGCGATGCCCGGCCAGTGGCGTTCAGACTCGGCGCCCACCAGCCACAGCCACTTGCCGTCTGCCGCCCGGTACAGGTTCATCAGCGGGTTCTGCGGCCGCGTGCGTGGCAGCGTCGGCGCGATGCGGCCCAGGCCGACGCGCGTCGACACATCCATGCCGATGCTGTAGATGCCGGTGCGCAACAGCGAGGTGGAGACCAACTGCCCCTGGCCGGTTCGTTCGCGGTGAAACAGCGCACCGGCGATGCCACTGACCAGCGCCATCGCCGTGACGTTGTCGCCCAGGCCGCCGGGCAGGATGGGGGGTGCACCTCCCGGCGGCGCGGCGCGGTCGGCAATGCCGCTGCGGCCGGAGAACGCGGCCATGTCGAAGCCCGGCGCATCGCGGTCGGGGCCCTCCAGGCCATAAGCCGTCAGGCTGGCGTAGATCAGCCTCGGATGCTTCGCCAAAAGCGTTCCAGAGTCCAGGCCCACCCGCTGCAGGAACTGCGGCCGCATGTTGCTGATGAAGACATCGGCCGTCGCAACCAGGCGCAGCGCCAGCGCAACGCCCTCGGGCTGGTTGATGTCGAGCGCGACACTTTTCTTGCCTCGGTTGTACAGATCGAAGGGCGGGCAGCGCTCTTCCTTCGACCCCGACAGCGCGCCGAACAGCTTGCGCATCGGATCGCCCTTGAGCTGTTCGATCTTGATGACCTCGGCGCCCCAGTCGGCCAGGATGCCGGCCGCAGCCGGGCCGGCGACCCACAGTCCCATCTCGACGACGCGGATGCCTTCGAGCAGTTTCATCGTGCTTGCCCTTTGCGCCCGACGAAGACCGGCGCGCGCTTTTCCATGAAGGCGCGCGGACCTTCCTTGGCGTCGTCCATGGCAGCGTTTTCCTTCGTGCACTGGGTCTCGATGGCGAAGGCTTCGTCGAGCGCCAGGCCGCTGGTGCGCACCATAACCTCCTTGGTCTTTTCCAGTGCCACGGGTGCGCCCAGGCTGACGCGGCGCGCAAGGTCCAGCGCCACCGTCATCACCTCATCGGGCGCCACGACGCGGTTGACAAGCCCCATCGCCAGTGCCTGCGGCGCGGCGACGGGCTCGCCCAGCAACAGCAATTCCATCGCCTGCGCCCACGGCACCTGGCGCGGTATGCGCACCAGCGAGCCGCCGCTGGCGATCAGCCCACGCCGCACTTCGGTGACGCCGACCGTGGCCGTGCTGGACATCACGCGCAAGTCGGTGGCCATCACGAATTCGGCGCCGCCGGCATGCGCATGGCCGTTGATGGCGGCAATCACCGGCTTGAAGAAGTTGGCATTGCGCAGGATGGCGGCGTTGAGCTGCTTGCGGTCGGCAGCAAAACGTTCTTCCCACTCGCCTTGCGGCGCGCGCGTGCGCATCATCAGCGGAATCAGGCTGCCGAGGTCACCGCCCGAGCAGAACGCCTGATCGCCCGCGCCGGTGACCACCACCACGCGCACGGCATCGTCGTCGGCCACCTCGCGCCAGAACGCGGCCAGGCGTACCACCATTTCCGGCGACAGCGCATTGCGTTTCTCAGGCCGGTTCAGCGTGACGATGGCGATGCCGTCGCGGCGTTCGACCAGGATTTGCGACATGTTTTCAGACTCCTGACAACCAACGTACAAGCCGCTCGCGCAGAGCGGGGTAGTCGGCCTTTCCGTTCGGCCCGCGGCCGATCGACTCCACCGCCATCACGTCGCGCGGCGCCTTGTAGCGCGCCAGCCGCGCCTGCACGTGGGCCTTGATGGCGTCGGCGTCCACCGCGGCACCGGTCACCGGTTCCACCACCGCGGCCACGCTTTGGCCAAAGCGTTCATCGGGCACGCCCACCACCACGGCATCGCGTACCTGCGGCAGCTGCTTGATGCACTCCTCGACCTCTTCGGGAAACACCTTTTCGCCGCCGGTGTTGATGCTGACCGAGCCGCGACCCAGCAGCTTGATGCTGCCGTCGGCCTCGACGAGTGCGTAGTCGCCGGGTATGGCGCAGCGTACGCCGTCGATGAGCGCAAACGTGGCCGCGCTCTTCACGGGGTCGCCGTAGTAGCCGATCGGCACCCGGCCGCGCACCGCCAGGCGGCCCTCGACGCCGCTGCCCGGCGCCACCGGGCGGTTGTCGTCGTCGATGACGAAGGCGTTCTGGCCCAGCTTGAAATGCGCCGGCTGCGTCGTGCGTCCTTTGGACGTGATGGCGCGACCCATGCCGCTGGCCTCGCTGCTGTTGAGGAAGTCGACCAACACGGCGTCAGGTGCATGCGCCAGCAGGCGCTGCTTGTTCGCCTGGCCCCACATCATTCCCGACGACGACACGGCCTTCAGGCTGCGCAGGTCGTGACGGCCGGGCTCGGCGTCCAGGGCATCGACCATCGGCCGGCAGAAAGCGTCGCCGACGATGCACAGGTCGGTGACGCGTTCTCGCGCAATCGTGGCGAGCAACTCGCCCACGTCAAAGCTGCTTCGCGTCAGCGTGACCACGCTGCCGCCGCGTGTCAGCACGGTGCCGGCGAAGACGAAGGCCGTGCCGTGCATCAGCGGTGCGGCTGGCAAGCCGACCGGAAAGCCGACCGGAAAGCCGGCGCTGGCACTGCTGCCTGCCAGCCGTGCACGCACCTGCGAGTGGTCGGCTTCGGCCGGGTCGCCCGACACGTTGGAAGCGACGAAGAGGTCGTGCTGGCGCCACATCACGCCGCGTGGCCGGCCTGTCGTGCCGCCGGTGTAGATCAGCACCAGGTCGTCGCCCGAGCGCATCCAAGGCGCCCGCACGGTGGCAGGTTCCGGCGCGGCGGCAGCATCAAAAGGCAGGGCCCAGGCGGGGCAGGGCGTCGTACCGTCATCGACGTGGATCCACAACCCAACAGCGGGGCAGCGCGCGCGGACGGCCTCAACCCGTGTCGTGAAAGCGCCATGGAACACGACGGTCGTGGCATCGCAGTTGTGCCACAGGTAGATCAGCTCGTCTTCCTGGTATCGGTAGTTGATGTTCACCGGCACCAGCCCGGCCTTCATGCAGCCAAAAGCCGCCTGCAGGTAAGCCGGGCCGTTGCAGAGGTAGAGCGCCACCTTGTCCTGACGCGCCGCGCCGCGTTGCAGCAGCGTGGCGGCGAAGCCGTTGGCGGTGGCGTCCAACGCGGCCCAGGTGATGCGACACGAGCCATGCACCAGCGCGATGCGGTCCGGGACGGTATGGGCCACCGTCTCCCACACATCCGCGAAATTCCATTCGCGTGGCGACGGGGACCGGCTCAGGGGCTCAGCAACTGACATCCGGAGGTTGTTCCGCAGGGCAACGGTGCAAGGATAGCCTGCTCACAGACCCGCCTGGATTGACGATCGGACAACTCTGCGTCTCACATCAGCCTTCCCGTGCCGCGAACAGCCACACCCACTCGCCTTCGACGGCTACCGTGTCATCCCCCTTCAGCACCTGGTAGCCGTAGTGCACCGTGCCGCGTGGTTTCGTGGCGTGGCGCTGGAGTCCGGTGACCACCAGCTCAAGATGGATCGTGTCGCCGAACAGCACCGCCGCCTTGTAGCGGATGGTG
>JANMVM010000275.1:0-28362 GCA_031392695.1 Rubrivivax sp.
GCCGTGCTCTTGTCATGGCGGCAGTCCTGCGGCGGCTCCCTACAATGCGGCCATGCGCATCCTCATCGCCAACGACGACGGTTACCTGGCCCCCGGTCTTGCTGCACTCGTGCGGGCTTGCGAGGGCCTCGGCGAGATCGACGTCATCGCCCCGGAGCAGAACGCCAGCGGCACCTCGAACGCGCTGACCCTGAGTCGGCCGCTGTCGATCTTTGAGGCGCGCGGCGATCACGTCAAGGGTTTCCGGGTCGTCAACGGCACGCCCTCGGATTGCGTCCACGTCGCACTAACCGGCGTGCTGGTGCAGCGGCCCGACCTGGTGCTCTCGGGCATCAACAACGGCGCCAACATGGGCGACGACACGCTGTATTCCGGCACCGTGGCCGCGGCCATGGAGGGCTATCTGTTCGGCATCCCGGCAATTGCGTTTTCCCAGGCCGAGAAGGGCTGGAGCGAACTCGACGCCGCCGCAGCAGCGGCCCGCGCGGTGATCGACCACGTACTCGCCTGCCACACGCTGGGCGGCGTGCCCTGGCTGCTGAACGTCAACATCCCCAACCGGGCCGATGCGGCCACGCTGTCGCACCGGGTCACGCGCCTGGGCCGGCGCCACGCCAGCGAAGCCGTCGTGCGCCAGACCAATCCGCGTGGCGAGGCGATCTACTGGATCGGCCCCGCAGGCGATGCACGCGAATGCGGCGAAGGCACCGACTTCCATGCCGTGGCCAATGGTTTGATTTCCATCACGCCGCTGCAGGTGGATCTCACCGACCACGCGCGGCGCGATGACTGGGCGGCCCGGCTGGCTGGCGCATGACCCACAAGCCTCGGTTTCCGCTCGGGCTGGATCGCGTCCAGGCACGGCCTGGCGCCCGCGATGATGTGTTGCCACTGCTGCGCCCGCAACGCCCGCTGGCGCACGCGGCCCAGGAGCAATCTCGACAGAGCACGCCCAGCGGCCTGGGCCTGGACTCGGTGGCCGTGCGGCTGCGCATGGTGCAACGCCTGCGCGCCGCTGGCCTGGCCTGCGAGCCGGTGCTGCTGGCGTTGTCGGTCGTCGAACGCCACCGCTTCGTCGACACCGCGCTGGCGACCCAGGCCTACGAGGACACGAGCCTGCCGATCGGGCAGTCGCAGACGATCTCCAAACCCTCCGTCGTGGGCCACATGCTGGCGCTGCTGTTCGAGGGCGCCTTTGCACGGGCCCACGGCCACCTGGGGCGCACGCTCGACATCGGCACCGGCTGCGGCTACCAGGCTGCCGTGCTGATGCGTCTGGCGCGTGGCGTGGTGTCGATCGAGCGCCTGCAGGGTCTCTATGACAAGGCGCGCGCCAACCTGGCGCCCGATCGCCAAGGCGACCTGCGCCTGGTTTTCGGTGACGGCCGCCTGGGCCACGCACCGCGGGCGCCCTACCAGAGCATCATCGCCGCCGCCGGCGGCGAAGCCTTGCCCGCGGCCTGGCTCGACCAGCTGGCTGTGGGGGGGCGGCTGGTGGCGCCCCTGCAGGCTGGCCCCCTGGGCGGCCAGCGGCTTGTCGTCGTCGACCGAAGCCCTGAAGGTCTGGTCACACATCAGCATGATGCCGTGCACTTCGTGCCTCTAAAATCCGGTACGGAATGAGTCAAATCTCACACAAGATGGTCATGAAATTCAGGTCTGCACCACTTGGCGCGATGGTTGCGTTGCTCTGGCTGGCCGGCTGCGCCAACACCGGCCACCGCGCGCCCGTCGAAGAGCGGGGGCCCTCGTCGCGGCCTGCTCCGGCCGCCACGGCCGCTGGCGGCACGGTGCCAGCGGCAGCGTCTGCCGAGGCCGCGCCCGCCAAGCCATTGCCGGGCGCTGAGAACGCCGGCAAGCCCGGCTACTACAGCGTCAGGCCCGGTGACACGCTGATCCGCATCGGGCTCGACAACGGCCAGAACTGGCGCGATGTCGCACGCTGGAGCGGCCTGGACAACCCCAACATCATTGAAGTCGGGCAGGTGCTGCGCGTGGTGCCGCCCACGGCCGATGCTAACGGCGTCGTGACGCGGCCCGTGACGCCGGCCGGCCGCGTCGACGGCCGGACGCTGGACGGCAAGCCATCAGCCACGGCCGCCACGGCCGCCTCAGCGTCTGCGCCAGCCGGCGCGGCGTCCTCGGCCGGTACTGCGCCAGCGAGCGGGACGGGCTCACCGCCGCCAGTCCCTGCGCCAGCAGTCGCGACCCCGCGCGACGCCGAAGACGACATCAATTGGGCCTGGCCGTCCGCCGGCCCCGTCGCCGCGCCCTTTGACGAGAACAAGAGCAAGGGCCTGGCGATCGCCGGCAAGGCCGGCGACCCGGTCATGGCAGCCGCCGACGGCCGCGTCGTCTATGCCGGATCGGGCCTGCGCGGCTATGGCAACCTCGTGATCGTCAAGCACAACGCCACCTACCTGACGGCCTACGCGCACAACCAGACGCTGCTGGTCAAAGAGGACCAAGTTGTGCGTCGCGGCCAGAAGATCGCCGAGATGGGTTCCAGCGACGCCGAGCGGGTGCAACTGCACTTCGAGATCCGGCGTCAGGGCAAGCCGGTGGATCCGGCGCGCCTCTTGCCCGCGCGCTAGCGCAGCGGGGCAGCCAGGGCAGGCGATGGCCAGACGCGCGGACCCTGCTGCTGGTGCCGCGCGGGCAGCAGGCCGCGGCGTGCTGCTGTGCCAGCTTGCAGCCCCCGATGGCGATCCGCGGCCCGTTGAGCCTGCGGCCGACGCCCACGCTGGCGAGGACGAGTCCGGCGACGTTGAGTCGGGGGATGCGCTGCAATGCTACCTGCGGGGCATCCGACGCGTCCCCCTCCTCAGCGCCGCCGAAGAGCGCGACACCGCGGTGCTGGCGCGCGCGGGCGACTTCGTCGCGCGCCAGCGCATGATCGAACGCAACCTGCGCCTGGTGGTCAGCATCGCCAAGCACTACAGCGGCCGCGGGCTGCCGCTGACCGACCTCATCGAAGAGGGCAACCTCGGCTTGATGCACGCCATCACCAAGTTCGAGCCCGAACGCGGATTCCGCTTCTCGACCTACGCCACCTGGTGGATCCGCCAGGGCGTGGAACGGGCCGTCCTGCAGCAGTCGCGGCTGATCCGACTGCCCGCCCACGTGGTGCGCGGCTTGAGCCGGCTGCTCAAGGCACGGCGCCGCTTGCAGGGCGCGCACCAGGCGGGTCAAAGCCCGGTGTCCGACGACGACCTGGCCGCAGCGCTCGGCCGGTCGGTGCAGGAGGTCGCCGCCCTGTTGCAGTTGATCGAGCAGCCGTCGTCGCTGGATGCACCGCTGGCGCGCGACGCGAGCGAGTCTTTGCTGGACGGCGTGGCCGACGATCAGGCCACCGATCCGCTGGACTTGCGCCTGACCGTGGAGTTGCATCTCCTGCTCGAAGGCGGCATGGCCGGTCTGCCGGCGCGCCAGCGCGAGGTGCTGGCGGGACGCTTCGGACTGCAGGGGCGCGAACCCCAGACGCTGGAGGACCTGGCGCTGCAACTCCACCTCACACGCGAACGCGTGCGCCAGATCCAGCAGGAAGCTCTGATCAAGCTCAGGCGCCGCATGGCGCGTCAAGGCGTGAACCGCGACGCGGTGTTCTAGGCGCCGGACGCGGCGCCGGGATAATCCGGCCGATGGCAAATGGCATGGATTGGCTCGACGTCGAATCGCTGGACCTCGAAGCGCAGGGCGTGGCCCACCGCGCCGACGGCAAGGTGGTGTTCATCGAAGGCGCACTGCCCACCGAGCGGGTGCAGGTGCAGGTCTCGCGCAAGAAGAATCAGTGGGAGCAGGGACAGATGTCCGCGCTGCAGCGCGAAAGCTCGCAGCGGGTGCGCCCCGGCTGCCCGCATTTCGGGCTGCATGCGGGCGCTTGCGGTGGCTGCAAGATGCAGCACCTGCACCCGGCGGCGCAAGTGGCGGTCAAGCAGCGCGTGCTCGAGGACAACCTGTGGCATTTGGCCAAGGTCACGCCAGAGCGCGTGCTGCGCCCGATCGAGGGCCCGGCCTGGGGCTATCGCGACCGGGCTCGCCTGTCGGTGCGCCATGTGGTCAAGAAAGGCACGGTGCTGATCGGATTTCACGAGCGCAAATCGCGCTATGTCGCCGACATGGGCGTGTGCCCGGTGCTGCCGCCGAAGGTCAGCGCGATGCTGATGCCGCTGCGCGTACTGATCGGCAGCATGGATCAGCGCGACCGCCTGCCGCAGATCGAACTGGCCGCCGGTGAAGGCGTCACGGCGCTGGTGCTGCGCCACCTCGAGCCGATGAGCGATGCCGACCGGGGCCGCCTGCGCGGCTTCGCGCTGGTTCACGAGGTGCAGTGGTGGCTGCAGCCCAAGGGGCCGGAGACCGTGCACCTGCTCGACGAAGGCGGCCCCGTGCTGGCCTATCGCCTGCCCGAGTTCGGCATCACGATGCCATTCAAGCCCACCGACTTCACGCAGGTCAACCCGCACATCAATCGGGTGCTGGTTGAGCGTGCAGTGCGGCTGCTGGCGCCGCAGCCACACGAACAGGTGATCGACTGGTTCTGCGGCCTGGGCAACTTCACGCTGCCGCTGGCGCGCCATGCCCAAAGCGTGCTGGGCGTCGAAGGCAGCGAGACGCTGGTGGCGCGGGCACGCGACAACGCGCGCAGCAACGGGCTGGCCGAGCGGACGCGCTTCGAGGCGCGCGACCTCTTCGGGCTCACGGCGGTTGACCTGCGCGCCGTGGGCACGGCCCAGTGCTGGCTGGTGGACCCGCCGCGCGAGGGCGCGTTTGCGCTGGCCAAGGCACTGGCCGACCTCAGCGGTGCCGCGGACTGGGAGCCGCCGCGGCGCATCGTCTACGTCAGCTGCAACCCCGCCACGCTGGCGCGCGACGCCGGCCTGCTGGTGCACCAGGCCGGCTACCGCTGTTCGCTGGTCGGGGTGATCAACATGTTTCCCCACACGGCGCATGTCGAGAGCATGGCCGTCTTCGATCGCGGGCCCGCATGAAGAACGGGGCTCGCAGGCCCCGTTTGCCGATCAACAGCGCGGGTGCGCTCAGTCGCGCTCGCCGCCAAAGATACCCAGCAGCGCTAGCAGGTTGCTGAACACGTTGTACAGGCTCAGGTAGACGCCCAGCGTGGCCGTGATGTAGTTCGTTTCTTCGCCCGTCTGCACGCGCTTGAGGTCGTACAGGATGAAGGCCGAGAAGATGCCGATCGCCAGCACCGACAGCGTGATCATGAGCGCACTGCTCTGGATGAAGACATTGGCAATGCCGGCCACCAGCACCATGATCATGCCGATGAACAGGAACTTGCCCATGCTGCCGAGGTCACGCTTAATCACGCTGGTCAGCGAGGCCATGCCGAAGAAGATTGCTCCGGTGCCGGCGAAGGCCATCATGATCAGGCTGCCACCGTTCTTCAGCCCCAGCACCGAGCCCACCAGGCGCGCCAGCATGAGGCCCATGAAGAAGGTGAAGGCGAGCAGGATGGGCACGCCCGCGGCCGAGTTCTTGAATTTCTCGATCGCGAACATGAAGCCGAACGCGCCTACCAAGAAGACGATCAGGCCCAGGCCGCCGGTCATCGACCGCATGAGGCCCGTCTGCACGCCGATCCAGGCCCCCAGCACGGTGGGCACCATCGACAGGGCCAGCAGCCAGTACGTGTTGCGCAGGACGCGGTTGCGTTCGGCCACCAGCGCGCCGTCACCAGCAAGGCCAGGGTAGTTCTGCACGCTCTGATCCATGAAACCTCCAAGATGGCAAAGCAGCCACAAGGCCGCAACCGCATTCTAGGGCGCCGGCGGTCGCGGCGAATAGCCTTACGCGGTACGGCGGCTTGGGGCTCGGGAGGCCCTGATCCGGCACCGGTCCTGGCCTTGGTATCGTTGCAGTCATGAAAACACAACCCATCCTCACCCTCGAAGACGTCCGTGCCATCGCCGCCGCTGCCGAGGCCGAAGCAACCAAGAACGGCTGGGCCGTGACGCTGGCCGTCGTCGATCACGGCGGCCACCTGCTGTGGCTGCAGCGGCTGGACGGCGCGGCGCCGATCTCGGCCGAGATCGCGCCGGCCAAGGCGCGCACCGCGGCGGTCGGCCGCCGCGAGTCCAAGGTCTACGAGGACATGATCAACCAGGGCCGGGTTTCGTTCCTGAGCGCGCCCACCCTGCACGGCATGCTCGAAGGTGGCGTGCCGATCATGGTCGACGGTCAGTGCGCCGGTGCCGTGGGTGTGAGCGGCGTCAAGAGCAGCGAAGACGCGCAGATCGCGCGTGCCGGCATCGCCGCCTTGCAAACCTGAGCCGCGGGCACGCGACCCCGGGCGGCTATACTTCACAGGTTTACCCGCCCACACCCCAGCGCTCACGAAACTCCGACAGCGGTTTCCCCTCGGAAGCTCCCCGCGGCCCGCCCAGGCCCGGGGTGGCGTCGAGCGCGAGAACCCCGGAGCTTTCCATCTTGCTGCCCGTCCTGCCCCCCGCACTGCTCGCACTCGCAGACGGCACGACCTTCCTCGGCACCAGCGTCGGTGCCCCCGGTCATACCGTGGGCGAGGTGGTGTTCAACACCGCTCTCACCGGCTACCAGGAAATCCTCACCGACCCCAGCTACTGCCGGCAGATCGTGACGCTCACGGTTGCGCACATCGGCAATGTGGGGGTCAATGAAGAAGACGTCGAAGCCACCCGGGTCCACGCCGCGGGCCTGATCGTCAAGGACGTGTCGCTGCGCGTATCCAACTTCCGCGCCACCCTGACTCTGCCGCAGTACCTGCTGCGCGAGGGCACGGTGGCCATCGCCGACATCGACACGCGGCGCCTGACGCGCCTGCTGCGCACGACAGGCGCGCAAAACGGCTGCATCGTGAGCTTCGCACCCGGTGCTTTGGTGGGCGAGGCTCAGCGGCGCGACGCGGTGGCGATGGCGCAGGCCGCACCGCCCATGGCCGGGCTCGACCTGGCCCGCGTGGTGAGCGTGCGCGAGCCCTACGCCTGGACTGAGACTGAGTGGCAACTGGGACACGGTTACGGCACGCTGGCCGAGCCTCGGCACCACGTCGTGGCCTATGACTTCGGCGTCAAGCGCAATATCCTGCGCATGCTGGCTTCGCGCGGCTGCCGTGTCACGGTGGTGCCAGCCGAGACCCCGGCCGCCGAGGTCATGAAGCTGCGGCCCGACGGCGTCTTCCTCAGCAACGGCCCCGGCGACCCTGAGCCCTGCGACTACGCCATCCAGGCCACGCGCACCCTCATCGAGTCCGGCCTGCCCGTGTTCGGCATCTGCCTCGGTCACCAGATCCTGGCGCTGGCTTCGGGTGCGAAGACCTTCAAGATGAAGTTCGGCCACCACGGTGCCAATCACCCGGTGAAGGATCTTGAAAGCGGGCGCGTCAGCATCACGAGCCAGAACCACGGCTTCGCGGTGGACGAGAAGTCGCTGCCCTCGAACCTGCGGCCGACACACATCAGTCTGTTCGACGGCACGCTGCAGGGCCTGGCGCGCACCGACCGGCCGGCGTTCTGCTTCCAGGGTCACCCGGAAGCCAGCCCGGGGCCGCACGACATCGACTACCTCTTTGCCCGCTTCGTCAAACTCATGGAAAGCCGCTGACATGCCGAAGCGCCTCGACCTCAAGACCATCCTCATCATCGGGGCCGGCCCGATCGTCATCGGCCAGGCCTGCGAGTTCGACTACTCCGGTGCCCAGGCCTGCAAGGCGCTGCGCGAAGAGGGCTACAAGGTCGTCCTCGTCAACAGCAACCCGGCGACGATCATGACCGACCCGGACATGGCCGACGTGACCTACATCGAACCCATCACCTGGCAGGTGGTGGAGAAGATCATCGCCAAGGAGCGGCCCGACGCGGTGCTGCCGACGATGGGCGGCCAGACGGCGCTGAACTGCGCGCTCGACCTGCACCGCCACGGCGTGCTGGCCCGCTACGGCGTGGAGATGATCGGTGCCAATGAGCACGCGATCGAAAAGGCCGAGGACCGCATGAAGTTCAAGGACGCGATGACGTCCATCGGCCTGGCCTCGGCCAAGAGCGGCATCGCGCACACGATGGAAGAAGCGCTGGTGGTGCAAAAGCGCATTCAGGCCGACATCGGCGGCACCGGCTTTCCGATGGTCATCCGCCCCAGCTTCACGATGGGCGGCACGGGCGGCGGCATCGCCTACAACCCCGAGGAGTTCGAGGAGATCTGCAAACGCGGCCTCGATCTGTCGCCGACCAAGGAATTGCTCATCGAGGAGAGCCTGATCGGCTGGAAGGAGTTCGAGATGGAGGTGGTCCGCGACCACGCGGACAACTGCATCATCGTGTGCAGCATCGAGAATCTCGACCCGATGGGCATCCACACCGGCGACAGCATCACGGTGGCCCCGGCGCAGACGCTCACCGACAAGGAATACCAGGTGATGCGCAACGCCAGCATCGCCATCCTGCGCGAGATCGGCGTCGACACCGGCGGCAGCAATGTGCAGTTCTCGGTCAACCCGAAGGATGGCCGCCTGATCGTGATCGAGATGAACCCGCGCGTCTCGCGCTCCTCAGCGCTGGCGTCCAAGGCCACGGGCTTCCCAATCGCCAAGGTCGCCGCCAAGCTCTCGGTGGGCTACACGCTGGACGAATTGCGCAACGACATCACCGGCGGCGCCACGCCGGCGAGCTTCGAGCCCAGCATCGATTACGTGGTGACGAAGATCCCGCGTTTCGCCTTCGAGAAGTTCCCCGCCGCCGACCCGCACCTGACGACGCAGATGAAGAGCGTGGGCGAGGTCATGGCCATCGGCCGCACTTTCCAGGAAAGCTTCCAGAAGGCGCTGCGCGGCCTCGAGACCGGCATCGATGGCCTGAGTGAACGCACGACCTGCAAGGAAAGCGACCGCGACGAGATCATTGACGAAATCGGCAACGCGGGCCCGGAGCGCATCCTGTTCCTGGCCGACGCCTTTCGCATCGGCATGTCGCTGGACGAGGTGTTCGAGGAAACCGCGGTCGACCCGTGGTTCCTGGCCCAGATCGAGCAGCTGGTGCAGATCGAGCAGCAGGTGGCCAAGCGTGACGTCGCCGGGCTGAGCGAGCCCGAGATGCGCATGCTCAAGAAGAAGGGCTTCTCCGACCGCCGGCTGGCCAAGCTGATGGCCACCAACCAGCACGTCGTGCGCGAACGCCGCCACGCCCTGGGTGTGCGCCCGGTCTACAAGCGCGTCGACACCTGCGCCGCCGAGTTCGCCACCCAGACCGCCTACTTGTACAGCACCTACGACGAAGAGTGCGAGGCCGAGCCCACCACGCGCAAGAAGATCATGGTGCTGGGTGGCGGGCCCAACCGCATCGGCCAGGGTATCGAGTTCGACTACTGCTGCGTGCATGCCGCGCTGGCGCTGCGCGAAGACGGCTACGAGACCATCATGGTCAACTGCAACCCGGAAACCGTGTCCACCGACTACGACACCTCCGACCGGCTGTACTTCGAGCCGGTGACGCTGGAAGACGTGCTCGAGATCGTGGCCAAGGAGCAGCCGCTGGGCGTGATCGTGCAGTACGGCGGCCAAACGCCGCTGAAGCTCGCACTCGACCTCGAGCGCGCCGGCGTGCCCATCATCGGCACTTCGCCCGATTCGATCGACATTGCCGAGGACCGCGAACGCTTTCAGCAGCTGCTGCACGAGCTCGGCCTGAGGCAGCCGCCCAACCGCACCGCGCGCACCGAAGAGCAGGCCCTGGTGCTGGCGCAGGAGATCGGCTACCCGCTCGTGGTGCGGCCGAGCTACGTGCTGGGCGGCCGCGCGATGGAGATCGTGCACGGCGACAAAGATCTCGAGCGCTACATGCGTGAGGCGGTGAAGGTGAGTGAGAAGTCGCCGGTGCTGCTGGATCGTTTTCTCGACGATGCCATCGAGGTCGACGTCGACTGCATCAGTGACGGCACCGAGGTCATGATCGGCGGCATCATGGAGCACGTCGAAGCGGCCGGCATCCACAGCGGCGACTCGGCCTGCTCACTGCCGCCGTACTCGCTGAGCGCCGCGCTGCAGGACGAGATGCGTCGCCAGGCCGCGGCGATGGCGCGCGCGCTCAAGGTCGTGGGGCTGATGAACACCCAGTTCGCGATCCAGGGCGAGGGCGACGAGGCCGTGGTCTACGTCCTCGAGGTCAACCCGCGTGCCTCGCGCACCGTGCCATTCGTGAGCAAGGCCACCGGCCAGCAGTTGGCCAAGATCGCAGCGCGCTGCATGGTCGGGCAGTCGCTGGCATCTCAAAAAGGCGCCGGCGGCCTGCCGCCGAGCGAGGTCGTGCCGCCGTACTTCAGCATCAAGGAAGCGGTCTTCCCGTTCAACAAGTTTCCGGGCGTGGACCCCATCCTCGGGCCCGAGATGCGTTCCACCGGAGAGGTCATGGGCGTCGGACGCACCTTTGGCGAAGCGATGCTCAAGAGCCAGCTCGGCGCCGGCTCGCGCCTGCCAGAGAAGGGCACCGTGGTCATCACCGTCAAGAACAGCGACAAGGCTCGCGCGGTGAAGGTGGCGGGCGACCTCGTCGACCTGGGCTACCTCGTGCTGGCCACCAAGGGCACAGCGGCGGCGATCGCCGAAGCGGGGATTGCCGTGCGCGTGGTCAACAAGGTCAAGGACGGCCGGCCGCACATTGTGGACATGGTCAAGGGCGGCGAGATCCAGCTCGTCTACACCACGGTGGATGAAACGCGCACGGCGATTGCCGACTCGCGTTATATCCGCACCGCCTCACTCGCCCACCGCATCACCTACTACACGACCATGGCCGGTGCCGAGGCTGCGACCGAGGCGCTCAAGCACCAGGACGACCTGGCGGTGGCCTCGCTGCAAGAACTGCACGCCGAACTGCACTAAACTGAGGGTCCGTCGTCCGCCGCAGGTCACCCAGCATGGGTTCCTGCGGCGGTTTCACTTTGCTCGAAGAAGATTGCCCCATGGTCACGATCCCCCTCACGCGCCGCGGCGCCGACTTGCTCAAGGGCGAACTGCATCGGCTCAAGTCGGTGGAGCGGCATGCCGTCATCCAGGCTATCGCCGAGGCGCGCGCCCAGGGTGACCTGTCCGAGAACGCCGAGTACGCGGCTGCCAAGGACAAGCAGGGCTTCATCGAAGGCCGCATCAAGGAGATCGAATCGAAGCTGGCCGCCGCCCAGGTCATCGACCCGAGCTCGCTCGACGCTGAGGGCAAGGTGGTGTTTGGCGCCACGGTCGATCTCGAGGACCAGGACAGCGGCGCCAGGGTGACCTACCAGATCGTCGGCGACGACGAGGCTGACCTCAAGCTGGGCCTGATTTCCATCAGCAGCCCGATCGCCCGCGCGCTCATCGGCAAGGAAAGCGGCGACGTCGCCGAAGTGCAGGCGCCGGGCGGCCTCAAGCACTGGGAAATCATGGGCGTTCGCTACGCCTGAGGGTCAAGGCTTGCGGGTCCTGCCCTTGCTGCGCCGCCTGCTGCCGGGTCTCTGGGCCGGCGCCTTGCTGGCGGTGGCCCTGGTGGCGACGCCGGCGCCCTTTGCCCTGCTCGCGCCGGCCGATGCCGGCCGCGTGGTGGGCCGCATCCTGGCGCACGAGGCCTACCTGAGCCTCGCGCTGGGCGTCGTGCTGCTGGCGCTGGAGCGCCTGGCGGCGCGCAGCACCGACACCGACACCGACGAACCAGGGCCGACCTTCAGCCCGGGCCTGCTGCTGGCGCTGGGTGCGCTGTTCTGCACCGTGACCGGCTACTTTGCGCTGCAGCCGATGATGGCCGCCGCGCAGGCCGGGCAGGGGCCGCTGAGTTTTGGCCAGCTTCACGCCCTGAGCGCCGCGTTCTACCTCGTCAAGACAGGCCTCGTGGCGGCGCTGGCCTGGCGCGCGGCGCGTCAGTCCTGAGCTTTCTTCTTGACGCTGGTGACGCGGGTGCGGTTGCGTTTGATCTGGCCGCCGGCGGTGACGCGCTCGTTACCGAAGACCTTGACCTTCTTGACCGTGGCGCGGTGGTTGCCGCTTTTGGAAAAGCTCACGATCTTCACCGTGCGCGGGCCCGGCTGGCGGTCATCGCGTTCGGCCTTTTCCTTTGGTGGGATCGGACGCCACAGCACCAGCAGCTTGCCGATGTGTTGGATCGGCGCGGCTTCGAGCTTGTCGGCCAGCGACGCCAGCATCGCTTCGCGAGCCGCGCGGTCGTCGGAAAACACTCGCACCTTGATCAGGCCGTGGGCCTTGAGCGCATGGTCGACTTCACGCTCGACGGCGACGGTCAGGCCTTCGCCGCCGATCATGACGACAGGGTCGAGGTGATGGGCGCCGGAGCGGTGCTCCTTGCGTTGGGCGGGGGTCAGCTGGATGGCGGTCATGCCCGTATTATCGGTCGCTCATGAAGGTCACGAGCAAAAGCAAGAAGATCAACAAGGCGTGGCTCAACGACCACGTCAACGATCCCTACGTCCGCCTGGCCAAACAGGACGGCTACCGGGCCCGCGCCGCGTACAAGCTCAAGGAGATCGACGAGACGCTCAAGCTGCTGCGGCCCGGGCAGGTGGTGGTCGATCTGGGCTCCGTGCCGGGTGCCTGGAGCCAGTACCTGCGCCGCAAGTTCGCGCCCGCCGGCGCTGCGGTGGGCGCCCTCAACGGCACCATCATCGCGCTGGACCTGCTCGACATGGAGCCGATCGAGGGCGTGAGCTTCATCGCCGGGGACTTTCGCGAAGCGGCAGTCGCGCAGGCCCTGGTGGCCGAGTTGGCGGGGCGGCCGGTGGACGTGGTGGTGTCGGACATGGCGCCCAACCTGTCGGGCATCGAATCTTCCGATGCGGCGCGCATCTCGCACCTGGTGGAGCTGGCGGTGGAGTTCTGCACCCACCACCTCAAGTCCGACGGTGCGCTGGTGTGCAAGTCCTTCCACGGCAGCGGCTACAGCGAGCAGGTCAGGCTGTTCAAGAACACCTTTCGCGTCGTCAAGGCGCTCAAACCCAAGGCCTCGCGCGACAAGTCGGCAGAGACCTTTCTGGTCGGCGTGGGACTCAAATCCCGATAACCTGCCGCATGGGTTTTCATCAAGGGTTTCAACTGGCGTGGAGTCGACACGATTTTCCACCGGCCGAGGCGGCCTGCAAGCAGGCCCTTCCAGGGCTTGACTGCCTTAGAATCGGCCCCATCTACCGCGGAATCCGGCACCTCGGCCCCGAGCTGCCGAACCGCTGAACTGGAAAAAGGAGCCGCGGTGAACAACCAATGGTTTTCGAAGGTCGCCGTCTGGCTCGTGATTGCACTCGTGCTGTTCACTGTGTTCAAGCAGTTCGATCGCGGCACGGCCCAGGGTAACCAGATCGGTTACTCCGACTTCCTTGAAGAAGTGCGTGGCAAGCGGGTCAAGGCCGTGACGTTGCAGGAAAGCCCTGGCGGCGGCACCGAGATCATCGCCATCACCACCGACGACAAGCGCCTGCGCAGCACGGCCACCTTCCTCGACCGCGGCTTGGTGGGCGACCTCATCAACAACGGCGTCAAGTTCGACGTCAAGCCGCGTGAAGAGCCCAGCCTGCTGATGAGCATCCTCGTCAGTTGGGGGCCGATGCTGCTGCTCATCGGCGTCTGGATCTACTTCATGCGCCAGATGCAGGGCGGCGGCAAGGGCGGCGCCTTCAGCTTCGGCAAGAGCAAGGCACGCATGCTCGACGAGGCCAACAACACCACCACCTTTGCCGATGTCGCTGGCTGCGAGGAGGCCAAGGAAGAGGTCAAGGAACTCGTCGATTTCCTGAAAGACCCGCAACGCTTCCAGAAGCTGGGCGGCCGCATCCCGCGCGGTGTGCTGCTCGTCGGCCCTCCGGGGACCGGCAAGACGCTGCTGGCCAAGGCCATCGCCGGTGAAGCCAAGGTGCCGTTCTTCAGCATCAGCGGCTCCGATTTCGTCGAGATGTTCGTCGGCGTCGGCGCGGCACGCGTGCGTGACATGTTCGAGCAGGCCAAGAAGAGCGCGCCCTGCATCATCTTCATCGACGAAATCGACGCCGTCGGCCGCCACCGTGGCGCTGGCCTGGGTGGTGGCAACGACGAGCGCGAGCAAACACTGAATCAGATGCTGGTGGAGATGGACGGTTTCGAGACCAACGTCGGAGTCATCGTCATGGCGGCCACCAACCGGCCCGACATCCTCGACCCGGCGCTGCTGCGGCCGGGCCGTTTTGACCGCCAGGTCTACGTCACGCTGCCCGACGTGCGTGGCCGCGAGGCGGTGCTCAACGTGCATATGCGCAAGGTGCCCGTGGGCCAGGACATCCGTGCCGACATCCTGGCGCGCGGCACGCCGGGCTTCAGCGGCGCCGACCTGGCCAACCTGGTCAACGAAGCGGCGCTCTTTGCAGCGCGGCGCAACGGCCGCGTGGTGGAGATGGTCGACTTCGAGAAGGCCAAGGACAAGATCATGATGGGCCCCGAGCGCAAGTCGATGGTCATGCCGGAGGAAGAGCGCAGGAACACCGCCTACCACGAGGCCGGCCACGCCCTGGTGGCGCGACTGGTGCCCAAGACCGACCCGGTGCACAAGGTCACGGTCATCCCACGTGGCCGCGCGCTGGGCGTGACGATGCAGTTGCCCGAAGGCGACCGCTACAGCCTGGACAAGGAGCGCATGCTGTCGACCATCAGCGTGCTGTTCGGTGGCCGCATCGCCGAAGAAGTGTTCATGAACCAGATGACCACCGGCGCCAGCAACGACTTCGAGCGTGCTACGGCGATCGCCCGCGACATGGTTACCCGCTACGGCATGACCGACGAACTCGGCCCCATGGTCTATGCCGAGAACGAAGGCGAGGTGTTCCTGGGTCGCTCGATCACCAAGACGACGACGATGTCGGAAGAGACGATGCGCAAGGTCGACATGGTGATCCGCCGCATCATCGACGAGCAGTACAGCATCGCGCGCAAGCTGATCGAGGACAACAAGGACAAGATGCACGCCATGGCGCAGGCGCTGCTGGAATGGGAAACCATCGACAGCGACCAGATCGACGACATCATGAGCGGCAAGCCGCCGCGGGCGCCGAAGGACTGGACGCCTTCGGTCAACCGGGCCAGCGGCCCGGCGACGCCGGTGGGTACCGACAGCGCACCGGCCGCGGCCTGAGCGCGGCGCAGCCCTCCAGCAACAACGGGGCTTAGGCCCCGTTCGTGTTTGCGAAAGAGCCCCATGCATTGGCAGACCAGCCGCAAGCGCATCGATCTCAGCCAGCCGCGGGTGATGGGCATCGTGAACGTGACGCCCGATTCGTTCTCGGACGGCGGTCGCTTCGGCGTCACGGCCACCGCCTGCGGCCACTGCGAGCGGCTGGTGGCCGAGGGCGCGGACATGCTCGACATCGGCGGTGAATCCACGCGCCCCGGCGCCGTGGCGCCCAGCCCGGAGGAAGAAGCGGCGCGCGTGTTGCCAGTGCTCCGGCATGCCCTGACGCTGGGCGTGCCGGTGTCTGTCGACACGAGCGAGCCCACGCTCATGCGGGCAGCGCTGGACGCCGGTGCCGACATCGTCAACGACGTGCGGTCGCTGCGGCGCCCCGGCGCTTTGGCCTTGCTGGCAGCCAACCCCTGGGCCGGCATCTGCCTGATGCACATGCGCGGTGAACCGCAGACGATGTCGCAGTTGGCCCGCTACGGCGATGTCGTGCGCGAGGTGCGCGACGCGCTGGCCGAGCGGCTGGCAGAGGTCGAAGCAGCCGGCATCGCGCCCGAACGCATCGTGCTGGATCCGGGCATCGGATTCGCCAAGACGGCAGAACACAACCTGGCCTTGCTGGCGCGGCAGGGCGAACTGCTGATGGTGGGTCGGCCGCTGCTGGTCGGCTGGTCACGCAAGGGCACGCTGGGGCTGATCACCGGCCGACCGGTGCACGAGCGCCTGGCCGCCAGTGTCGCGGCGGCGCTGGCGGCCGTGAACCGGGGTGCTTCGATCCTGCGCGTTCATGACGTGGCCGCCACCGTCGATGCACTCAAGGTCTGGCGAGCCGCACAGTCGGGCTCGTTGGACGCGGGCTGCGGCGGCTGAGCGGCGCCGAGTCACAACAATTCCTCACAACGCCGCGCGGCAGGGCGCGGCAGCCACCCACCCTGGCAGGAAAATCCTTGCCTGGGGACAGCAGGAACAAAAATGACGAGAACCTATTTCGGCACCGACGGCATCCGTGGCACCGTGGGCCAGGGGGCGATCACGCCCGACTTCATGCTGCGGCTGGGCCACGCCGTTGGGCAAGTGCTGCGGCGCTCGTCACCCAAGCCTTCGGTGCTGATCGGCAAGGACACGCGCATCTCGGGCTACATGCTCGAGTCCGCGCTCGAGGCGGGCTTTGCTTCGGCGGGCGTCGATGTGCTGCTCAGCGGCCCCTTGCCGACACCGGGCGTGGCCTACCTGACGCGGGCGCTGCGGCTGGACCTCGGGGTGGTGATCAGCGCTTCGCACAATCACTTTGCCGACAACGGCATCAAGTTCTTTTCAGCCCGCGGCGAAAAGCTGCCCGACCAGTGGGAGCACGATGTCGAGGCGGCGCTGGAGGTCGCGCCCAGGTGGGTGGACTCCGCCGGCCTGGGCAAGGCGCGTCGCCTGGATGACGCGGGTGGGCGCTATATCGAGTTCTGCAAGAGCACGGTGCCGCACACGCTGTCGCTGCGCGGCATGAGGATCGTTATCGATGCGGCCCACGGCGCTGCCTATCACGTGGCCCCGGCGGTGTTCCATGAACTAGGCGCCTTGGTGGTCAAGATCGGTTGCAGCCCCAACGGGCTCAACATCAACGATGGCGTCGGAGCCACCGCGCCGCAGGCCCTGCTGGCCGCCGTGGCCGAGCACCGCGCCGACTACGGCATCGCGCTGGACGGGGACGCCGACCGGCTGCAGATGGTCGATGCGCAGGGTCGTCTCTTCAACGGCGACGAGCTGCTCTACGTGATGGCGATGGACCGCCTGGCACAGCAGCGCCCGGTGTCCGGCGTGGTGGGCACGCTGATGACCAACATGGCCATCGAGCAGGCGCTGGCACGCAAGGGCGTGGCCATGGTGCGCGCCAAGGTGGGTGACCGTTATGTGCTGGAGGAGCTCGCGGCGCGTGGCTGGCATCTGGGCGGCGAGAGCTCGGGTCACCTGCTGGCACTGGACCGCCACACCACGGGCGACGGTATCGTCAGCGCGCTGCAGATCCTGCAGGCCGTGCGGCGCAGCGGCGGCACGCTGGACGCGCTGCTCGAAGGCGTGACGCTGTATCCGCAAACCCTCATCAACGTGCGCCTGCGCGACGGCTCTGACTGGCAGGTCAACGGCGCGCTGATCGACGCGCGCGAAACCGCCGAGCGCGAATTGGGCGATGCCGGCCGCGTGCTGATCCGCGCTTCAGGCACCGAGCCGGTGTTGCGCGTGATGGTGGAGGCGCGCGACGCTCTTTTGGGCAGGCGTTGCGCCGAGCGCATGGCATCGGCCGCCGCCGCGGGCTGATCGCCGCCGCACTTCGCCGCCGCACTTCGCCGCCGCCCGTCGCAGCAGGCGGTCGGGGCTTGAAGCGTCGCGTCAGCGCTTGGGCGGGATCATCACTTTGTCGATGATGTGAACCACGCCATTGGTGGCCAACAGGTCGGCCTGGGTCACGACCGCGTCTTCCACGGTGACGAAGTCGCCGGCCTTGGCGACGGCCACGTTGGCGCCGTGCACCGTTTTCAGGTTGCCGTTCCTGGCGTCCACTGATGCCAGCTTGCCGGCCAGCACGTGGAAGCTCAGCACCGATCTCAGCAGCTCCTTGTCCGCGGCCATCTCGGCCAGGGTCTTGGCGGGCAGCGCCTTGAAGGCATCGTCGCTGGGGGCGAAGACCGTGAACGGCCCAGCCCCTCGCAAAGTGTCGGCCAGGCCGGCGTCGCCCAGCAACCGCGCCAGCGTGCTGAGTTGCGGCGTGCGCGCCGCGGTGTCAGCGATGGTGGTCGGCGCCGGCGTCGTGGCACAGCCGATGAGCGCGCTGGCGCACAGCGCAACGCCGGCGAGCAGGTGGTGGGTACGGAAGAGGGACATGGTTTCGAGCTCCTGGCGGCAATGGAAGGTGACAGCCGCCGAGGCTAGGACGCCTGTGTGACCCTTGAGTGACGCTTCGGTGACGGTGATTCGCGCATGTGACAGCGCTCGACGGCCTCGGGGCTTTGTCACGGTGCTGTCACTGACAGCTTCTAGAGTCGTTGCATCGATCACTTCAGCCCTCTGCCATGACCTCGTTCCGCAATGCTGTCCTCACCGTCGCCGTAGCCTCGGCCATCAGCACCGCCTGGGCCCAGGACGTGACCGGTGCGGGGGCCACGTTCCCGGCGCCGATCTATGCCAAGTGGGCCGACGCCTACAACAAAGCCACCGGTGCCCGCATCAACTATCAATCGGTGGGCTCGGGTGCCGGCATTCGCCAGATCCGCGGCAAGACCGTCGACTTCGGCGCCTCCGACATGCCGCTGACCGACGCTGAACTGGCCAAGGACGGCATGGTGCAGTTCCCTACCGTGATCGGCGGCGTGGTGCCGGTGGTCAACATCAAGGGCGTCGCGCCGGGCCAGATCCGCCTCACCGGCCAGGTGCTGGGCGACATCTTCCTGGGCAAGATCACGAAGTGGAACGACCCGGCCCTGACGTCGTTGAACCCGGGTGTGCCGCTGCCGGATGCTGCCATCTCGCCGGTGCGCCGCGCCGACGGCTCGGGCACCACCTTCATCTTCACCAACTACCTTTCCAAGGTGAATGCCGAATGGAAGAGCAAGGTCGGTGAGGGCACGGCTGTCAACTGGCCCACGGGCGCCGGTGGCAAGGGCAACGAAGGCGTGGCCGCCTTCGTGCAGCGCCTGCCCAACTCCATCGGCTACGTCGAGTACGCCTACGTCAAGCAGAACAAGATGGCCTACACGCTGATGCGCAACAAGGACGGCCACTTCGTGACGCCCAGCGACGACGCCTTCAAGGCCGCCGCCGCCGGCGCCGACTGGTCCAAGACCTTCTACCAGATCACCACCGAGCAGCCGGGCAAGGACTCTTGGCCGCTGACGAACCCGACCTACATCCTGATGTACAAGACGCAGGACAAGCCTGTCGCCGCTTCGAACGCGCTGAAGTTTTTCGAGTGGGCCTTCAACAGCGGCGACAAGATGGCCGACGACCTGGACTACGTGCCGCTGCCGGCTGCGGTGAAGGACCTCGTGCGCAAGCAGTGGGCCGACAACCTCAAGGATGCCGCGGGCAAGGCGATCGCCTTCAAGTGAGACCTTGACCGCCGGGCGCCCCGAGCCGCACCGGCGGCGCAGCGCCTGGCCGCATGTCAGACCCACCACGAGCGGAGGCCCCATGGCCGCTACACTCCCCGTCAGTCCCTACGACGCCAAGACCAAGATGGAGAGAGCCTCCCCGATGGGTGAGCCGCCAGCCCGCCGCCGGGTGCTGCCATGGGCCGATGCCGCCTTCTCCCTGCTGGCCCACGGTGCCGCCTGGGTCACGCTGCTGATGTTGGCCGGCATCCTGGTCTCGCTGCTCGTCGGCGCCATGCCGGCGATCCGCGAGTTCGGCTTCGACTTCCTGGTGTCGACGCAGTGGGATCCGGTCGGACTCAAGTTCGGCGGCTTGGTGATGATCTACGGCACGCTGATGACCTCGTTCATCGCCCTCTTGATCGCGGTGCCGGTGAGCTTTGGCATCGCGGTCTTTCTGACCGAACTCTCGCCCACCTGGCTCAAGCGCCCGCTGGGCGTGGCCATCGAGCTCCTCGCCGCGGTGCCTTCCATCGTCTACGGCATGTGGGGTCTGCTCGTCTTCGGCCCCATCCTGGCGACCTACGTCCAGCAGCCGCTGCAGGCCGCCTTTGGCAGCGTGCCGGTGCTGGGTTCGCTGTTTGCGGGGCCGCCGGTGGGCATTGGCATCCTGTCGGCCGGCATCATCCTGGCGATCATGATCATCCCCTACGTGGCGGCCGTGATGCGCGACGTCTTCGAGACCACACCGACGATGCTCAAGGAATCGGCCTATGGCCTGGGCTCGACGACCTGGGAAGTCGTGTCCCGCGTCGTGCTGCCCTACACCAAGACCGGCGTCGTTGGCGCGATCATGCTCGGCTTGGGGCGGGCGCTCGGTGAGACGATGGCAGTGACGTTCGTCATCGGCAACTTCAACCAGCTCGACTCGCTGTCGCTGTTCCAGGCCGCCAACAGCATCACCTCGGCCCTGGCCAACGAGTTTGCCGAGGCAGGCGAGGGCCTGCACCAGGCTGCGCTGATCTACCTCGGGCTGGTGCTGTTCTTCATCACCTTCGTCGTGCTCTCGCTGTCCAAGCTGCTGTTGTCGCAACTGCGCCGGGGCGAAGGCGGCCGCACATGAGCCGCCGGGCCGCTCCCAAGGCGAATAGCGCAGTGCGAAGCACGGAGGTCGCACCGTGAGCCTCTTGGCCACACTCGACGCACAGCGCCTGCGGCTGCACCGCAAGCGCAAGGTGGTCAATGCCCTGGCCCTGGTGCTGGCGCTGGGCGCCATGGCCTTCGGCGTCTTCTGGCTCGTTTGGATCCTGGTCGAGACCGTGCGGCTGGGCTTCGGCGGTCTGGCCCTGGCCGTGTTCACCGAATCGACGCCGCCGCCGCAAGCTGAGGTGGGGGGCCTGGCCAACGCCATCGTCGGCTCGCTGCTGATGGTGTCGTTGGCCACCGCACTTGGCACGCCTATCGGCGTGCTGGCGGGCATCTTCCTGGCCGAGTACGGCAAGGGCACCTTGCTGGGCGCGCTGACCGGCTTCATCAACGACATCCTGCTGTCGGCACCCTCGATCGTCATCGGCCTGTTCATCTACTCGGCGGTGGTGGCCACGACGAAGACGTTCTCGGGCTGGGCGGGTGTGCTGGCGCTGGCGCTGATCGTTGTCCCGGTCGTCGTGCGCACCACAGAGAACAAGCTCAGCCTGATCCCCAACACCTTGCGTGAAGCGGCCTATGCGCTGGGCACGCCGAAGTGGAAGGTGATCATGGCCGTGACGCTGAAGGCGGCACGCGCCGGCGTGGTCACCGGTGTGCTGCTGGCGGTGGCGCGCATCGCCGGCGAGACGGCGCCCCTGCTCTTCACCGCGCTGTCCAACCAGTTCTTCACCGCCAACCTGGGCGAGCCCATGGCCAGCCTGCCGGTGACGATCTTCAAGTTCGCCATGAGCCCCTATGAAAATTGGCAGAAGCTGGCCTGGGCTGGCGTGTTCCTGATCACCATCGGTGTGCTCGCGCTCAACATCCTGGCGCGCGTGCTGTTCCGCAACAAGCAATAAGGCAAGGCTTTCGCATGGACACCCGAGTCGATCTGCCGATCACCGAGAAGGTCAAGCTCTCGGTGCGCGACCTCAACTTCTACTACGGCAGCTTTCACGCCCTCAAGCACATCAACCTGGACATCCCCGAGCGCAAGGTCACGGCCTTCATCGGCCCTTCGGGTTGTGGCAAGAGCACGTTGCTGCGCACCTTCAACCGCATGTTCGAGCTCTACCCCGAGCAGCGCGCGGAAGGTCGCATCGCCCTGGACGGCGAGGACATCCTGAAGAGCAAGATCGACGTCACGCTGATCCGCGCCAAGATCGGCATGGTGTTCCAGAAGCCGACGCCCTTTCCGATGTCGATCTACGACAACATCGCCTTTGGCGTGCGCCTGTTCGAGACCCTGCCGCGTGTCGAGATGGACGAGCGCGTGGAGTGGGCACTGAAGAAGTCGGCGCTGTGGAACGAGGTCAAGGACAAGCTCAACCAGAGCGGCGCCAGCCTCTCGGGCGGCCAGCAGCAGCGCCTGTGCATTGCGCGCGGCATTGCGATCAAGCCCGAGGTGCTGTTGCTGGACGAACCCTGCTCGGCGCTGGACCCGATCTCGACGGGCAAGATCGAGGAACTGATCCATGAGCTCAAGAGCGACTACACGGTGATGATCGTCACCCACAACATGCAGCAGGCGGCACGCTGCAGCGACTACACGGCCTATATGTACCTCGGCGACCTGGTGGAATTCGGCCCCACCAGCGAACTCTTCATGAAGCCCAAGAAGAAGGACACCGAGGACTACATCACCGGCAGGTTTGGCTGACAGCCGAAGGAGCATCCCCATGAGCGACAAGCATCTGTCCACGCAATTCGACGCCGAGCTCAGCGGCATTTCCGGGCGCGTGCTCGAGATGGGCGGCCTGGTCGAGTCGCAGGTGGCGCAGGCGCTGCACGCGCTGACGAACTTCGGCGGCGACACCGCAGCGCTGGTGCTGCAGCAGGAGGAGCGCGTCAACCAGATGGAGATCGAGATCGACCGCGATCTGTCGGCCATCATCGCGCGGCGCCAACCCACCGCGCGCGACCTGCGGCTGCTCATCGCGGTGAGCCGGACGATCGCCAACCTCGAGCGCGTGGGTGACGAGGCGGCGCGCATCGCACGCACCGTGCAAAGGCTCATCAACACCGGGGTCTCGACGCGCCTGCGCCTGCCGGTGGCCGACCTGAGCTACGAGGCCGACCTGGCGATCGCGCAGTTGCGCAAGGCACTCGATGCCTTTGCCCGGCTCGACACGGCCAAGGCGCTGGAGGTGCTCAAGCAGGACGACCAGATCGACCGCGAGTTCGAAGGCCTGCTGCGCAAGCTCATCACCTACATGATGGAAGACCCGCGCACGATTTCTTCGAGCATCGATCTGATCTTCGTGGCCAAGGCCATCGAGCGCGTGGGCGACCACGCCAAGAATCTTGCCGAGGCCATCATCTATGTCGTCAAGGGCACCGATGTCCGGCACACCTCGGTCGAAGATGTCGAAATCGTCGTGCGCTGAAGGCGGGGTCGCAACATGAGCACGATCCTGGTCGTCGAAGACGAGAGCGCGATTGCCGAACTGATCGCCATCAACCTGCGCCACGCCGGCTTCGAAGTCGCTCTGGCGGCCGATGCCGATCGCGCGCAGGCCGCCGTGGACCGCGTGCTGCCCGACCTGGTGCTGCTGGACTGGATGCTGCCCGGGCAGTCGGGCGTGCAGCTGGCGCGGCGCTGGCGCGCCGACCCGCGCACCCGTGAACTGCCGCTCATCATGCTCACCGCGCGAGCCGAGGAAGCCGACAAGATTACGGGCCTGGACGCGGGCGCCGACGACTACTTGACCAAGCCTTTCTCGACCAAGGAGCTGCTGGCCCGCATCCGCGCCGTGCTGCGCCGCAAGGCGCCCGAGGCGCTCGACGCCGCCGTCGAGGTCAGCGGCTTGCGCCTGGACCCGGCGACGCGGCGCGTCACCCGCCACGTCCAGGACGAGTTGCGCGAGCTCAAGCTCGGCCCCACCGAGTTCCGCCTGCTGCATTTCCTGATGACGCACCCCGAGCGCGTGCACAGCCGCGCCCAGCTGCTCGACCGCGTGTGGGGCGATCACGTCTTCATCGAAGAGCGCACCGTCGACGTACACGTCAAGCGCCTGCGCGAGGCGCTGGCGCCGGGCCAGTGCTCGGCGCTGATCGAGACCGTGCGCGGCGCGGGCTACCGCCTGAGCCAGCAGATGGGTGCCGTGGCGGCCTGAAGCGGTGATGCAAGCGCGATGAGCTGGTTGCTGCCGCGTACGGTGGCTGCGCTGGTGGCCCTGTGCGCCGGGGCGCTGGTGGGGGCCTTCGTGGGCGCCTTGCTGCAGCACGCGCTGGTGGCTTCGGCTCTCGGCGCCGCGGTCGCGCTGGCGGTGGTGGTGCTGATCGACTCCTGGCGCGGCAACCGCCTGCTCGACTGGCTGCGCGGCCCGCAACAGGACTCGGCGCCGCGCGACGCCGGCTTCTGGGGCGAGATGGGCTACCGCGTCGAGCGCTCGCTGCGCCACAAGGACCAGGCGCTGAGCGACGAACGACAGCGGCTGGAGCAGTTCCTGGCCGCCATCGAGGCCTCGCCCAATGGCGTGATGCTGCTCGACGCTGCCGACCAGATCACCTGGTGCAACTCGGTCGCTGCCGAGCACTTCGGCCTCGACCCCAGGCGCGACCGCCTGCAGCGTGTCACCAACCTCGTGCGCACGCCAGCCTTCGTGGCCTTCATGCAAGCCGGCGAGTTCGCCGAGCCGATCGTTTTTGCCGGCCCGCTGGGCCGCAGCACGCTGTCGGTGCTGGTGCGCCCCTTCGGCGACGGCATGAAGCTCGTGTTGACGCAGGACATCACCGAGCGGGAGCGCGCCGAGGCCATGCGCCGCGATTTCGTGGCCAATGTCTCGCACGAGATCCGCACGCCCCTGACGGTGCTGGCTGGCTTTGTCGAGACGCTGGCGCAACTGCCGCTGACCGAGCGTGAACGCCGGCGCGTGCTCATGCTCATGGGGCAGCAGACCGACCGCATGCAGGCGCTGGTGGGCGACCTGCTGACGCTGGCACAGCTCGAGGGCAGCCCGCGCCCGGGCGCCGACCGCTGGGTGGCGGTGCCGTCGATCATGCTGCGCGCACAGTCCGATGCGGCCGCGCTGTCGGCGGGGCGCCACGCCATCGCCTCAGAGGGCGGGGACGACGCCGAACTGGCCGGCAGTGACGCCGAACTGCTCAGCGCCGTGGGTAACTTGCTCAACAACGCCGTGCGCTACACCCCCGAAGGCGGCCAGATCACGCTGCGCTGGCGCTGGCGTGACGACGGCCGGGCGGAGTTCGAGATCGCCGACACCGGCATCGGCATCGCGCGCGAGCATCTGCCGCGCCTGACCGAGCGCTTCTACCGCGTCGACGGCAGCCGTTCGCGCGACACCGGAGGCACGGGCCTCGGTTTGTCGATCGTCAAGCACGTGGTGCAGCGCCACAGCGGCGAGATCGATATTCACAGCGAGCCGGGCAAGGGTTCGAGCTTCCGGCTCGTCTTCCCGGCCGTTCGAGTGCGCCACCGCGCGGTGGCCGACGATGCGAGCGTGATTCCGGCCTGAGCTCGACAGCTTCAGGGCAGGCGGCGAAAGACCTGCGTCACTTCGTCGCGCTCAGTCGGCCGGCGGACTTCGGCCACGGCCTGCCAACCGGCAGGCGCTGGCGGCGCTGGCTTGGCGCGGGTCACGCGCAGCAGGTAATTGCAGCCCGCGTCGGCCGTGCTGGGCCGGGCATCGACGCGCCACTTGCCGAAGTACTCCAGCGCCGCCACGGTGGCCGGCGCGATGCCTGGCGCTGCGATGCAGGCATCGCCGGGCACGTGCTGCGCCAGGCGCGTGACGAAGGGGCGGGCGCTGCGCGCGTAGTCCAGCAGCGGCAGCCACAACGTCATCAGCAGCAGCCAACACAGGGCCACGCCGCCGGCCGGCAGCACCAGGCTCTTCCACAGCGCGTCGCGGTGGCGCCCGGTGCGCCAGCGCACGACGACGATCCAGGCCACGGTGCCCGCGACAGCCACGGCAAGTTCGGGCCACGACAGCGGCGCCACGAAGCCCGGCGCCAGGCGCGCGACATTCGCCGCCGGCTGGGCAGGCACGCCGGTCTGCAGCGACGCGTAGATGACCCAGATGGTCAGCGCGCACAGCGTGAAGAAGAACATCGAAAACCAGTCGATGGCCGCCGACGCGCTGCGCTTGAGTGTGGGCAGGGCAAAGGCGGCCAGCACGGCCAGGGGCGGCAACGCCAGCATCAGCGCGCGGTCCGAACCGGCCATCGCCAGATTCGCGCCCAGCGCCACGGTCGCCACCACCAACGGCACCGACAGATGCCGATACAGCAGGTGCTGGCGCCAGCGCCACAGCGTCCACAGCGCCAGCGGCCAGGCCGGCCACAGGAACCACAGCCACTGGCGGGCGATGCCGGGCAGATCAGTCCAGCCCAGACCCAAACCGCGCCAGCGCCAGGCCCCCAGCCACCCGGCCGCGCCCGCCGCCAGCACCACCCCCACCAGGACCCAGGGCGCAAAGGCGCGTACGGGGCTCTGGCGCGACAGGCTGCACACCACCCAGGCTCCGAGCCCGGCAGCCACCGCCATCGCAGGTGCACCGCTGGCGGCCAGCAAGGGCAGGGCCGCGAGCACGGCCACACGAGCCCGCCGCGCGCGAAAGGGCGCCGCGGCCAGGCCGTAGAGCAACAGGCTGGTGGCGAAGAGTTGTGCCAGCTCGGGCGTGGTTTCGTGACCCAGTTGCAGCAGTCCCAGGCTGGCCATGAGGGCGAGCAGACCACCGTCGGCCATGGCGCGTGCGTAGGCCACGGGTTCGGCTTCGCCGCCGAACGCGAAGGCCACGGGCTGGGCCGCCTCGGTGCGCGCCAGCAGGTAGGTGCTGTACCAGACCAGCGCCAGCGTCAAGGCCAGCAAGAGCGCGAAGGGCAGGCGCGCCGCGAGGGCTGCATCGAGCCAGCCCCGGCCGGCGGCAATAGAGGCGGCGCCCAGCCAGTGGGGCAGCAAGGCGGTGTCGACCGGTACGCCACCCAGCATCGGCGCCCACCACGAGGTGCGTCCCTCGGCCATCGCGGCCATCAGCCCGAAAGCGTTGACGTCGGCATTGCGCCAGGGGTCGCGGCCGATCAGGCCCGGCAGCACATAGGCCGCGCACAGCAGGAAGAGGGCCAGTCGCGGCAGGCGGCGGGCGCCGCGCTGCGTGACGAGGGCGGGGTTGGGGCTGTTCACGCGCGCATGATGCACAAAACAAAAAAGGCAGCCGAGGCTGCCTTGTTCGCGGCTGGCGCCGAGCTCACGGCATCAGGCCGCGGTCTCGTCGGGCACTGCAGGCGCAGCGGCGGTCGACTTCTTCATGCCGACGCGCGCAAACTTGTTGCGGAACTTCTCGACGCGGCCGCCCAGGTTGTCGATGCTCTTTTGCGTGCCGGTGTAGAACGGGTGCGTCTCGCTCGTGGTTTCGAGCTTGATCAGCGGCAGCTCACGGCCGTCGAGCTTGATCATTTCCCTGGTCGGGGCGCACGAGCGCGTGACGAAGGTGAAACCATTGGACAGGTCCTGGAAGCAGACCTCGCGGTAGTTGGGATGAATGCCGTCTTTCATAGGGACCTCTGATCGTGAATGGGAGCCACGCCGAGACCGGACACAAGGACCGGGCCGCGCACTTTCCGTGGTGGGTACAAGTCAACCCGAGATTATAGCCAAGGGCAGGCTCAGCCGCCGCGACGCATCATGTCGAAGAAGTCGTGGTTGTTCTTGGTGGCTTTCATCTTTTCGAGGATGAACTCCATCGCCTCGATCTCGTCCATCGGGAATAGCAGCTTGCGCAGGATCCAGCTCTTTTGCAGGATCTCGGGCTTCAGCAGCAGCTCTTCGCGCCGCGTGCCGCTCTTGTTGATGAGGATCGAGGGGTAGACGCGTTTCTCGGCCATGCGGCGGTCGAGGTGGATCTCGCAGTTGCCGGTGCCCTTGAATTCTTCGTAGATCACCTCGTCCATCTTGGAGCCGGTGTCGACGAGCGCGGTGCCGATGATGGTCAGCGTGCCGGCTTCTTCGGTGTTGCGCGCGGCGCCGAAGAAACGCTTGGGGCGCTGCAGCGCGTTGGCGTCGACGCCGCCGCTGAGCAGCTTGCCCGAGGAGGGCAGCACGTTGTTGTAGGCCCGAGCCAGCCGCGTGATGCTGTCGAGCAGGATGACGACGTCCTTCTTCAGTTCGACCAGGCGCTTGGCACGCTCAATCACCATCTCGGCCACCTGCACATGACGCGCGGCGGGCTCGTCAAAGGTCGAGCTGATGACCTCGCCGCGCACGGTGCGCAGCATCTCGGTCACTTCCTCGGGCCGCTCATCGACCAGCAGCACGATGAGGTGGATCTCGGGGTGGTTGGCCACCAGCGCATGGGCGATGTGCTGCATCATGACCGTCTTGCCGGTCTTGGGCTGCGCCACCAGCAAGGCGCGCTGGCCTTTGCCGATGGGCGCGATGAGATCGATGATGCGGCTGGTGATGTTCTCTTCGGCCTTGACGTCGCGCTCGAGCCTGAACTGCTGCGTCGGGAACAGCGCCGTCAGGTTCTCGAACATGATCTTGTGCTTGCTCTCCTCGGGCGTCAGGCCGTTCACGCGGTCGACCTTGACCAGCGCGAAGTAGCGTTCGCCGTCCTTGGGCACCCGCACCTCGCCTTCGACGTTGTCGCCCGTGTGCAGGTTGAAGCGTCGGATCTGGCTCGGCGACAGGTAGATGTCGTCAGTGCTGGCCATGTAGCTGGCCTCGATGCTGCGCAGGAAGCCGAAGCCGTCGGGCAGCACCTCGAGCACGCCGTCGCCGAAGACCTGCTCGCCGCCCTTGGCGCGCTTCTTCATGATCGCGAACATCAGCTCCTGCTTGCGCAGGCGGGCGACGTTCTCGATCTCCAGCGCCTCGCCCATCGTGATGAGTTCGGCGATCGGCTGGGCTTTGAGTTCGGACAGATGCATGAGGCACCCTCAGGCAGATGCTGCGGCAGCTCTCACGCCAA
>JANMVM010000284.1:0-3227 GCA_031392695.1 Rubrivivax sp.
CACAACTTCGCCAACGTCGACATCACCAAGGAGCCGATCCCGGTGGTGCCCACCATCCACTACCAGATGGGTGGCATCCCCACCAACATCCACGGCCAGGTGGTGATGCCGAACAACGGCGACTCCAACGCCGTCGTCAACGGCTTCTATGCCGTCGGCGAGTGCTCCTGCGTCAGCGTCCACGGCGCCAACCGGCTGGGCACGAATTCGCTGCTCGACCTGCTGGTCTTCGGCCGCGCCGCCGGCAATCACATCGTCGATTCGGCGCTGAAGTCGCGCAGCCATAAGCCGCTGCCGGCCGACGCCGCCGACGCCTCGCTGGCACGCCTGGCGCGCCTGGACGCCAGCACCAGCGGCGAATACGCTCAGGACGTGGCTGGCGACCTGCGGGCCGCGATGCAGATGCATGCCGGTGTCTTCCGCACCCAGGCCATCCTCGACGAAGGCGTGGTCAAGATCACCGCCATCGCCGAGCGGGTCAAGAACATCACGCTCAAGGACAAGAGCCAGGTCTTCAACACCGCGCGCATCGAGGCGCTGGAAGTCGACAACCTGATCGAGTCCGCGCTGGCCACCATCGTCTCGGCCGCGGCGCGCAAGGAAAGCCGCGGCGCGCATTCGGTCGACGACTACCCCGACACGCCCGAGCACCCCAACGGCCGCAACGACGCGGTGTGGATGAAGCACACGCTGTGGTACTCGCAGGGCAACCGCCTGGACTACAAGGCAGTACAGCTCAAGCCGCTGACGGTGGACTCGGTGCCGCCCAAGGTCCGCACCTTCTGACGAGGCAGTTCCCATGACCCCCAAGCTCACATCGTTCGCTACCCCCCGAGGGGGCGTAGGTCTCCATCGGGGCGGCCCGGCAGGAGACCTGACATGACCCTGCGCACCTTCCAGATCTACCGCTACGACCCGGACACCGACGACAAGCCGCGCATGCAGACGCTGCAGGTCGAGCTCGACGGCAACGAGCGCATGCTGCTCGACGCGCTCAACAAGCTCAAGGCCGTGGACCCGACGCTGAGCTTTCGTCGCAGCTGCCGCGAAGGCGTGTGCGGCTCCGACGCCATGAACATCAACGGCAAGAACGGCCTGGCCTGCCTGACCAACATGCGCACGCTGCCTGGCACCATCGTTCTGAAGCCGCTGCCCGGGCTGCCGGTGATCCGCGACCTGATCGTCGACATGACGCTGTTCTTCAAGCAATACAACAGCATCAAGCCTTACCTCGTCAACGACACCCAGCCGCCCGAGAAAGAGCGCCTGCAGTCGCCCGAGGAGCGCGATGAGCTCAACGGCCTGTACGAGTGCATCCTGTGCGCCAGCTGCAGCACCGCCTGCCCCAGCTTCTGGTGGAACCCAGACAAGTTCGTCGGCCCGGCGGGGCTGCTGCAAGCCTACCGCTTCATCGCCGACAGCCGCGACCACGACACCGCGGGCCGGCTGGACAACCTCGAAGACCCGTACCGGCTGTTCCGCTGCCACACGATCATGAATTGCGTCGATGTCTGCCCCAAGGGCCTGAACCCGACCAAGGCGATCGGCAAGATCAAGGAGCTGATGGTCCGCCGGGTTGTATGAACCCCCCCCGCAGCGCCTTCGGCGCTCCCCCCCAAGGGGGCGCACCCAGCGGACCGGCAAAGCCGGATCCGCGGCTGCTGCTTGATGAGTTCGAAGTCATCGACGAGCGCTTGTTGAGCAAGCTGCGCTGGCGCTGCCGCCGCGGCCTGCTCGAGAACGACCTCTTCGTCGAACGGTTCTTTCGCCACCACGAGGAGACGATCACGAACCGGCAGGCTGCGGGGCTCATGGCCCTGATGGACCTCGCCGACAACGACCTGCTGGACCTGCTGCTGGCCCGCAAGGAGCTGCAGGGTGAGGTCGACACCCCCGAAGCCCGCGAAGTGCTGGCCTTGATGAAATCCGCGCCGAAAGGCGTCTTGCGCCAGCAACCCGCGTCTCACCCCTGAAGAAAGGCCCCGTGACATGACCCCCTCCGACGTCAAAGCCACGCTCTCGTTCAGCGACGGCAGCCCGAGCATGGAACTGCCGCTTTACAAGGGCAGCATCGGCCCGGATGTGATCGACATCCGCAAGCTCTATGCGCAGACCGGCAAGTTCACCTACGACCCGGGCTTCCTGAGCACGGCAGCGTGCAACAGCAGCATCACCTACATCGACGGTGACAAGGGCGAACTGCTCTACCGCGGCTACCCGATCGAGCAGCTGGCGCAGAACTGCGACTTCCTCGAGACCTGCTACCTGCTGCTCAAGGGCGACCTGCCCAACGTCGAGCAGAAGGGCGACTTCGTCAAGCTCGTGAGCAACCACACGATGGTCAACGAGCAGATGCAGTTCTTCCTGCGCGGCTTCCGTCGCGACGCGCACCCGATGGCGGTGATGACGGGCCTGGTGGGCGCGCTGTCGGCCTTCTATCACGACAGCACCGACATCAACAACCCGGTGCACCGCGAGATTGCCGCCATCCGGCTGATCGCCAAGATGCCCACGCTGGTGGCGATGGCCTACAAGTACGGCATCGGCCAGCCCTTCATGTACCCGAAGAACACGCTGTCCTACAGCGCCAACTACATGCACATGATGTTCGCCACGCCGTGCGAGGACTACACGCCCAACGACGTGCTGGTGCGCGCCATCGATCGCATCTTCATCCTCCACGCCGACCACGAGCAGAACGCCAGCACCTCCACCGTGCGGCTGTGCGGCAGCTCGGGCACCAACCCCTTTGCCGCCATCGCAGCCGGCGTGGCCTGCCTGTGGGGCCCCGCGCACGGCGGCGCCAACGAGGCGGCACTCAACATGCTGGGCGACATCCAGAAGAACGGCGGCGTCGAGAAGATCGGCGAGTTCATCAAGCAGGTCAAGGACAAGAACTCCAACGTCAAGCTGATGGGCTTCGGCCACCGCGTCTACAAGAACTACGACCCGCGCGCCAAGCTCATGCGCGAGACCTGCCACGAGGTGCTCACGGCTACCGGCCTGCACGACGACCCGCTGTTCAAGCTGGCGATGGCGCTGGAGAAGATCGCGCTCGAAGACGACTACTTCGTGTCGCGCAAGCTCTACCCGAACGTCGACTTCTACAGCGGCATCGTGCAACGCGCCCTGGGCATCCCGGTGACCCTGTTCACGGCCATCTTCGCGCTCGCGCGCACGGTGGGCTGGATCGCGCAGCTCAACGAAATGATCGGCGACCCCGAGTA